>CAXTKL010000133.1:0-6873 GCA_964244825.1 uncultured Aestuariivirga sp.
CGCCGTTCAAGATGGTGGAATTCGACATCATGTATGGCGAAGGCATTTCCAAGGTGGGTGAACTGGTTGACCTTGGCGTGGTGGCTGGCGTGGTTGAAAAGTCAGGCTCCTGGTATTCCTACAATGGCGAGCGCATCGGCCAGGGCCGTGACAATGCCAAGTCGTTCCTGAAAGCAAATCCTGACATGGCCAATGCCATTGAAGCGGCGATCCGCGGCAATTCTGCTGTGCTCGCTGCACGGATCACCGACAAGGCCGGTGGCAAGAGTGATGACGCTGAGGATTAAAGTCTGAGCGGCGGTCCCTCTCCGTCACGCTACGCGTGACACCTCTCCCGCAAGCGGGCGAGGAGGGTAAAATGGATTTCCTCGCCCGCTTGCGGGAGAGGTGGATCGCGCGAGACGGAGAGGGGACTCTTGCCCTCTCCAACAAAACCCCGGCGGGTTGTTCCCTGCGTTTTGAATGAAGTGTTTTGCGACACCCCTTGTTCAATTGGTACGCCCGCCCGGGCGAGGACTCGTGTTGCCCCACAGCCTCGCTCCCCGCACCTCCGGACTCCCCCGTCCGGAGGTGTTCTGTTTTTGACGGGAAGGCTTGAAGGGCGCTGCGTCACGCCTTAAACAGCCCCGACTTTCATTTTCAGGACCGCCGTGATGATCAGCCTTGCGCAAATTCGCTCCACCTTCCTCGAGTTTTACAAGACGCGGGGGCATGAGGTGGTGGCATCGTCGCCGCTGGTGCCGCGCAACGACCCGACCTTGATGTTCACCAATTCCGGCATGGTGCAATTCAAGAACACATTCACTGGTATGGAGAAACGACCCTATTCGCGTGCGACCACGGCGCAGAAGTGTGTGCGTGCCGGTGGCAAGCACAATGACCTCGACAATGTGGGTTACACAGCCCGCCACCACACCTTTTTCGAAATGCTCGGTAATTTTTCCTTTGGTGACTATTTCAAGCCGGACGCGATTGAATGGGCATGGACGCTGATCACCAAAGAATATGGACTGCCGCAGGACAAGCTGACGGTCACCGTTTATCATGACGATGATGAGGCTTTCGCCCTGTGGCGGAAAATTGCGGGCCTGCCGGATAGCCGTATCATTCGCATCCCGACGTCGGATAATTTCTGGTCTATGGGTGATACGGGACCCTGCGGGCCGTGTTCGGAAATTTTCTATGATCACGGCGACACAATTCCGGGTGGCCCGCCCGGCAGCCCGGATGCCGATGGCGACCGTTTCATCGAAATCTGGAACCTGGTGTTCATGCAATTCGAGCAAGTGTCGAAAACCGAACGCCTGAATCTGCCGCGCCCGTCGATCGACACGGGCATGGGACTGGAGCGCATTGCAGCGGTGTTGCAAGGAACGCACGACAATTATGAGACAGATCTTTTCAAATCGCTGATATCGGCCATCGTTGAGCGCACAGGTGTGGCGGCGACGGGTGCAAACAAAGCCTCGAATCGGGTCATTGCCGATCATCTTCGCGCCTCGTCTTTCCTGATCGCCGATGGCGTGTTGCCGTCAAATGAAGGCCGGGGTTACGTGCTGCGCCGGATCATGCGCCGGGCCATGCGCCATGCTGAATTGCTGGGGATGAAGCAGCCGTTGATGTATAAACTGGTGCCCACACTGGTGCGCGAAATGGGTGCGGCCTATCCGGAGTTGCAGCGTACGGAAGCACTGATTTCGGAAACCCTGCTGCTGGAAGAAAACCGCTTCCGCAAGACTTTGGAGCGTGGTCTTAAACTGCTGGATGAAGAGTCATCTGGTCTCAACAGCGGTGACGTGTTCAAGGGCGAAACCGCGTTCAAGCTTTATGATACCTATGGCTTTCCACTTGACCTGACACAGGACGCCTTGAAGTCCCGTGGTGTGACGGTCGATACAGATGCGTTTAACACTTCAATGGAACAGCAGCGCCAGGATGCGCGCAAGGCCTGGAAGGGTACAGGTGACTCCAAATCGGAAACTATCTGGTACGATCTTCGCGAAAAGCACGGGGCCACGGAATTTTTAGGTTACGATACGGAGGTGGCTGAGGGGTTGGTACTGGCCCTGGTGCGCGATGGCGCTGCGGTCAATGCTTTGGCCACGGGAGAGCAGGGCGCCATCATCGTCAACCAGACGCCATTCTATGGCGAGTCGGGCGGCCAGACGGGAGATACCGGTGTGATCAAAACCGCCGATGGTGCGGTGTTCCGTGTCACCGATACGCTGAAACGTGTGGGCGATGTGTTTGTACATCTGGGTGTGGTTGAATCAGGTGATTTCAAAACCGGAGATGCTGTGGCTTTGACCGTGGACAATGCACGGCGCAGCGGCAACCGCCAGCACCATTCAGCCACGCATTTGTTGCATGAGGCGCTACGCACCAAACTTGGCACCCATGTCGCCCAGAAAGGCTCGCAGGTTGACCCGGACCGCTTGCGCTTTGACTTCTCCCACACCAAGCCGATGTCCGACGAAGACATCGCGTTTGTTGAAGCCATGGCAAATAACATTGTGCTGCAGAATGACGCGGTGAATACCCGGCTCATGAGTGTGGATGATGCGATTGCCGAGGGTGCCATGGCGCTGTTCGGCGAGAAATATGGCGACGAAGTAAGGGTTGTCTCGATGGGCCGCAATCCCGAAGGTGCTGCAAAGCCGATCTATTCGCTCGAACTCTGCGGCGGTACGCATGTGCGGCGCACGGGCGATATCGGCCTGATCAAGATCGTGTCGGAAAGCGCTGTGGCTGCCGGTGTGCGGCGCATGGAAGCGCTGGCAGGGGCTGCCGCACGGGACTATCTGGTGGAACAGGACCGGCGTGTTTCGGCTGCGGCTGCACTTTTGAAAACCTCAACGGCCAACGTGGTGGAACGCATCGAGGCCTTGATGGACGACCGGAAGCGCCTGGAAAAAGAGCTGAATGATCTGAAAAAATCAACGGCCCTGTCGTCTTCAAAGCCAACGGTCGAAAAAGTTGCTGGCATTCCGTTTTCGTTCCGCATCATCAACGGGCTTGACGCGCAAGACCTGAAGCCATTGACGCTGAAGGATTTGGCTGTCCTTGGATCAGGCGTCGTTGCCAATGTGGCGATTTCGGCAGCAGGAGCCGCGTCCATTGTTACGGGTGTCGCGCCTGATCTTGCGGCCAGGTTTGATGCAGTGGCGCTGGTCCGCGCTGCGGCTGCGGCTGTGGGCGGCAAGGGTGGTGGGGGCAAACCGGATATGGCGCAGGCTGGTGGACCGGATGGCGCCAAGGCCACTGAGGCGATAGCGGCTGTGCGAGGGTTGCTCGGGTAGAGGGAAACCTCCTCTCAACACATCTTGCAGCCTTTGGCCCGCACTTCGGCGATGGCGGCGTTCATACCGTCGAGGGGCAGGTAGCCGCCGTGGAACTGGTCGTCGATGATGAAGGCCGGGGTGCCGCTGATGCCGAGGTCTTTTGCCAGTTGCATGTTGGCGGCAATGCGTTCACCGATTTCTTTTGAGCCGATGTCAGTTTGCAGCTTCTTCATGTCGAGGCCGAGTTCCCCGGCGACCTGATTCACGACCTCGGTTGTCACCTGGCCGTCATGGGCATAGAGCGCCTGGTGCAGTTGCCAGTATTTGCCCTGTTTCTCGGCGGCGAGCGCAGCCTTGGCGGCATATTCCGAATGTTCACCGAAAATCGGAAAGTCCTTGAATACCACCTTGATATTCCTGTCTGATTTCACTAGCCCTGTGACTTCGCCTACGGATTTTTTGCACCAGCCGCAATTGTAATCCATGAATTCCACGATGGTGACATCTGGCTTGCTGCTGCCGACTTTCGGATCTGCAGCGGTTTTGAAGATCTCGTCTTTGTGGGTCACTATAGCCTTGTTGATCCGCTCGTCTTCCGTGCGCTTGTCTTTGATTTCCAGCTTGTCGGCCATTTCACGCAACAGTTCCGGGTTGTCGAGCAGATAGCTGCGAATGATCTTTTCCATCTCGGCTTTTTGAGCGCTGTCAAAGGATGCGGCAGTCACGGGCAGCGATACTGTGGAAACAGCAAGTGCGGTGGCAAGGAGAAGGCGGGAAAGATGTTTCATGTCGTCCTCAGGTTGATGAGGCAAGTTGCCCCAATTTGAAAGTTGTTTGCAAATGGCTTTTGCGTGATCGCTTCAGTTCTTCTTTGCGGCGAAGGTCAGAATGTCGTTGGCGCGCAGCCATTCCGGCGTTCCGCGCTTGAAATGGTCTTGAGCCGCCTTGGCTTTTTCAATCGCAAGGTCCTTGTCGCCACTGCTGAAGGCCATTTCGGCGGTGGCCAGTTCGGCCCGGGCGGTATCTCCATCTGCTGCATGGGCCTCGGCTTGCAATTTGAATATGACAGGAGAATTACCTTCGGTTTTCTTGGCCAGGATCAGCAATTTCATGGCCTGATCAGCGTTTGCCTTGCCGCCCACATCCAGCAGCAACTGGGCGTGGAGAATTTGCATCAGCCCGTTGTTGGGGAGCAGAGCCCTGGCCTTGACGATGGCAGGCAGGCCAACCTGCGGCTGGCCCGCTTCCTGAGCCGCCTGGGCTTTCAACTCCCAGAAATAAGGATTCTGCGGCAGTTCGGCTGTCATGCTGTCGATGACGGGAAAAGCATTCTTGATGTCGCCGCGGCGGTACATGGCCACGGCACGGGCGTAACGGGCTGGTAGCGATGTGTCGGACGACGGATAACGCAGAAATACCCGCTGCGGCCCTTGCATATAACCGATGATCTTGGCCTTCACCAGTTCATAGCGCAGCTTTTGTCCGGGGTCTTCAGGCGTGTCGAAATAGGGCGACTGCCTGGCCACAACCTCGAGATTGCGAATGCGTTCCAGCGGCATGGGGTGGGAGAACATGTATGGGTCGGCACCGGCAGTCGTGGAAATTGATTCACTCGCCATTTTCTGGAACAGAGTGAGCATCCCTGAGGGGTCGTTGTGGGTTGCCAGCAGATATTTGATCGCCGCCTGGTCTGCGGAGGATTCCATGGCGCGCTGGTAGGACAGGAAGCGGCGCTGGGCCATGCCCTGTGTGCCCATCATGATGCCCTGGCCCATTTCGCCAGCACCTTGAACACCTGCAGCGGAGCCGCCGACGGCAGCGGCAGCCCCCAGCAGCATGCCGATGATGCGTTCTGTCGAAGCGCTGTCCACCTCATTCTGCATCCTGGCGAGATGGCCGCCGGAGATGTGGCCGGATTCATGGGCGATGACGCCGATGATTTCCTTGTAGGATTTTGTCTTGGTGAAAAGGCCGGTGTTGACAAAAATCCGCTGGCCACCCGCAACGAAGGCATTGATGCTGTCGTCGGCAATGACATAGACGGTCACAGCATCGGGGTTGATATGGGCCGCCTTGAAAATCGGCCGCGCATATTGGCGCAACAAGCCTTCGATTTCAGCATCGCGGATGAGATTGGGGCCTGATTGTTCCTGGGCCTGTTGTTTGCGGGATTTGGCAAGGGATTGCGGCGATGCAAGCCCAAGCGCGAGGGCGGCAATCAAGAACAGGCGAAAAGGTTTCAAGGTGGGCACGGCGTGGGGTTTTCACGCGAATTGCGGCGAGTTTGAGGCTTGGGGAAGGTCCCTCTCCGTCTCGGGGCTTGCGCCCCGATCCACCTCTCCCGCAAGCGGGCGAGGAAAGAAAATACTTTTCCTCGCCCGCTTGCGGGAGAGGTGGATCGCGCCTTGGCGCGAGACGGAGAGGGAGGCCTATCTCAACTCTTCACCTTGCTCCACCAGCCGCCTTTTTTCGGCGCGGCTTCGGCCTGGATGGTGGGGGCGGGTGGGGTCCACTTGCGGGCCTCGGGTTCCGGAATGAAGTCTGGAATCTCGATTTTGACTTGCGGTGGCGGGGCGACGAAGACGGGTTGTTCGCGCGGTGGCCGGTCCCCACGCTCGCGGCGGGGACCACGATCGCCACGATCCCTGCGGGGTTCGCGGGGCGGGCGCTCGGTTGTTGCGTCTGCGACACCCTCAGAGCCTTCGGCGGGTGCTTCGCCTTCCAAGGTTTCCAGCGGTTTTTCCGTGCGGCGGTTGCGGTTGCGGCCAAAGCGGTCACGGCGGCCTCGGCGCGGGCGGTCTTCGGTTTCGCCTTCGGGCTTCTCGCCACCTTCCGCCGGTTCAACGCCAACCGCTTCACCATCAAACGGGCGATCATCGCCACCCTGCGGATCGGCGTCTGCGTCTTCGCTGGTCGCTTCCTGCTGTTCGCCTTCACCTTCCGGACGGTCGTTGCGGCGGCCACCACGGCGGCCACGGCGGCGGCGGCGGCCACGGCTTTCGCCGTTCTGTTCGGCATCGGCCTCTGGCTTGGCTTCGGTTTCTGCTTCGTCGGCGGCTTCTTCGACCACGTCTTCTTCGGGTTCATCAGACAAGGCCGATTCCATGCGCACAGGTGCCGACACCGGGATGCGGCGTTGCACGTGTTCGCGGTCATGGGCCCGTTCGATGGTGGCTTGTGTACCCTTCATGTCATGCAGGGACGCCACCACGAAAATGGTAACAACATAGGTTTGTTCCAGCACCAGCAGGCTGTCGCGCTTTTCGTTGAGCAGATAAGACGCCACGTCGCGGGCACAGGTGACTGTGAGGTTTTCGGCCTTTTTCAGCAGCTGGTCTTCAATCTGGCGCAGCACGCCCAATCCGCAAGAGGAGAGCGAGCGGATCATGCCGCGTCCTTCACAATGCGGGCAGGTGTGGAAGGTGCCTTCGATGAGACCCGGGCGCAGCCGCTGGCGCGACATTTCCAGAAGACCGAAATGCGAGATGCGGCCCACCTGAATGCGGGCGCGGTCGTTCTTCAGGGCTTCCTTGATGCGGCGTTCGACGTTGCGGTTGTTGCGGTTCTCCTCCATGTCGATGAAGTCGATGAC
>CAXTKL010000134.1:0-6737 GCA_964244825.1 uncultured Aestuariivirga sp.
AAGCTGCCCGAAGGGCTGATGAGGTCCTTTGGATGCCATATGCGATAGCCCTGCCTGCCGCCCCAACGTCGTCTTCTTGATCGGCTCAAGACTGTTGTCGGGAACGGCAGAAGCGGAGACCCAATTCTGCAGTGTAGCCAGATATAGCGAAACGACCGCGCGGTGTCAAGCGTTTTTTTCCTGTGTTGCGCTTTTTACACCTAAGCCCTTCATTTCAGTCCGGCATTCTTCCCCATCATGTCCACCAGCCGCGGCACAAACCTTTCGCCATAGCCCTGCGTATCCGCGAGAACAAAGATCTGGTGAATTGTCTCGGCAATCGGCGACGCCACCGGCATGTTTTCCGTCATATTGGTATAATAGCGCAAATCCTTCCGCCCATTGCGGATGGCGAATTTGGCATGCGTATCATCATCATGCAGCGGAACGTTGATCAAACGCCCGAACATCACCGACATGGCCCCGCCGCCCATGATCACATCGCGCAGCGCCTCCATGCCAATTCCGGCCTTGGAAGCAACTGTAATCGCCTCCGCTGCCACAGCCGCATGGGCCATCGACATGAAGTTGTTGATCAGCTTCATCTGGTGCGCCGTGCCCACGCCACCGCAATAAACGATGAGGTCAGCAAATGTGTTCAGCACCGGCCTGATCCGGTCAATCACTGCGGCGTCTCCACCCACCATAAGCCCCAGCTTTCCGGCCTCGGCTTCCTTTGGCGTGCGGGTCATCGGCGTATCCACAAAACTGACGCCCTGCCCCGCAAGCTCAGCCGCAATCCTGATGGTGGAATCCGGAATTGCTGTCGAACAATCCGCAATGATCAAACCTTTTTTGGCACCCTTGAGCAACCCCGTGGCCCCATACACCGCCTCCTCAACTTGTGGCGTTCCGGTGATACAGAGAATAACGAGATCGGAATTGGTCGCAATTTCGGCCTGTGTCTTGAATTCTTTGGCCCCGCGCGAAACCAGGTCGTCCACATTGGCCCGGCTGCTATGGGCCACCACATTCAGCGCAAAACCTTTTTCCAGAACGTTTTTGCCAATGCCATGGCCCATCAGCCCGGCACCGATCAGTCCTACTGTCTTGATTGTCACGATTTTTCTCCTGCCAAAGCGTCCAGCGCTTCCTGTTCCATGAAATGATTTTGCTCATCTGCCTTTTTGAAAAAACCCAAACGTCCATAAAATTCCGACGCCCGGGCATTTTCGGCATTCACCTCAAGCCGGATATAGGACGCACCAATCACTTTCGCCTGCTTGGCCACATATTGCACCAAACGCTCGCCAATGCGTTTGCCCCGTGCGTGTTTCATGACATAGAGATCGCAGATGTAAACCCCTTTCGATCCCCGCCACGTGGAAAAAACCGGCATCCACACACAGCAGCCCAGCAGCAATCCTGAATCGTCTGCTACTGAAACTTGGATGAGGTCCGAGGCTGTCCGCAACGACTCTCCTGAGATTTTAGGAACCGCATTAATACCGATATCCTTTGGCAATTGCCGGATCATGGCGGCTACAGCGTCTTCCTGTCCTGGTCGCATGCTGCGAAACCCCACGCCCATTATGCACCCAATCCTTGAAGCAAGGAGGCCAGATTGCGCCCAAGCGAGTCAGAGGGATATCCTCCTTCCTGAACCACAACCATGGGCAATCTCAGTTCAGCAATACGTTGGCCAATCACCCTGAACTCCGGAGTCTCAATCGCAAACCCCCTGAAGGGATCATCGACAGCAATATCAAGCCCGGCCGCAAGAACAAGATGATCCGCAGCAAAATCCGAAATTCGCTTGAGTGCAATCTCCAGTGCTGCAAGATAACCCTTCAAATCCAGTCCACGTTCCCGCGGCAGATTCAGATTGAAGCCTTCACCCACACCGCGCCCTCGCTTGTCCTCATAGCCCCAGAAGAACGGATAGAACCGTTTCGGATTGACGTGAATGGAAACTGTCAAAACATCGGCCCGGTCATAAAATATCGCCTCCGTCCCATTTCCATGATGCACATCAATGTCGAGAACAGCCACCCGTTTTCCCGCTTGCGTTAAAACCTCCGCAGCCAGCGCGGAATTATTGAAAAAACAAAATCCCGCCGCGAGATCAGAAGCCGCATGATGCCCCGGCGGACGGCACAAGGCATAGGCCATCTGCTCTCCGCCCATCACAAGCCGCGCCGCCTCAACAGCACACGCCGCACTCGCTTTCGCAGCAGCCAAGGTTGTCTCCGTCACCGGACAAGCCCCATCCCCCAGATGATAACCAGCCTGCCCCACCACAGCATCCGGATAGCCAATCGGCGGCAGCGAGGCCCGCTGAATGGCATAGACATTCGGCAGTGGAATATCGCTGGAGTTCGGAACATGCCCCCAGCGCTCGCGCAACGTCTCCAGAAAACTCAAATACTGCTGGGTATGCACCAGCCCCAGAACCTCAGACCCGATTTCAGGTGGCACCCGCACTTCACTGCCAATAGCTTTCACGCCCTCCATCAACATGTCGATCCGCGCAGGCGTCTCCGGAATAGGCTGCGACCGCCCTGCGACGACGAATGATTCCGGCGCATGCAGCTTCTGCACCGGATCATAAAGCGTAATCATGACGGCACCGTCCAGCTCCGCGTATCAGCAACGAAATCAAACACCGCACAGCGCTGGCCGCCCTCTTTCAGATAGAGCCACTGCAAAGTCTGCACCTGCACAAGCACAGCCGCAAAATGCGGCCTTGCCCATTCCACATCGCCCTGCGGCGCAGGAAGTGAAAACGAATCCGGTTCACCAATCGCAAGTCCCGGCACCGGCATGGTGCCATAGGTCAAACGGCTCATCGGTTGGGAAGCAGCCCAACTCGCGTCTGCCAAGGCATCATCACTGTGCAGCGACGCACGGCCCTCCACCCGCACCTGGGTTTTGCTGGCTTCATCATAAAACACGAGAGCAATATTCGGATTGGCCGCAAGGTCTTTGCATTTCTGCGAACGGACATCGGTATGGAAGCGCAAACGCCGAACTGCTGAATCCGCAGCCCGCAAGATCACTGTGCGAATGCGCGGCGCGCCCGAAACGCCAACTGTTGCCACAGCGGCAAAATGAAACCCGTGCCGCCGGCTCGCCACACCCTGTTCCAACAGCGCCCACGCGTTCGCCAGCACCTCATTCAAATCCGCTGTCATTGCAATCCCGACATTCATTGACGCGCTCCAGGCGCTATGGTCTTTTCGGGCAGCTTCACCACGACTGCAAGAGCCAGATGTCCCTATCCCGTTCAGACCTGAAATCCACCACCCACCTGCCGAAAGTCGCGTGGGCGAAGGGCAGCTATCTCTACGACTCCAACGGCAAGCAATACATTGACGGTTCCGGCGGCCCCGCAGTCTATTGCATCGGCCATGGCAACGAAGAGGTAAACGGGGCCATCGCCAAGCAACTCGAACGCATCGCCCATGGCTATCGCTATAACTTCACCTCCGACGCTCTGGAGGAACTGACGGAGATCATCGCCCGCCGTTGCGGCGGCACGTTGCAGAACATGATTTTCCTTACCGGGGGCTCAGAAGCCGTAGAGAGCTGCCTCAAACTCGCGTTGCAATATCAATTTGTCATCGGCCAAAAAGCCCGACGCAAATTCATCGCGCGCGAAAGGTCGTGGCACGGCAATACACTTGGCGCTCTCGGCGTTTCAGGCTTCCTTGAACGCCGCATCGCCTTTGCAGGTGCCTTCATCGACGCGATCAGAATTTCCCCCGCCAACACCTACCGGCCCGAACCCGGTGCGCTTGATGCCCAGCACCTCGAAGATGCCATTTTGCGCGAGGGTCCGGAAAATATCGCCGCCTTCATTTTTGAACCCGTCGTTGGCGCAGCAGGCGGATGCGTGCCCGCACCAGAAGGTTATGCCAAACGCGTCCGCGAGATCTGCAATCGCTACGGTGTCCTGATGATCGCCGATGAAGTCATGTGTGGTGCGGGCCGCACCGGCACCTGGCGGGCCTTGGAACACGACGGTGTTGAACCTGACATCATGGCCGCAGCGAAAGGCCTGGCCGCTGGATATCTGCCGCTAGGGGCCGCAATCTATTCCAACAGGATTGCCGAGGCGATCAATGTAGCGCAGACGGGTCACACCTTTACGGGCCACACCGCATGCTGTGCTGCGGGCGTTGCTGTGCAAAAAATTGTGACTCGCGAAAAGCTCGTCGAACGCGTGGCGGCACAAGAAGCGAAACTCAAGACCATGATTGCCGATGCACTTTCAGGCGTAGAGGCCGTGGGCGACATTCGCGGACGTGGCTACTTCATCGCAACCGAACTCGTGCGGGATCAAACGCGCAAACAGCCATTTCCGGCAGAACTCAAGCTGTTCATGAACATCCGTCAGCAAGCACTTGAAAACGGGCTGATTTGTTATCCTGTTGGCGGCAACATTGATGGTGTGAATGGCGATGTCATCATTCTGGCACCACCTTACAATGCCAGTGACGGAGAGTTGGCCGAAATCGTGGATAAGTTGGCTTTAAGTGTCAAACAAGTGCTGAAACGCTTGGCACTCGTGTAAGCAAATCGTCTTGAACTCCACCTCAAATCCGGGCATGCATTGGTTAACAGCCGTTAACGCTTGTAAGGGGCCTTATGCAAAAAACGCTGCCCAACCGGAACCGCGCTGCCGCCATCATGTTTGCGGCTTTGATGTTGTCTGGCTGTTCGAATGGCGGACGATCACTGCTGGCCCTGGAGGATGAAAAAGCCAATTTTCGCAACGCCTTCGCGCACAGAATTGGCGCATCCCCCGAGGAAGTGAATCAGGCCCTCGTCACATCGCCGGAGCAGGAACGAAAAACAGCAGAGGCCGTGACCGAGTCGCTGGTCACCCGTGTCGGCAAGTCGTCCAATCTGGCAATGACGCGCCATCTGCAAGCCATGGCAGATCATCTCGCCCAGTCCATTCACGCCGAGCGTGAGAATTTTCATGTTGTACTCCTGAAAAGCAATCAGGCCAATGCCTTTACACCCGGTGCGGGCACCATACTGGTCAACGAAGGCCTTTTGCAATTTGCCGATAACGAGGCACAAGTTGCCGCCGTAATGGCCCACGAAATGGCCCATGTGATTTTGAAACACCCGCAACGGCAAAAACAGATCCGCCTCGCCAGCAAGGCCGGTGGCCATTTCATGGACGACTACACGCCCACAAGGCTCGCCGATAGTCTGGGACGTATCCTGCGCATCGGTGGCAATGCCACCCTCAACGGCATGATCCGCCAACAGGAGCTGATGGCGGACTCGGTCGGCATCGATATTCTGGTGAAGGCAGGTTATGATCCGCGCGAGATGGTAACACTGCTGCATAAACTCCGTAGCATTGCGCCCCGGCGTGACCGGTTGACAAATGTGGTTTACGGCAATCACCCGTTGACAGGGGATCGCGAAGCAGCCGCCGCAAACAAAATCAAGCGCAGCTACCCGGACGCCTTCGGCGTGGTGTCTTCCCCCAGCTTTGACTCACTCGCAGCGCCTTATCACCAACGGCCCGTGAAGCGGCTGGCAGCAGGCGGCTAACGCACAGGCACCCATTGCACCTGTTCAATTGACGTCGCTCCCGTTGCCAGCATGATGACACGGTCAAGCCCGAGCGCCACTCCCGACGCAGGCGGCATGTACCCCAAGGCGTCGATCAATTCCTCATCAACCGGATAACGCTCGCCATAGACCCTTTGCTTGATATCCATTTCCGCCACAAAACGGCGCCGCTGTTCTGCAGCATCCGTCAATTCGCCAAAGCCATTTGCCAGTTCCACACCCGCCGCATAAAGTTCGAAGCGCTCAGCCACCCGTGCATCATGGGCGCAGGTGCGCGCCAGGGCCGCTTCGCAGGACGGATATTCATAAAGCACCGTCAGATGACCCAGCCCGAGATGTGGTTCCACCCTTTCCACAAGAATGCGGCTGAAGATATCGGACCAGCTGTCATCAGCGCCAAATGCGACGGGCGAAAAAGCGGCAAGGGCGTTGCGGTCGGGTGCTGGAGTCAGGGTTGCGAGCAGATCAACGCCCGCAAAGCGTATGAACGCTTCATTTACACTCAGCCACTGCGCGTCAGCAAAGGGGTCGCAAGTACTGTCCTTCCAATGCCAGACTGGATGCCCTGTCACAGCAGCAGCAAGCCGCACCAAGGCAACAGTGTCTTCAATGATCACGCGGTAGTCTGCATTGGTGCGATACCACTCCAGCATCGTGAATTCAGGGCTGTGGGTTCGCGTGAGCTCACGGTTGCGAAACACATGACCCAGCGAGAAAATGCGTTCTTCTCCTGCCGCCAACAGTTTCTTGCAGGCAAATTCCGGTGAGGTGTGCAGATAACGGGTGAACTGCGATCCGTCGCTGTGGATCAGTTCCGTTGCAAACGCATGCAGATGCGCTTCGTTGCCTGGCGAGAATACAAGTGCCGGAACATCCACCTCCAGAAAATCCCGCTCCGCAAACCAGTACCGCGTCGCTGTCACAACGCGGTTCCGCGCCAGCAGAAATGGCCTGCGGTCTTCATGGCGTTGGCGATCATACCAGGGGGATTGCGGTGGGGTTTCGGCCATCGGCGTGTCGGGGTTGGCTTTATGGAGTCGGGCTGCTATAGGCGCGGCACCAAACAACTGCAATCCGATACAAAGAGAGAATTCACCGTGGTCAAGGTCATCGCCTCAGGCGTGCGCAAGGGTAACGTCATCGAGCACGAAGACGGCAAA
>CAXTKL010000135.1:0-6681 GCA_964244825.1 uncultured Aestuariivirga sp.
CGCCAGCGCTGCTTGACCGTATGGAAATCATCCGAATCGCCGGTTACACCGAAGACGAGAAGGCGGAAATCGCCCGCCGTCATCTGGTGCCCAAGGCCATGGAACATCATGGTCTTGACAAGAAGGAATTCGAGGTTACCGAAGAAGCTATTCGCGAAATCATTCAGCGTTACACCCGCGAAGCCGGTGTGCGTTCGCTGGAGCGCGAGTTGAACACGCTGGCCCGCAAAGCCGTGAAGGATTTGATGACGGCCAAGAAGGGCAAGAAAATCAAGGTCACTGCCAAGGTGGTGAACGACTATCTGGGGGCACAGAAGTTCCGCTTCGGCGAAGCTGAACGTGAAGACCAGGTGGGCGTTGTTACAGGACTGGCATGGACGGAAGTGGGTGGCGAGTTGTTGACCATCGAAGCCCTGATGATGCCCGGCAAAGGCAAAATGACTGTTACCGGAAACTTGCGCGATGTGATGAAGGAGTCGATTTCTGCGGCTTCGAGTTATGTGCGGTCTCGTGCTCCATCCATCGGCGTGAAGCCCACGCTGTTCGACAAGCGCGATATTCACGTGCACGTGCCTGAGGGTGCCACGCCGAAGGACGGCCCGTCAGCGGGCATTGCCATGGCAACGGCCATCGTGTCGGTGCTCACGGGCATTCCTGTGCGCAGGGATATTGCCATGACGGGTGAAGTCACCTTGCGCGGCCGTGTTTTACCCATCGGCGGCTTGAAAGAAAAGCTGCTGGCGGCGCTGCGTGGCGGCATCAAGAAAGTGCTGATCCCCATCGACAACGTCAAGGACCTCGCCGAGATTCCCGACAATGTGAAGTCCGGCATGGAGCTGGTGCCAGTGTCGCATGTCGATGAAGTGCTCATGCACGCCCTGGTACGGCAACCTGTATCCATCGTCTGGGACGAGGAAGCCGAGGAAGCAGCAGCTGCGGCACGCGCGAAGGACAAGGGTTCAGTTGAAACGGCTGTGACGCATTGAAGGGCTGAGTAGTTTCCCCTCATCCGCCCTTCGGGCACCTTCTCCCGTTGGAAGAAACAGGAGAAGGCAGATCGTAATTTTCGCCTTCTCCCGCTCTTCTTGCGGGAGAAGGTGGCCAAAGGCCGGATGAGGGACTTCAGCTCAGCTCTGTGCCGTGCAGCTTTCCCGTCACATCCACCACACCACCCTCAACCAAATATTGTGGCCCGACCGGCACCTTGCCGTGGCCGCCCGGAATATCCAACACGTAAGTCGGCTGGCACAGGCCTGAGACGTGCCCGCGCATGGCCCTCATAATTTCTTGTCCTTCGGCGATTGGCACACGGAAATGCCCCGTGCCTTTGGCAAGATCGGTCTGATGCAGATAATATGGCTTCACCCGATGGGCCACGAGTGTGCGCATCAGCTTCGTCAAGGCCTGGGCGGAATCATTTACACCGCGCAACAACACTGTCTGTGAAAGCAGGGGAATGCCACTGTCCGCCATCAGCGCCAATGCGGCTTTGACTTCGGGCGTGATTTCATCGGCATGGTTGACGTGAATGACGACGTAGGTGGCCAGGCGTGATTTGAGCGCGGCCACCAAATCGGGCGTGATGCGCGACGGTTCGGCCACAGGCACGCGGCTATGCAGGCGTAGAACCTGGATGTGATCCATCGCAGCAAGGGATTGTGTTATTTCGCCCAGGCGGCGGTCCGACAAAACCAGCGGATCACCACCCGACAGGATGACTTCCCAGATTTCCGGATGGCCATTGATATAGCTTAGCGCGGTTTGCAGTTCCGTTTCATTGAGTGCCTGTTCCGCATGGCCCACGGTTTCGCGCCGGAAACAGAAGCGGCAATAGACGGCGCAGGTGTGCGTGGGTTTCAGCAACACCCGGTCTGTGTAGCGGTGCGTGATGCCCTTAACGGGCGTGTGGGTGTCATCGCCGATAGGGTCCGCAAGTTCCTCGGGCGCTATCACCAGTTCATCCGTAGACGGAATATATTGCCGGGCAATGACGGGATTGGACAATTGCCCCGCCACATGCGGCGTGATGCGCAGGGCAAACTGTTCGACAACTTTTTGCAGGTCGTCATTATGCTGCTCACCGAGCGCTGCAAGGGTACGAATGGGTTTCATGTCACGGCTTAAGCTGGTGCAATAAACGCTTGGGAAATATCGATAAAAGCCTGTTGCGACTCAAGTTGCGCACAGTGTTTTTCGATTTTGGGAAAGTGCCCTGTCACGGCAATTTCCGGGTGGCATTCCGAAAGGTGCCGATACATACAGGCGATCGCGATGTTGGCCTGTGTCACCTTGGTACCTGGCAACGGGTGGTCCTCGAGCACTGCCAAAGTCTGTTCAATCTGTCGCGTCAAACGAGCAACATAACTTTTTGATGGCACCTCATGCAGCCTGAGTTCATAGAACAGCCGCACTGCCATATCCGAAATTCCGCTGGCTAGTGCCACAATCTGTTGCGCCCTGTAGCGCTCCGGTTGGGTTTGCGGCAACAGCCGCATGTCCACCTGCACCAGCGAATCCAGATAATCAATGATCGCGGCCGTCTCAATCAACGCCTCCCCCGAATCGAGAACCAGCGTGGGCACACGGATCAAGGGGTTCACAGCGGCCAGTTCATCCGCATTGCCAAACACCGACCAGGTGCTGTGCTCAAAGGCCAGACCATAAAGCATCATGGTAATGCCAACACGGCGGGTGAAGGGGGAGTCATATTGGCCAATAAGTTTCATGTTCACCGCCCCTGCGTCATGGCGATCTTGAACGCGAAAAAGGCAAATACGCCCGCGAAAGAATAATCAATACCACGCAGAAAGCGGGGGCGGGATTTCAGCCATTTGACAAGCTTTTCCGCACCGAGGATCATCAGGAAAGCGCCCGGCGTATTGATCACCACAAAGTACAGGCCGAGGAACAGCAGTTTGCCTGTCACATGCGCGTCACCTGCCGTAACGAACTGCGGCAGGAAGGTGATGAAGAACAACACCACTTTCGGATTGGTAAGATTGACCGTGAGGCCGAGCAGGAAACTGCTGAGCACACCGGCCTTGCCAGCATTTTCCGCTTTCACGTTCAACGATGAGCCGTTGCGCACGGCGTCAACCGCCAACCACAGCAGATAAACGGCACCTGCGATTTTCAGGATGAGGAACCCGGTCTGCGATGCTGCGATGAGGGCCGAGACGCCAAAGGCTGCGAGCAGTGTATGGACAATACAGCCTGTGTTGGTCCCAGCCATTGACGCTACGCCCGCAGCGCGGCCTGAGCCGATGGTGCGGGACAGCCACAGGCTCATGTCCGGGCCAGGTGTGATGAACAGCAGCAGGGATGCAATGGTGTAGGCGAACAGCGTGGTTGTGTCAGGCAGGAAGGTCATGATGCGTGGTCATTGGCTATTTTCAGAAGCATGTCGATGTCGATGTGTCGAGCCAGATGGGCGGCAAGGTTGTCCAATGTGGTTTCAACCAGCTGGTCATATGCCAGATCGCTTGCCGGATGTCCCAGGGATTTGAGAAAGGCCTGGCGGAAGCCGTCAGCAGTGAAACAGCCGTGCAGATAGGTCCCTGAAATGTTTCCGCTGACTGCGCCTTCCGGGCCCTTGGCGGTTTGAGCGAAGGGCGCGTTGCAACCCGGGCCTGTGGTTTTGCCCAGGTGGATTTCATAGGCTGATATGGCTTCATCCAATGCGGTGTGGACGGCGCGTGTGGGTGTCACGGTTTTATCTGATGTCAGGGTGGTTTCCACGTCGAGAAGCCCCAGACCTTTCACACTGGCAGCCGGACCTTCAAGTCCGTCGGGATCGTGGATTATGTGCCCCAGCATTTGGTAGCCACCGCAGATCCCGAGTACCTTGCCGCCACGCCGCACGTGGGCAGCGATGTCGATGTCCCAACCATTGCTGCGCAGGGCGGCAAGATCGGCGATTGTTGATTTGGAGCCGGGGATGATAAGAAGTGCACAGTCGCCGGGCAGTGCTTCACCCGCTTGAATGAATTGCACGCTGACACCAGGTTCAAGCCGCAGGGGATCAAGATCGTCGAAATTGGCGATGCGGGGCAGGCGGAGGACACAAATTTTCAACGGCCCAGTGTGTGAGGTGAGGCCGAATTCCAGCGCCACGGCATCTTCTGCCGGCAGCTTGTGGGCGTCCGTGTAGTGGGGGATCACACCCAGGCTTTTCCAGCCCGTGCGCTGGGCGATGGTGTCCAACGCCTCAGAAAACAGTGCAGGTTCACCGTGGAACTTGTTGATCAGAAACGCTTTAATTCGCGCGTTGTCAGCCGGGTCCAGAACTGCGTGGGTGCCCACCAGGGATGCGATCACACCACCGCGGTGAATGTCTCCGATCAGCACCACGGGAATGTTGGCGGCTTGCGCAAAGCCCATGTTGGCAAGGTCGCCCTGGCGCAGATTGGTCTCAGCTGGGCTACCAGCCCCTTCGACGAGAATGATACCGTGGTTTGCAGAAAGCGTGTGAAAGCTGTCGAGGATCGCGGGCATGAACTGTTCGCGTTTCCCGAAATAATCCCACGCGGTCATTGTCGCAACGCGCTGTCCCTGCACAATCACTTGGGCCCCGCGTTCAGACTCGGGCTTGAGGAGGATAGGGTTCATGTGGATGCTCGGCGTCAACCTTGCGGCCCGGGCTTGCAGCGCCTGGGCGCGGCCGATTTCACCGCCCTCTACCGCCGCAGCATTGTTCGACATGTTCTGCGGTTTGAAGGGCGCGACGTTCACGCCGCGATTGGCCAAAAGACGGCACAGGCCCGCCACGATCAGGGATTTGCCCACGTCGGAGCCTGTTCCCATGAACATGATGGCCTTTGCCGTCATGGTGCCACGCTGATGATGTGGGCGAAGGAGCCCATGAAGTTGCCGCGCTTCAGGCCCATGGCGGGGAGGGTGGTGCCGTTCGCGGTCGTGGCTTCAAACAGCCTGTCACCGTCACCCTCACTGACAATGCTGGCATAGTGGAACTCATGGCCACGCAGGGCCATTGGGAAGGGGCCAGAGCGCGTTGTGAGTTGACGATAGCCAAGATGCAGTTTGCGGGTGGCGAAGCTTGTCTCGAGCGGCAAAAGGCCTGCCATGGCGTGGCGGTGCCCATCAGCGTCGACAAGACCATCGCCCAAGACCATGTAGCCACCACATTCACCATAAACCAGACCATCGAAATTTTTCAGCCCGTTCAGGAAAATCTGGTTGGCGGCAAGTTTCCCGGCGTGAAGTTCAGGGTAGCCGCCGGGCAGAAAAATGGCACCGGCGTTGGCGGGGCCTTCATTGTTGAGGGGTGAGAAGAACGAAAGTTCGGCACCCGCTTGTCGCCACCCCTCCACGATGTGCGGATAAGCGAAAGCGAAAGCGTCGTCGCGCGCGATGGCGATGGTTTGGGCGAGGGGAGGGAGAGCCACATTTCGGGCTTGTTCTCGATTCGAAATCGGCGCTGCAATATCCAGCAATCTGTCAAGGCTTGTTTCACGTGCGACTCCTGCTGCAACAGTTTCGAGAAAGCTTTCAAGCTTTTGAATTTCCAATGCTTGTACCAATCCCAAATGCCGGGACGGCAGGTGGAATGAGTCGTTGTGCCGCAGTTGCCCGATGACAGGAATTCCCGTCGGCGCAACAGCTGCAAGCAGCATGGCAGCGTGACGGTCGCTCTTGACGCGATTGAGGAACAGACCTGCGATATGTACATCCGGCCGATGGTTTTTGAACCCGGAGACGAGGGCTGCCAGGGATTGCGCCTGATGGGCGCAGTCCACCACCAGCAACACGGGTAACTGCAAATCAGCCGCCAAATCTGCTGTGGACCCCCTTGCGGCTTCCGGGCCGTCAAACAGACCCATGACGCCTTCAACAACGGTGATATCGGCCTGGCGTTGCAGCACCGCGGCGCAGGCGGGGCTGCCCATGGCCCAGGGATCAAGGTTGACACAAGCGCTTCCCGATGCAGCACTGTGGAATTGTGGATCGATATAGTCAGGCCCCACTTTCGCTGAAGCAACAGAATGCCCTGCATTGCGCAGGGCGCGGATGAGGCCCAAGGTCACCAGGGTTTTGCCACTGCCGGAATGTGGGGCGGCAACAACAATCGCCTTACCCAATCTTGTTCTCCCGCAGGGCGGGGCCGTACCAGTCGAGCAGGGAGCGCCAATCTGACGCGTGGCCAACGACGACGATGGCAGGCGTGGGCGGGTGGTTTGCGGCCACGAAAACGCCAGCGTCGCCCAGCGTTGTCATGGCCACCTGCTGCTGTGGCATGGAGGCATTGGAGACAATGGCCACGGGATCATCTGCCTGACGTCCGGCTTCAACCAGAGTCTTGGCGATCTCACCCAAGTTCTTGACTCCCATATACATTACGATGACGGGAGCGGCAGTGGCGATGGCGGCCCAATTGACATTGGCCGGCATCTTTCCCGTGGCGTCATGACCCGTGAGAAAGATCACGGCGTGGTTCGTGTCCCGGTGGGTGGCGGGAATTCCGGCATAGGCCAGGCCACCCACGCCCGAAGTAATGCCCGGCACGATACGGAAGGGAATGCCAGCCTTGGCGAGATTCTGGCTTTCCTCACCACCCCGGCCAAACATGAAGGGATCGCCGCCCTTGAGGCGCAGCACGCGCTTGCCCTGCTGGGCCAATGCGACCAGGCGAATGGTGATGTCCTTCTGCACGGGTGACGGCTT
>CAXTKL010000136.1:0-6641 GCA_964244825.1 uncultured Aestuariivirga sp.
TATGGAACACCTCTTCCATGCTGGCCCACCATTCGCCGGGCTTTGCCGTTTCAAAGCGCACTTGCATCGGGTCGGTAATGGCCCACCACTCCTGCATGCGCGGCGCATGTTTGATCTTTTCTATGTCAGCCGCAAAATCGCTGCCTACATATTCCCAGTAGGCTACAAGCCAGTTTTCTGGCTCTTTCAGAAAAATCGAATAATTGCGAATGTTGGAATCGTGAATCGCCTTCAGGATCTCCGGCCAAACCGCAGCATGAATGCGCTTGTACTCCGGTATCACCTCTGCCTTCAGTTTTACCATGTGGCTCATGCGCTTCACCATCTTGCTGTCTCCATGTCTCAACCTGCCAAACACCTAGCATTGACATTGAAGACTGAAAAGCCACAAGGAGCGTCACACCCATGATGAGTCCTGCCCAATCCATGTTGTCCCGTACCAAACTGGATCGCCGCCGCCCCATGCGCGATCAAATCTATCCCCTGATCCGCGATCTGATCCTCACAGGCGAAATCAGCCCCGGTGATGCCATCGACGAAAAAGCCATCGCCCTCCAACTCAATATCTCCCGCACGCCCGTGCGTGAGGCTGTCAAGAAACTGAGCGACGAACATCTGGTGGACGTTGTGGCGCAATCCGGCACCCGTGCTGCCCGCATTGACGCCAAGGAAATCGAACAGGCCTATCTCATTCGCCGCGCCCTCGAAATGGAAAGTGCCGCCCACGCCGCACCCAACATGAATGACAGCCATGCCGAAGCCCTCAACGACATTTTGGTCCTGCATGAACGCGCTGTTGAACAACGCAATTATGTCAAGGCCGTCGCCATTGACGACAGCTTCCACCGCTACATTGCTCAGGTCGCCGAACTGCCCAGACTCTGGCACATGATCGAAATTTCAAAAGCCCACCTGGACCGCTGCCGTCACATGCTTCTGCCGCGCACCGGGCAAGCCGCCGCCACCCTGGAACAACACCGCGCCATCATCCGTGCACTGAATACAAAACAACCCGAAGCAGCCCGTGAAGCCATGCGGCATCATCTGGATACGAGTTACGCAAGCGTGGCGAAACTCCTGACGGAGGGATCTTAGGGTGCAGGGACCTCATCCGACCTTTCTCTCCGCACACTCCTACCCTCACTCCTTCACTCTGACATTCCCCGGATCCACAAACGGCTCGAGCGAAATCTGCGCCGCCTTCGCCTCATTCGCAATCACCAACTCATAACGCCCAGTCAGAAGATAATCCGATGTCACACCCGCAGCATGGCGCACATAGCCATAGCCCAGCGGCTTCCCCACGGTGTAGCCAAACCCGCCACTGGTGAGATAGCCTACAAATTCCCCATTGCGCAAAATCGTCTCGCGCCCCAGCAGAACCGCATTGACATCATCCACACTGAAGCCAACGAAAGATTTCTTGAGCGGCGATATGGCCACGGCCTCCAGAGCATCCCGCCCCAGAAACGGAATGCCGGAGCGCAGCTTCACCGCCCACCCCAGCCCCGCCTCAAACGGCGTATCGTTCGGCGTGATGTCAGAGCTCCAGGCACGATAGGACTTTTCAAGTCGCAACGATTCAAGTGCGCGATATCCCACGGGCCGAATATTCTGCGCTGCTCCCAGCCCCATCAGGCAATCATAAACCTCAGTCACATCCGCGATGGGCATATGCAATTCCCAGCCCAGCTCCCCCACATAAGTCACCCGCAGCGCCCACAACTCGTGCCCGGCTATCTCAATCTCCCTTACGGCCCCGAATGGAAACGCAGCGTTGGATACATCAGCCGTCGCCGCCGCTGACAAAACGTCCCGCGCTTTCGGCCCCATCAGTGACAGTGTGGCATAGCCCTCCGTCACATCTTCAATCGCAACATCTCCAATCTTGGGCAAATGCTCCTGGATCCAGCCAAAATCATGAGTTCGGAAACCTGTGCCAGTGACGATATAAAAGTGATCCTCCGCCAGGCGCACCACAGTCAAATCCGCTTCAATGCCACCACGCGAATTCAGCAATTGCGTATAGGTCAACCGCCCAACATCCCGCGCCACCCGGTTAGCACAAATCCATTCCAGTGCCGCCGCCGCATCGCGCCCACGCACCTCGTATTTGGCAAAACTTGTTTGATCAAACAGACCCACATGTTCACGCACATGGGCATGCTCTTCACCCACGGCCTGAAACCAGTTCTGCCGACCCATGGCATAATGGTCTTCAGGAATTTCGCCCTTGCGTGCAAACCAGTTGGCGCGCTCCCAGCCGAGCTTGGATCCAAACACCGCACCCTGTTTTTTCAGGCGCGCATAAAGTGGAGACATCAGCTGGGGCCGGCCTGACTCATATTCCTCATGCGGATAGGCGATAGTGTAATGCTTGCCATAGGATTCCAGCGTACGATTATTCACCCAGTTTCGATCAGCATGCAGCCCGGAGAACCTGCGGATATCCACCACCCACAAATCCAGCGGCGCTTCGCCCTTCATCACCCAGTCCGCCAGCACCCAGCCCGCACCACCGCCTGCTGCAATGCCGAATGCATTAAAGCCTGCGCCCACAAACATGTTTTCACATTCATTGGCGCGACCCAGGATAAAATTACCATCGGGTGTGAAACTCTCAGGCCCGTTGATCATCTTCTTCACACCCGTGTGTTCCAGCGCAGGCACCCGCGCCATGGCTTGGGCCAAATGCTGGTCGAAATGATCAAAGTCATCGTCAAACAGCCGGAACGCCCAATCATGGGGCAGGTCGTCAGTCGTCCACGAAATCGGGTCGGGCTCATAGCCGCCCATCACCAGGCCACCCACTTCCTCCTTGAAATAGGTGCGGCGGTCCGGATCGCGCAGTGTTGGAGCATCAGGCGACAGGCCCTCAATTTTTTCCGTGATGATATATTGGTGCTTTACCGCCTGCAGCGGCACATGAATGCCCGCCATGGCCCCCACCTGCCGTGCCCACATGCCCGCACAATTCACCACCTTGTCACAGGCAATGTTGCCCTGATCGGTGTTGACCGCAGTGATGCGCCCATCCGCCATATCAAATCCAAGAACCTGCACACCCTCATGAAATTTTACGCCATGCATGCGCGCACCTTTGGCCAGTGACTGCGTGATATCAGACGGGCTCGCCTGCCCGTCCGTTGGCAACCAGCTCGCACCAATCAGGTCCGACGTGTCCATCAACGGCCACATCCGCTTCACTTCCTCCGGTGAAATCAGATGCATCTCCATGCCGAAACTTTTCGCCGTGGTGACAAGCCGCTTGTATTCCGTCCAGCGATCATCCGTCGTGGCAAGACGCAAACACCCCGTCATCTTCCAGCCAGTCTCAAGCCCCGTTTCAGCTTTTAGCTTCTTGTAGAGGTCCACAGAATACGTCAGCACCCGCGTGATCGAAGCGGATGACCGCAACTGCCCCACCAGACCCGCGGCATGCCAGGTCGTGCCAGATGTAATGCGCCCCTGCTCCAGCACCACCACATCCGCCTTGTGGTCCCGCGCCAGGTGATAAGCCGTGGAACAGCCAATGATGCCGCCACCAATGACAACAATCTGGGCGTGGTGCGGTAACGTCATGAGGGAATTTTTCCATACTGCAATTGGTAAGCCTCCAGCGCGGCTGCATAGCGTTCACGATTCTCGACAGTGTAGGCCTCATAGTCAACACCGGGTGCGGCGAGAAAAAGGCCCGACACCATGGCCCACAGGGTCTCCCGCAACAGCGACGCACATTCCATGGCTGCAAAAGCGCGCCGTCTGTTATCTCCGGGAGCCGCACCAAAATAGGCCTCAAGCAACAAAGCCTTTTCATCAGCATGCATCAACCCGTTCGACGATAGTCCCGCGAGATCAAACATGGCGGTGCCAAAGCCCGCATATTCAAAATCAATCAGCCACAACTTTTTACCATCATCGAGAAAATTGGCCGGCAGCAAATCATGGTGGCCAAACACAATCGGCATCGGCACTTGCACGGCTTCAAAAGCACAGGCCTGCGCCAAATACTGCGGGTGATCCTGCTGCAAGGTCCGCACATAATCCCGGATCACATGAAACGGCCAGAACATGAAACCGGGGCCAGAAACAAACGATGGCATCGTCTGGTGAAAATCCCGCATCAGCCGCCCGATACGTTCCGGGTTCACCTTCACATCCATCGCCGTAAACGTCCGCGCCTGCACAAACGCAGTCACCATCACGCCAGATTCTGCATATTCCACCGCAGGTGCAAAACCCGCCAAATGCGCCGCCCGCGCCACCATCACCTCACGCTCACGCGATACATGGTGAAATGGAAAATCCACCCCAAACCGAACAACATGTGAACCATTGCTGTCGTCAACACGATAATTCGCATTGCTCAAGCCGCCACTTAATGGCGATATTTCAATGGCACCATTCCAGCAAGGTAATGAACGTATTTTGTCTTCATCAGGCATGGCAAAAATTGACGTACGAAGTGGGACTGTTTGGTCTATCGCAAACTGTCCCTGAACTCAAACGCGGGGACAGCTTGCAAGAAAGCGCAAGCAGTCCCCTACCTGAGCGCTGCCTCAATCTCGCGCAGTTCATCCGTAGAAAAATCTGGCCACGACAACGACGCCACAGCCTCATCAATCTGCCCTACGCGACTGGCACCCATCAGCGCCGACGTGACCTCAGCCTTCCGCAACACCCAGGCAAAGGCCATCTGCGCCAGACTTTGCCCACGTTGGTAAGCCAGGTGATTCAAAACCGAAGCCCGGCGCACCACATCCGATGTGATGTTTTCCTTTTTCAGGAACCCGCCAATCATGGCGCGGCTGTGTTCTGGAATGCCCTTGAGATATTTATCCGTCAGCAAGCCCTGCGCCAGCGGCGAAAACACAATCGCCCCCATGCCCTCATGCGCCACCGCATCAAACACGCCTTCGCGTTCCGGCTCCCGCTGCAACATGTTATAGCGCGGCTGGTGGATCAGACAGGGCGTGCCAAGGTCGCGCAAAATCTGCGCCGCCCGCCGCGTCGCCTCCGCAGGGTAATTGGAGATGCCAACGTATAGCGCCCGCCCGGAACGCACGGCCGTCTCCAGGGCCCCCATGGTTTCTTCCAAAGGTGTGGCAGGATCAAAACGGTGCGAATAGAAAATATCAACGTAAGGCAAGCCCAGACGCTTCAACGACTGGTCAAGTGAGGCCAGCATATATTTGCGCGACCCCCACTCACCATAGGGCCCATCCCACATGTGATAGCCCGCTTTCGACGACACAATGATTTCATCCCGGTGTGCCGCAAAATCAGTTCGCAGGATTTCACCGAAGGCAAGCTCAGCCGAACCCGGCGGGGGTCCATAATTATTGGCCAAGTCAAAATGCGTGATGCCCAGATCAAGCGCCCGCCTGCACAGCGCGCGCCTGTTCTCCTCATCAGCGTCAGCACCAAAATTATGCCACAACCCCAACGAAATCGCCGGAAGCAGAAGGCCACTTCGGCCACAGCGATTGTATTTCATCGCATCACCTCATCAAAGCCCGCGCCTCATCCGGACCCAAAGGTGCCGGACGCTTGCATGTCGACTTCAACTTCACAACCTTGTGCGAAGTTCCCGCATCCATCATCGCCGTCATCACTTCGACGACATGCGCGACAAGCGAAATGTCACAACGCGGCAACTTCTTCTTCTTGATGGCAGCAGCCATATCGGCCAACCCGGCACAGCGGTAATTCGCCCAGATCACATCCGTCTGGCTATTGGCATGGCCCCAGTTGTTGACACCAAAGGGGTGATCCCACGCCTTCAATGCTGTAGGCTTCTGGTCACTGCCAGCCACCATCACATCACCACCAAAGAAATTCGGATCAGGCACAAACATTGCACCCGTCTGGCCATAAAGCTCCATGTTCTGGTGCTTGTGCGCCCACACGTCCCACGACAGTGAAACCGTAACACAAGCGCCATTCGCAAATTCCAGCAAGGCGTGATAGGTCGTCG
The DNA here is from genome assembly GCA_964244825.1 of uncultured Aestuariivirga sp. Taxonomy (GTDB): domain Bacteria; phylum Pseudomonadota; class Alphaproteobacteria; order Rhizobiales; family Aestuariivirgaceae; genus Aestuariivirga. The sequence goes on from CAXTKL010000136.1 coordinate 5,978, forward strand.
GCGTTTTCACCTTCAGCTTCTCACCATTACGCGGATTATTGGGCTGGCTGTTGATGATGCGCTCTTTGCGCCCTGTACCCAGCAAGGCCGCAACCCGCTTCACCGGACCAATCAGATTGATCAAATTGGTAATGTAATAAGGGCCCATGTCGAGAACAGGACCACCACCGGGGTTGAAGAAGAAATCCGGATTGGGATGCCACATTTCCATGCCAGGCCCCATGAAGTGACAGGTGCCCGAAACAATCTTGCCAATATCGCCATTGTCGATCGCAGCCCGCGCCTGCTGGTGAGAGGCACCCAGGAATGTGTCGGGCGCAGAACACACCCTCAGCTTCTTCTTCGCCGCATATTTCTGCAGCGCCAACGCATCCTTGTATGAAAGCGTCAGCGGCTTTTCAGAGTAGACATGCTTGCCCGCATCCAGAATCTGTTTCGACACCTTGTAGTGCGTCGCCGGCACAGTGAGGTTCACGACAATATTAATGTCATCCTGCTTCAACAGCTCTTTGACGGTGTGCGCCCGCACACCAAACTCTTGAGCGCGCGCCTTCGCCGCATCCATATTGATATCAGCAACCGCCTTGACTTCAATGTCCTTGAACAATTTCGACAGCTTCAAATAAGCCCAAGAAATATTCCCGCATCCAATGATGCCAACGCC
>CAXTKL010000137.1:0-6636 GCA_964244825.1 uncultured Aestuariivirga sp.
TGCGCCCTTGAACGAGGAGTTCGCCAAGGCCGTAGGCGCAGACGCCTATTGCCGTGACGCCGCCGTGGCGGTGGAGACAGCAAAGACCTTCATGGCGCGCCGCCACAATCTGCAGCGTGCCGTCTAACACGGTCCAGCCGGACTGTCAGGTTACTGGCGTAGCAATCGCAGTACCAAGGTTGGTGAACTTGTTGACGACGGCGCGTGTAACCTTCGGCATGGCCGTAATCAGCGCGAGACCCATGGCGGCGGCAATCAGGCCATATTCAATAGCCGTCGCGCCGGATTCGTCCTTCAAAAACCTGTTCATTGGAAAACGCCTGAGTTGGCGAGTTAAACTGGCCCGTTGAATTGCAGACTTGAACAATTCCGGATTCAGATCATACGCCAGCTTGATTGCCGAACTTTAAAGAAGAATAAAACTGTCAGTTGCAATTCTATGGGATGTACGAGAATGCAAAACGCGCCCACCTTGAAGGGTTGGCGCGCTGCAAGACGGTGACAGCACCCTGCTGTCATCCGGACCATCAGGTAATCGGCGTCGCGATTGCTGTACCAAGGTTCGTGAACTTGTTCACGACGGCACGGGTGATGAATGGCATTGCAGTGATCAGGGCCAGGCCCATTGCAGCGGCGATCAGGCCATATTCGATGGCGGTTGCGCCGGATTCGTCTTTCAGAAACTGCTTCATTTGAAAACTCCAGATGTGATGTTGCGATCAGTTCTTTTGACGTGCAGCACCATGCAGCCTGTCTCGTGAACTTGAAATCAATCTGCCATGTGCGCTTTAAGGGAGATTAAAAGGGGTAATCCAAATTTGATGCAAACCCGGTTTTGAAACTAGAAATCCTCCATCTTTTGAAACATGATTGATACAAGGTAAATTGCGCCTCATCCACACCAGAAAAGCAAAACGCGCCCACCTCGAAAGGTGAACGCGCTTGTGATAGTGTGGTGGCAGCTCGCGCTGCCGCCGGTTCGATTAGGTAATCGGCGTCGCGATTGCGGTGCCGAGGTTCGTGAACTTGTTCACGATGGCGCGTGTGATGAATGGCATTGCAGTGATCAGGGCCAGGCCCATGGCAGCAGCAATCAGACCATATTCAATGGCGGTTGCGCCGGATTCGTCTTTGAGAAACTTCTTCATGTGAAAACTCCAGAGTTGATGAAAATATCCGTCCTTTTGACCTGCAGCACCATGCAGCCTGTCGCTTGAACTTGAGACCACTCTGCCATGCCTGATTTAAGGCGAACTGAATCCAACAGTTTCAATTTTACACAACCCCCGGGCTTTAGCGAAAATGTGCTACTCGTGTTATTTATGCATTACACAACGTAAATTGCGTCCAACGCAGACGGCAAAAAGCAAAACGCGCCCACCTCGAAGGGTGGACGCGCTCTTTATACTGCGGTGACAGCTTGTGCTGCCGCCGTACGATCAGGTAATCGGTGTCGCGATTGCGGTGCCGAGGTTCGTGAACTTGTTCACGATGGCGCGTGTAATGAATGGCATTGCAGTGATCAGGGCAAGGCCCATGGCAGCAGCAATCAGACCATATTCAATGGCGGTTGCGCCCGATTCGTCTTTGAGAAACTTCTTCATGTGAAAACTCCAGAGTTGATGAAAATATCCGTCCTTTTGACCTGCAGCACCATGCAGCCTGTCGCTTGAACTTGAGACCACTCTGCCATGCCTGATTTAAGGCGAACTGAATCCAACAGTTTCAATTTTACACAACCCCCGGGCTTTAGCGAAAATGTGCTACTCGTGTTATTTATGCATTACACAACGTAAATTGCGTCCAACGCAGACGGCAAAAAGCAAAACGCGCCCACCTCGAAGGGTGGACGCGCTCTTTATACTGCGGTGACAGCTTGTGCTGCCGCCGTACGATCAGGTAATCGGTGTCGCGATTGCGGTGCCGAGGTTCGTGAACTTGTTCACGATGGCGCGTGTAATGAATGGCATTGCAGTGATCAGGGCAAGGCCCATGGCAGCAGCAATCAGACCATATTCAATGGCGGTTGCGCCCGATTCGTCTTTGAGAAACTTGTTCATGTGAAAACTCCAGTTTTACTTACAGCACCTGCTCACTTCAAACTGGGGCAACAGACCCTTCGCCTTGTGAACATGGCTGAAACTACCTTCCACAAATTAACGATGACTGAAAATAATATCGCGGTTTTTGGTCATCTGGCAGAAACTCGCTTTCCCTGTAAAGTGTGGTAAACAAGTGGATAATTTGGAAGTGCGCATGAATGTTGATGTCACACCTGCCGATCATTTTGCCGTGTCGCACCCCACCGCACGTGTGCTGTTGATTGCCTGTGGTGCACTGGCCCGCGAAATTGTTGACGTGATGGAACGCAATAAATGGCAAGCCATGGACATTCAGTGCCTTCCCGCCAAATGGCACAACACGCCGCAATTCATCGTGCCCGGCGTGCGCGAAAAAATCCGCGAAGCCCGGGGCCGCTATGAGCGAATTTACGTGCTCTATGGCGATTGCGGCACGGGAGGCCAACTGGACGCCATGCTTGCGCAAGAGGGTGTGGAGCGCATTGCGGGCCCCCACTGCTATGCCTTCTATACCGGCAATACAGCTTTTGCGGCGCAAGCCGATGACGACATGCGGGTGTTCTATCTCACCGACTACATCGCCCGGCAATTCGACAAGCTGATCTGGGAAGGCCTCGGGCTGGACCGCCACCCCGAACTGTTACCCGACTATTTTCAGCACTACACCACTGTGGTTTATCTCGCACAAACCAGAGACCCCGAATTGCAACGCAAGGCCGAAGCTGCCGCGAATAAACTCGGCCTTGCCTATGAATACCGTTTCACAGGCTATGGCGAACTCGAAACCGAAATAACCAAGCGAGCCTAACCCCACTGCGGCTTCTGATAGTCACCATCCAGAATCTCGTAATAGTCGCCCTTGTCGGCACAATAGATATGACCCTCGATCTTGAGGTCCGTTGCACCATTGATGGCACCAGCGGCAATCGACGTCGAACTGCGCCCGTCACCTTTCCAGAACAGCAGCGAGCCGCAGGTCTTGCAGAACCCGCGTCCGGCGGTGTCGCTGGCCCTGTACCAGGCCAGTGATGCATCATCCGTAAACTTCAAATCCGTGTTGTCACAGGCCGTAAACGCGCCAAAATGTCCTGATTGCTTGCGGCATTGCGTACAATGGCAGGCGACGACGGGACGCAGCGGACCAGAGATTTCGAAACGCACACCGCCACACAGGCAAGAACCGGTTTTCACGCTGCAAACTCCCTGTGCAAGGCTTCGATATGAGATGGCCCAATGCCACAGCAGCCACCAAATATCGTGGCTCCAAGCTGTTGCCAGGCCTTGGCCGCAGCCACCAGATCATCCGGGGTAATGTCTGTAAACACCCAATCGGGAGATTTGAAATAGCCACTTTCCGGGTATGTGCCAATCGGCCCAGACCAGCTCTGTTTCAAAATCTCAATTGCGGGTCCTGTGTCTTCCGGTGAAGAATGCATGATGCTCATCACATCAGGCTTTAACGCAGCAAGGGCAGGGGCAATGTCGCTCAGCAACTGGTCGCTGCGCCCAAAGCCGGTCAACGCACCGTCTTCACGTTTCTCAACAGCAATGCCGATCCACACAGGCAGCTCCGTGGCCAACGCCGCTTCGCAAGCCAGAACCGCATAGTCAGCATCCCGCATCATCTCCATCATGATCAGGTCAACGCCAGCCTCTTTCAGCCCCTTGGCCTTCATGGCAAACAGCGCGCGCGCCTCGGCCTCGGGCCATTCCACCGCAAGGTCATTGCGATCCGTTCCCAACTGCATGGGCCGCATGGTGGACATGGAACCTGCCACGCAAACATCGGTGCCAACAACAGCTGCTTTCGCAATGGCAACGGCAACGGCGTCAATTTTGTTCACGTCATCAAGGCGTCCGATGTGACTGAAATTCAGCGGGCTGGTGGCATAGGTATTCGCCGTCACAATATCAGCCCCTCGCGCAATATAATCCAGATGTACCTCTTTCACGATTTCGCCATGCGTGAGATTGACATCTGCACACCACGTCTCACCACTCATCGGCACGCCCCGGCGTTGAATGTCAGTGCCCGTGCCGCCATCAAGAATGATCGTCTTATGCGCCGCCAGTTTGCGCCGGATCACGTCGTAACTCATGTCAACTCTCTTCTCCGCGCTGCCTGAAACGCCCCCATATGAAATTGCATCTGTCGCGGATGATAAATGTAGTCACGCCCGACAGGACAAGCCAGGCGGGCCTGGCAGCCACCTGTCATGCAATCCTCACCCGCGTCAGACAGGATATGTTGTCCACACGCGGCAACATTATAAGCAGCCCCGTCAAATGCTCCGACGGGGCAGGCCGACAGGCAGGGCTTGTCCTCACAACTTTCACACGGATGTGCCCCCGCCGAATTGCGCGGCAAATCAAACGCCACCGGAAACAACAGCGCCGCCCGGTAGGCATGCCACAAGCCATACTCACGGTGAATATTCAAACCCAGCGGCGAAACATGCCCGGCCCCGGCCTTGCGCGCCCAGGTGAGAAACGGCGGATAGGGCACATCAAACGGGTAAACCGCCCGCGCCCCCAGCGTATCAGCCAAAGGATCAACCACCGCCTTGGTCCATTCATCCATCGAGTCCGTTTGCTCATCCCGCGAGGTGGCAAAAAGCCGGAACATGGCAAGACCCGTGTTGCCGATCAGGATGGTGAACGGCTGCTCATCAGAAGCAAACCAGCCGAGAGGCGTGAAACTGGCTGCGCGGATGGCGTTGAGGATGGGGTGTTCCATCAATTGTCAAACATCAATAGTCGCAGTCCCTCTCCGTCACGCTTCGCGCGCCACCTCTCCCGCAAGCGGGCGAGGATTGAAACCCTATTTTCCTCGCCCGCTTGCGGGAGAGGTGGATCGAAGCGCAGCTTCGAGACGGAGAGGGGCAGGGCATACCAATTCACTGCCACCGCGGATCCCCCAACTCCATCACCTCACGTGACAACCGGATATCATGCTTTGCCCTGATCCGCTCATCAATCCCCCGCTCGATGTACTCCGGATAATACGTCGACAAAATCTCCCGCTTCCGCGCCGCCGCTTTTTCCACAATATCGGGCTTGCCCGCTTCCACCCATTCCTTCGGGCTCATGCGATTGGCCATATGCGGATAGACGTAGTCCTTCTGCATCAACGTCAAAGTCTGGTTTGATCCCAGATAATGCCCCGGCCCCTCTAGACACACCTCCGAAATTACATCGACAGACAGCGACTCATCCGTCACTTCAATGCCGCGCACATTGCGGTTGATCGCCCCCAGCATATCATTGTCGATCAGCAGGCTCTCGAGACAGAACCCCAGCAGCGACGCATGCATGCCCGCCGATTCATACATCAGGTTGATGCCCGTCATCGCCGCAATGCCCGCCGTCACACCCTTCTCATAGCCCGCCTGCATGTCCGGCAGCTTCGAGTCACACATGCCCGACGCCGAGCCCACCGTAAGATTGTAAAACTGCCCCATCTGCGCACAGCCCGCCGTGATCAGCGCCTGCTCACCCGAACCACCGGACATCGATCCCGTGCGCAAATCCGACACAAACGGCCAAGGCCCCCAGATCGCCACAGCGCCCGGCACAATGCAGTTGATATAAACCAGCCCCGCCAAACACTCCGCCACCGCCTGCACCACAGTGCCAGCCAATGCCGCCGGAGACGTGGCCCCCGCCTGCGCCGCTGATAACAACAACACCGGCATGCCCCCACGCGCTGCTGCCTCAAGGCAACGGCACGCATCCTCCGCAAATTTCATCGGCGGCACCACAAAGCAATTCGATTGCGACACAAAGGGCCGTTCCCGCCATTTCTCTTCGCTGCCCGCAATCGCATGCAAAATCTGCAAACACTCATCCACATGTGTTGGCTCAACCATGGACGTGCCGACATGTTTCTGCGTTGCCGCGAGACATGCATACAGCGTGTTGATATCAAGATCATGTCCGGTGATCATGTCCCGCGCGGTGATGCAGCGTTGAAAGAAATGGATATGCTCGCAAGTATCCACAATGCGCCCGGCATCATACAAGTCCACCAGCACAGACTCGCGATAGTCCCGCGTCGCCGGTTCCACGATGTGAACAGCCGCCCCCGCCGTGCCGAAATAAACCTTGGTGCCCGAAGGCTCCATGTCATGCTTGGGATCGCGCCCATGCAACACAAAATTCCGCCGCGCCTTGGCAATCGTATCCTCAACCAGGGCAGGCGGAATGCACAAGCGCCCCTTCTCATTCATCCAGCAACCCCGCGCCGTCATCGCCTCAACGCAAGACGGAATCGCGCTGCCCAGACCGACCGTCTCCAGCAACTGCAAAGCCGCCCTGTGAATCCGCTCCATTTCAGTCTGTTTCAGCGGCTTGTACTGTCCACCATGCATGCCCGGCCGCACCGCCATATTCGCATCTGTCAAAGGCGCCGCCCGCATAGCCCGCCGCGCATCCCGCCCACCCCGGCGCTTGGAAAGATCTTCAACGACTGACATGTGCTTGCTCCGATATGATGAACCCGGTCCCTCTCCGTCACTCGCTGCGCTCGCGCCACCTCTCCCGCAAGCGGGCGAGG
>CAXTKL010000138.1:0-6538 GCA_964244825.1 uncultured Aestuariivirga sp.
CTCCGTCTCCGCCATTCTCCACACCACAAGGCACCATGTGAAGGACGACTTGTCTGACTTCGAAATCTTCCTCGTTGCCACGCCGGGTCTGGAAGTTCCGTTGCTGGCCGAGGTGAAGGCGGTCGGTTTTCCCGGTGCGAAAATTGTTTCCGGTGGTGTGACCCTGCGGGGTGGCTGGCCTGAGGTGTGGCGGGCCAATTTGCAACTGCGGGGCACGGGCCGGGTCTTGGCCCGCATCGGTGAATTTCATGCCATTCACCTGTCACAGCTCGACAAGCGTGCCCGCAAATTTCCCTGGGGCGATTATCTGCGCAAGGATGTTCCGGTACGCGTCGAGGCGACGTGCAAGAAATCCAAAATCTATCACGGTGGTGCTGCGGCCCAGCGGGTCGCCATGGCCATCCGTGAAGAACTTGGTGCCCCGATTGACGAAGCGGCAGAACTTACCATCAAGGTGCGGATTGAGCATGATCTCTGCACGATCAGCATCGATACATCCGGTGACATGCTGCACAAGCGCGGCCACAAGGAAGCCATCGCCAAAGCTCCGCTGCGCGAAACCCTCGCATCATTGCTGTTGCGGGCGGCGGGCTACACCGGAAATGAGCCAGTGCTCGACCCCATGTGTGGCTCTGGTACTTTTGTAATTGAGGCTGCAGAGATCGCAGCCGGATTGTTTCCAGGCCGCAGCCGCAGTTTCGCCTTTGAGCAACTCGTCAGTTTTGATGCCGCGCAATGGCAGGCGATGCAGTTCTCGCCGTTGAAAACGCCGGCACAGACATTCCACGGCAGCGACCGTGATGCCGGTGCCATTCGCGCCTGCAAGGCCAACGCCAAAAGGGCAGGGGTGGATGAGTTTGTAAGCTTCCAGCAAAACGCCATTAGCAAGCTGCAACGCCCGGATGGCCCGGCAGGTCTCGTCATCGTCAACCCGCCCTATGGTACGCGCATCGGCGACAAGCGCCCCCTGTTCGATCTACATGCGACATTTGGCAATGTTATGCGCGAACGCTTTCAGGGCTGGCGTGTGGCCATGATCACAACCGATGCGGCTCTTGCAAAGGCAACTGGATTGCCCTTCCGGAAAAGCGGACCGCCCATCAATCACGGTGGTCTGCGCGTAACTTTTTTTCAGACACCGAACTTGATGTGACTCATTCTAAACAGGACACTTGAATTTTGGCCCGCCTGGCAATCTGCCCGCTACATTGCCTTTGAGTTCAGGATTGGGGTCGTAGGCGGGGCCTTCGACCAGGGGTGCGTCGGGCATGACCGACTGGTCGAGCGTGGAGTGAATGGATGAGTCCACGACTTGCAGCAGCTCGCCCTTTTCTGACAGCAGGGACACCTTGAAGGCATAGGGCTTGTCCTTGACGATGCAGTGCAGCGGCTCACTCTCAAGTGAAATCCTGGTCTGCCCGGGGCGGATGATCTGGGTTAACTTGATGGCGCTGCCGCCTGCCGGATTGTCGAACACGGCTTCCACATGGGAACCTGGCGGCGGCTCTTTCACAACGCCCAAGGTCACCACATAGGTGGCTTCACCAATGCGTGGATTGAAGATGAAGACGCGGCCTGTGAGTTCCATATAGCCCAGACGCGATTCATCGCGGCAAGCAACGAGTGAGAGGGCGACTAAAAACATCAGAGTCACTTTTTTGAACATGTCATTGCCTTTCGCTTTTGCTTTTTCGATTCGTAATGTTGCTGCGCCTTGGCGCGATTGCCGCAGACCTTCATGTCACACCAGCGCCGGGACTGGTTCTTGCTGCGATCCAGAAACAGCCAGTGACAGGCCGGACACACTTTTACGCGCGCTTGTATATCGGGTTGAAAAAACTGAAGCGCGGACAAGGCGCAGGCATGTGCAAGGTATGATTCATCTGTATTTTCAGTGGCATGCAGGCATGCTTTGAACAGTTGCGCGATGTCGGTACGAACCAAGGTCCGCAGTGCTTTTGGACGCAGCCAATTGTCGATGGCTAGTCGCAGTTCTACAAGTTTTGAGGTGTCGGCTGTGTTTGCCGGCGCAGACAAGGGTCCAGATGCATCGCCGCTGTATTTGACGGCTGCTGCCGCAAAGGCTTCGATATCAGCGGGTACTCGCAAGCGATCTGTGCGCCGCGCAGCATCATCCTTCCACACCACTGTATTGACCAGATCCAGGGCCAGGGCGCCCCCGGAAAAGCGATGTGCGGTCCATTCTGTCATCTCGAAAGTCTAACCTGTAAAAACCACTTTACAAGTTAAATTGATCGGCCGAAACAGAACGCGTGGCCTATCTTTTCCAGATCCTCATCAACGGTTTGCACAATGGTTTTCTCTATGGCCTGCTGGCCTATAGCTATGTGCTGTTGAACCAGGTGGTGCAGCGGCCCAACCTTGCCCATGGTGCGTTTTTCGCCTTTTCGGGGCAAGTGTTGGTGCTCGGTGCGACGCTGGCCTACAACATTCTGATTTTCACGTTTGCCTCGTCCGTTGCCTTTGGAGTCTGGACATCGCTTGTGCTCAGCTTGATCGTGCTGTCGTTGTTTGCGTTTGTACTGGTACCGCGCTTCCGGGACCAGTCGCCCAACATGATGATTGTGGCCACCTTGGCCCTTGCGATCATTCTGATGGAGGCGGTGCGCATTGGTGCATCGGGGCGGGATTTCTGGTTGCCGCCGTTGAGTGCGATTCAGGTCAATCTCGGGCTTGGGGCCAGCATTACTTTAGTGCAGGCGGTGAATATGGGTCTGATCATGCTGATGTTGATCCTCTCAGATGGCGTGTTGACGCTGACGGGTGCTGGCCGCACGGTGCGGGCCGTGGCGCAGGATGAAAAAGCCGCCGCCCTGTGCGGCATCAATCCGCGCAAGGTCGTGATCACCACCGCCTTTGCCTCCGGCATGATGGCTTGCGCGGGCGGAGTTTTGGCGCTTCTCCACTTTGGCAACATGTCCTTCGGTGCCGGTCTCACCTATGGTTTGAAGGTGTTATTCATCGCGGCGGCCGGCGGCTTCTCCACCCCCCGCATGGCGGCCCTTGCTGCGTTTGGCTTCGGTGAGTCGGAATCCCTGTGGGATGGCTATCTGCCGATCATCTGGCGGGAGGCATTTTTCTATTCGGCCCTGGCAGTGTTGCTGGTGATAAAGGGAAATGCGCGCAATCAGTCATGAGGCCTGTGCCCCGATCAGCCGTTCCACCAGCGGCTGCATCAGGGCGCCATCCACATTGGCAAAGGCAAAGCGGAGATAATCTTCCTGCCCTGGCCCGAACATGATGCCTGGCAGGCAGAGCACGTCGTGCTCCTGGGCCAGACGCATGGCTACGGGCTTTGACAGTTCTCCACGGAATGGATGCTTCACATAGGCGAAGTAGGCACCGGATGAGAGCATTTCAAATTGCAATCCGTCGTGTTCAAACGCAGACCGAATGGCAGCGAGCCGCCCAGCCATCACATCAAGCTTGCCACGCTTCCAGTCGTGCAATGCGTTCAACGCGAAAATCACGCCGGACTGGGTGATGTGCGGCGGGCAGATGGTCATGCAGTCGAGCACCTTTGCGGCTTCTGACAGCAATGCCTTACCCGCAATCATTGACCCCAGACGATAGCCTGCCAGCGCATAGACTTTTGAGAAGCTGTAGAGCTGGATCAATGTGTCATCCCAGTCGTCCCGCTGGAACAAGGTGTGGGGTGGCGAAGTGTCGGGGCGGAAGTCCTTGTAGGTTTCGTCAAGAATCAGAACGATGCCCTTGCGCTGGGCAAGTTCGAAGAAGGCGTGGATGACTTCGGGGGGATAAATGGCACCCGTGGGATTGTTGGGCGTGCAGAGCACGATGGCACGGGTCGTGGAGGTGATGGACTTTTCTGCTTGTTCCACGTCCGGGTAATTCCGCCCCGCCGCAAAGGCAGGGATCGACTGAATGCCAATGCCCAGCATTTTAAGCCACATCTGGTGATTGAAATACCACGGGGTGGGCATGACCACCGTATCACCCGCTTGCGCCACCGCGAGAATCGCAGCTGCAAAGGCCTGATTGCAGCCCGTGGTAATCGCAACCTTCGACGCTCCAATGGGTGCACCATAGTCATGGCCCATCGACACGGCATGCGTCTTCCGCAAAGCCTCCAGGCCGTAGATATTTGTGTAACCACCAATGCCATCGGTTTTTGCCAGACGCGCAAACTCGTCCTGCAACGCCTCGGCTGGGGAATAGCTTGGCACAGCCTGGCACAGGTTGAGAAACACGCGGTTACGTTCGCCTTGCCGCACCCAGCTCATGGCCTCGGCGATGGGTGGTGCTTCGACGGAGGCGACGGCGGCGGAGACATGGATCGACATGAAGGCGGTGCTCTGGCTTTTATGGCTTGAATGAAGTTCAAGCCGGGGCGATAAACTTGCCATGGAACTGCATTCGATAGAAGCCCTGCTGTCCGCGCGCGGTGCATGGCTGAAAGGTGATACCGGCGACCAGGACGAGGCGCTTTCGCGGAAGCCTCTCACCTGCATGATCGCTGATCACTATCGCACATTCGAAGAGGTGCGTGACCGGATTTTCCGTGCCACGGAAAGCTTCATGCGCCATGTGGAAATCATTCCGGAAACACTGTCGCCTGAGGGCCACGGCCTGGTCGCTGAGTTGCTGAAACACAAGCTCGTGGTCAAGGAAGAACATGGCCACGAGATATGCGAAGTGGCGGGACGGCGTTATCTCTCCGGTGGCTGGCTTGAAGAGCTGGCCTGGCTCGCCGCCATGGATGCGCAGGCGCATGAAGCCTTCTACGGTCAAGTCATCGGCTGGTCCGTGAAGGGCTTTACGGGCGAAAATGAAATTGATCTGATCATGCGCAGAAACAGCACACTTGGGTTCGTGTCCTGCAAGGCGCTGCGCTCTGAACTTGACATGCACGACAAGAAACATCGCAACCGCCTGATGGATGCCGTGCATGAGGCTGACAATTTGTGTGACCATTTCGGCAGGCCTGGCGAACGGGTGGCGGTGCTGGTGACGACGGATCTGCATGATGAGATCAGGGGTGCGGCCCGTTACAATGCCCTGATGGGCAAGGCTGCCGTGCTGGATGTGCGCATCATTTCATTGGAAGAACTGGGCTATGACCGTCTGGTGTCCGCACTGGCAGGCATGTGGAATGAGAGGGAGATGACATGACTCGCGCGATACGTTTTCACCAGACGGGTGGTCCTGAGGTGTTGCAGATGGAAGATGTGGTGCTTGCGGCACCCGGCCCCGGCGAAGTGCGCATCAAGCACAATGCCATTGGACTGAACTATATCGACACCTATCACCGCTCGGGCCTTTATGCTTTGCCCCTGCCATCAGGAATCGGCCTCGAAGCTGCAGGCATTGTCGAAGGCCTGGGGCAGGGTGTGACGACATTCAAAGTCGGTGACCGGGTGGCCTATGGCACTGGAACACCCGGTGCCTATGCCGAAGCGCGGAACTTTCCGGCGAATCGGTTGGTGAAATTGCCGGATATGATCAGCGATGAAACCGCAGCAGGCATGATGCTGAAAGGCATGACTGTGCGTTACCTGCTGCGGGCCACCTATGTGGTGAAACCGGGTGATACGATTCTGATGCATGCGGCGGCGGGCGGTGTGGGCCTGTTGTTGACGCAATGGGCCAAGGCTTTGGGCGCGCGTGTCATCGGCACCGTTGGCAGCGCTGCGAAGATTGACATTGCCCGGGCGCATGGCTGCGATGTTGTGATCAACAGCAGTGAAGAGGATGTGGTGAAACGCGTGCGCGCGGAAACCGGCGGCAAGGGCGTGCCCGTGGTTTATGATGGCGTGGGGCCGGCGACGTTGATGACATCGCTCGACTGTTTGCAGATGCGCGGGCTGCTGGTGTGCTTCGGCAATGCGTCAGGGCCCGTGAAAAATTTCGACCTGGGCCTGCTGGCCGCCAAGGGCTCACTCTACGTCACACGCCCCACCCTGTTCAGCTACACCTCCACCGACGAAGACTTCCGACAAACCGCGCAGGATTTGGTGGATATTGTGGGGTCAGGCAAAGTGAAAGTGCCCGTGAACCAGCGCTACGCACTGGCAGATGCTGCCCAGGCGCACCGTGATCTGGAAGCACGGAAGACCACGGGGACCACGGTGCTGGTGCCTTGATCAAGCACCCCCTCCCCCCTTCGGGGTACTCCCCCGGCCAAAAGGGGCCGAGGGAGAAAGTTTTTCTCCCTCGCGCGAAGCGTGGGGGAGTACCCCGAAGGGGGGAGGGGGGCTATGTCGCGAGACAGAACTTTAACCGCCGCTGCAATCGTCCACGGACTTGTTTGCCAGCGCTGCCCACTCGCCTGAACATTGTGCATTCGCGCAATAAAAGTTGGCCAGCGCTGTCGATGGAATGGCGTGGGCGAGGTTGATGGAGTTGCCTTGCGAGTCCGAAAGCGTACTGACCACCATGCCGATGAGATGGCCGTTGCCATCAAACACCGGACCGCCGGACTCGCCTTTTTGCGTGCCCATATGCAGCACCATGGCGTCGGGGTAGCCAAACTTGCCGTAGGCCACGGCCCGACCGA
>CAXTKL010000139.1:0-6521 GCA_964244825.1 uncultured Aestuariivirga sp.
CAACGCCCTTGGCTGCGAGACCCTTGATGTCCGAGATGGACTTCTGGGTATCGCCGTTGCCGTCAGCATATTCATAGGACGTGATGCTTGGGCAAAGCGAAGCGGTTTGCTTGCCCGATGCCGTTGTCACCTGACGCCAGCTGTTGCCACCGTAACCATCGAGAAGAGCGATGGTTGCCTTCTTCGGGCCGCACCATGATGGATTTTCGGCCTGCGCATAGCCTGCGCTTGCAAGAGCCAGCACTGCTGTTGTTGCAGCAAGTGCCAGTTTCATTTTTAGAGATTTCATGTTCTTTCCTCCACTTTGTTTGTATTACTCGTAGTATCAGTCGACGTGCGTTGGTTCATCCGCCAGCGGAGCGAATAAACACCGATGCCAAAACCCAGGGCGAGCGCCTGGATAATGGTTTGGGCCGAGTAAGGCACTCCGACTGCGAGTGCGAACTGGCTCAATTGGTTCAAGAAATATGCAGCGATCACGGTTGAGATCGGAAAGCCCCGACCACCCAAGAGCGATGTGCCGCCGAGCACAACGACGGCAACAGAGGGCAACAACAATGAGTCGCCCTGAAAAGCTGTGGGCTCACGCGTGATACCCGCGATCAAAATGCCCGCCATGCAATAGAGTAGTTGGGCGAGCACATAGGCCATGAATTCGTGCCGTTGAACGTTAAGGCCTGCAGCGCTTGCTGCCAGCGGATTGGCACCAATAGCTTCAAAGCGGCGGCCCATGACGGTCTTTTTCAGCATGAAGGAGACAACGATAAGGGCAGCCAGTGCAAAGTGGATCGCGTTGGGAATACCCAAAACTTCTCCCCCTGCTATGTTGGCGAGGAGTTCCGTCGTGATCGAAGGCACGCCACCTGACACTGCGAAGACACCACCATAGAGCAGGGCGTTGGTACCGATTGTCGCGATGATGGCGTTGAGGCGGAAGATGCTGACGAGAAGCCCGTTGAGAATGCCTGCAGCGAGCGCAAAGCAGATGGCAATGAGAACCGCAGGCAGCAACTGTGCATTATCCTGCTGCGGATAATGGGTGGCTTGCACGACAGCGAGGGAGACAGCGCCGGGCAGCGAGAGGTCAAATCCACCTTGCTGCACGACAAGCAATTGACCCAAGCCAACAATGGCGATGATCGCCGCGAAGGGCAGACTTCCAGAAAGTCCGGCTGCAGAAATACTTGATGGAGCAAAGATGGCGCAGACGATGATAAGGGCAATTGTCGAAATCACGACCGTGACAAAGCTGCGCGCCAGCGGAAGCTGGAACGTACCCGGTGTCATGGTAGTGGCGTTGCTCATCAGGGCAGCACTTTCGCGGCGCGCAGCTTGTCGAAAGCATCAGTGAACGAACTCACGGAATTCTGATAGGCCAGAAAGCCCTTATCGCGACTCTTGGTCATATCGGTAAAATTCTCGATTGTTCTGCCCAGGTCGGCATCGCTATGCCACCACGAAGCAACTGATGTGAGTGCATTATTTTGCAAGCCATGCTTGGCAACAATCTTGTCCCACACAGGTTCCATGCCAGCCATTTGCTTTTCCAGCGGCTGAGCGTGGCCGGGATAGGTTGAGGCAGACACACCAAGATGTGCTGCCAGCTTTGACCACATCCAATCCCAGCGGAACACTTCGCCATTGACGATGTTGAAAGCCTCATTGCGCGCGGCTGGCTTGGTTGCGGCCCAGAGCAGATGCTTGGCGATGATGCGGCCATCTGTGATGTCCACGCAGGCTTCATATTGTTGCGGCGAACCGGGGAACACGAAGGGGCGGCCGGTTTCCTTGCAGATGGCGGCGTAAGCACCCAGCGTGGCCGCCATGTTCATCTGGTTTCCAACAGCATAGCCAATCAGCGTGTGCGGGCGATGCACTGACCATGTGAAGCCTTGCTTCTCTGCAGCGGCATAAAGTTCATCTTCCTGGTCATAGTAGAAATTCTGATAGGGCAGGCGTGGCTGTTCTTCACGGAAGGGGGTCACCATTTTTGATTTCGCATAGGCCTCGAAAGGGCCCATGTAGTGCTTGAGGCCAGTCACCAAAGCAGCGTGCTTGATCTTCTTGCCTTCCATGGCGGAGAGCAGATTGCGCACCATGCCGGCGTTGACGCGGCAATTCTCGGCTTCTGTTGCCTGGCGCAACCAAGTGGTGATGAACACGTCTGTGGGCTTCACGCGCTTGAGGGCTGCCTTCGTGGCTTCATCATCGGTGAGGTCAACGGCGATGTGCTTCACGCCCTTTGGCAGATCATGCTTGTGGCGCGAGATGCCCGTGACAGACCAATCCTTCTCGATCAGGTGTTCAGCCAGATGGCGGCCAATGATTCCGGAAACACCGGCGATGAGTGCATGGCGTGCCATTAGTGCTTCGCTCCTGTGGTGAGTGTGATCTTGATGCAGGCCTTCGGATCCTGGCCCAGTTCGAAACCCTTCACAGCATCATCGAGGCTGAATTTGTGGGTTTGGATCGGTGAAAGATCGATGCCGGTTTTTTCGAGGAAGCGAATGGCAGCGGGCCAGACACCGGGTGAACCAATGCAGCCACGAATGGTGAGGTTCTTCAATTGCATCAAACCCATGTTCGATGAAATCTTGCGGCCGATGTTGATGCCCACCATAGAGATGCGCCCATCCTGGCAGGCGTAATCAAACACAGAAGCGATGGAGGCATCATGGCCTGCACATTCGACAACGAGGTCAGCTCCCTTGCCGCCTGTGAGTTCCATGATTTGCTCTGCACCACGGTTTGACGGATCAATGGCTTCAGCACCCAGCTTGTTGGCGATTTCGCGGCGGCGCGGAATGGGATCAGCAACGATGACGCGTGCCCCCATGCCGAGAGCGGCTGCAGCAGTGACTAGGCCGATCGTGCCGCCGCCCGAAACGACAACGGTTTCCGATGCATTGGTGCCGCCAGAGCGCAGCACGGCATAGAAGCCGCACGTAAAGGGCTCGATCAATGAACCGCGCATGTCATCCACAGCATCTGGCACCTTGTGCAGCCAATCCGGGTTGACGTTGAAATATTCGCGGTCAGCACCATCCATGGAGAAGCCGAAGTGATGCAGGCGCTCAGGCGTGCGCACAACACATTCACCAACGACGCGATCGCCCACCTTGAAATTCTTGACGGCCTTGCCAACTTCGACAATCTCGCCACACCATTCGTGGCCGGGAGTTACAGGATAGGAAATCGGGATGATGTAG
Source organism: uncultured Aestuariivirga sp. (assembly GCA_964244825.1). Lineage (GTDB taxonomy): Bacteria > Pseudomonadota > Alphaproteobacteria > Rhizobiales > Aestuariivirgaceae > Aestuariivirga. The sequence continues at coordinate 3,210 of CAXTKL010000139.1, forward strand.
CGGCCCGCCAGAAGTTCATAATCGGAATGGCAAATGCCAACAGTGCGTGTCTTGATCATGACTTCCTGGTCATTGATCTTTGGCATTGGCACATCGGTGATGATGGGCTTGTTCGGGGTTTCGAAAATCAACGCTTTCATGCAGCACTCCTAGACTTTGACAACCGCGCCGTTTTTCGCGGCGGATTTGATGATGGCTTCGAGAATGGCAATGTTATTGACAAGGTCCTTGCCCGTGATCGGGTAGGCGGCTTCCTTGCGAATGGCTTTGGCGAAAGCCACGAGATTGTCTTTCACGGGTTCAGCTGCAGGCAGTTCTTCAACGGTAATCTTGCCGCCCGCCATGGCCGAAGTGACAACCCAGCCATCAGGCGCTTCGACATGGGCCTTGTCGCGGATTTCGATCCAGCCCTTGGAGCCGAAGACGGCAAAGCGCGAGATGAAGGGCATGGCGAGCGATGCTGAAACATATGATGTGCCACCGCCTTTGAAGCGAATATGCACGCTCATGGTGTCGCCTTGCGGGATTTTGGATGAGAGCTTTTCGCAGGAGACGCGCAGATCTTTTGCGGGCCCAAGCAAAGCCGCAGACAAATCGGTGAGATGAATGCCGGTTGCGGTCATGCCGCCAACGGGGGCTTCCTTCTTGTTCAAGCGCCAATTGGACTTATCCAGAGTGGTGAACTTATCGTGGCTGAAATTGCCTTCGACCTGTTGAATGCGGCCCAACTCACCGTTGCGCGCCATTTCCAACATCTTGGCCACAGGTGGGTCCCAGCGCCTTTCATGGCCCATGCCGAGAACGAGTTTGGCTTTCTTGCAAGCGTTAACCGCAGCTTCCGCACCCTTCTTCGTCAAGGCCAAGGGCTTTTCACAGAAAATGTGTTTCTTGGCTTTAACCGCAGCCTTGATTTGATCGGCATGCAATGAGTGCGGTGTTGCGAGAATAACAGCCTCAACACCGGGGTGTTTCAACGCCTCTTTATAATTTGCATAATGTGCGAAGCCATGCTCCCGGGCGAAATCAGCGCCAGCCGGATTGGGTTCAGCCGCGCAAACGATCTCGATGTCTTTACGTGCCTTCTGCAACACGACAGTCATCTTCTTGCCCCACCAACCGAGGCCAATCATTGCAACTTTTACGGGACCTGTTGCCACTACACAGTCACCAGAATTTTCATGTGATTGACGGATTTGTCGAGCAATGCATCAAAGCCCTGCTTCACCACGTGATCGGAATTGATATTGGCAGTGACGATTTTTTCAATCGCGAATGCGCCTGTCTCAACCATGCGAATGATGCGCGGCCAGCATTGCACGGGGTAGCACCATGTGGCTTCGATGGAGATGTCTTTGAGCGCCCACGTCATCGGGTCAACACTGGCTGGCTTCATGTGCAATCCGGTTTGCACCACCTTGCCTTGGTTGCGCACCGAGTTCACACACGTGTTGAGACTCGCTTCAAGGCCAACACATTCAATTGCGCAATCAACACCAACACCTTCTTCAGTCATATCCTTGATCATCTCAGCAACATTCTGCGTCATCGGATCAATGACGATGGCTGATGGCACCAGTTCCTTTGCCATTTTGCGGCGGAAGGCGTTGGGTTCGCTGACAAAAATTTGCCCGGCACCTGCAGCCTTGGCAGCCAGCAAAGTGAGGGCACCAATGGGGCCAACACCTGAAATCAACACTGTATCGCCAGAACGCACATTGCCGCGATCCACAGCATAAACAGCAACAGCTGCCGGTTCGATCATCGCACCTTGAATATCGGAAACACCTTTGGGCAGAACAGCGACGTTGTAATCATTCACAACGGCGAACTCGCCCATGCCGCCCCAACCCCACGACAAACCGACACAACCCATCTTCGGGCTCAAGTGATAGAGGCCACGGCGACCATAGTAGTCATCACGCGGTGAAATCAGCGGCTGAATCGAAACACGATCGCCGACTTTGACATTGGAAACAGCTGAACCCGTGTCAGCCACAACAGCACTGAATTCATGACCGAGAATCTGAGGGTTGGTGACACCCGTATAGACATGCGGCTTGACGGGCGTGACGATTGGGCCTGCGATATACTCATGCAAATCCGTGCCGCAAATGCCAGTGACCATCGGCTTGATCAGAACATCGTTTGCGCCCAGTTTTTTGGATGGCGCTGGAACATCCTCAACACGAATGTCCTTTGCTGCGTGAAACCGCACTGCTTTCATGATGACATCTCCCATCGGCGGCCATCTCAGCTTTACATCCGGTAGCCTTTGATGTGATCCTATCCAACCCCATCCTTTGCAAATGACCAAAAATTCTCATTTTGATAATTTTTCAATATTTGTTGCCCCGATTTTTTGGCACTGTGGGATCAAGGCTTCGTAAGAACGCCATTGGGAGAAGTCTGTGCAACGCAACAATGACGATATTGGGCCTGACACCCGGCTTGAATTGTATCGCTTGCAAGTCGAGATTCGCGATTGCGAGAAGCGGGCCTATGATTTGTTTTTGCAAAACCTGATCAAGGGAACGAGCCATTTGTCGCTGGGCCAGGAAGCCATTGCCGCTGGCTTTGGTGTAGCCATGAAAAAGGGCGACAAAAGTTTCTGCACCTATCGCGGCCATGCCCATACACTGGCCCGTGGCGTGCCCATGGAAGGCATGCTGGGCGAATTGATGCTGCGCGATATCGGTTTGATGCGCGGCAAGGGCGGGTCCATGCATCTCACATCCGTCGAACACGGCGTCATGGGTTCTTACGCCATCATCGGCGCGCATTTGCCCATCGCCTGCGGCTCCGCCTGGCGGGCGCAGTATCTGGGCGAGAAGGATGTGACGGTGTGTTTCTTTGGTGATGGCACCACCAATATAGGTGCCTTCCATGAGGCTTTGAACTTCGCCGTGATCTGGAAACTGCCGGTGGTCTTTGTCTGCGAGAACAACCTCTATATGGAATACACGCCGATCCATGAAGTCACGGCGGTGCATCATCCTGCTGGTGATCGCGCCTCGGCTTACGGACTTCCCAAAATCGTCGTCGATGGCAATGACGCAGATGTGGTTTACCGCACCGCCACCGAGGCCATCGAGAAAGCCCGGAACGGCGATGGTCCATCGCTCATCGAGTGCCTCACTTATCGTCACTCCGGCCATTCCCGCGCCGACCCCGGCAAATATCGCCCACCCGGCGAGCTTGAGGAATGGAAGAAGCGCGATCCCCTTATCATCTATAAACAACGGCTTGCTGAGTTTGGCATTTCTGAATCAGAAGCCCTCGCTATCGAAACCGAGAGCATGCGCAAAGTCGAAG
>CAXTKL010000140.1:0-6468 GCA_964244825.1 uncultured Aestuariivirga sp.
TGGCCCGTTGCTACCTTGCAAATCTCAGAGCTTCACGTCCGCAATCGAAAGCAAACCAAACATGAAACTATTTACTGCAATGCTGGATATTGGAAATTCAAACTGACGCACTACCCCAAACTCCTGGCGGCATCCCATATGAGTTTCACGGACACGACGATCAGGGCACCTTCGACAAAGCGGAAGAACAGTTTTTCCGGCAGGATTTTGGTGAAGTGGTATCCGGCCCAGGCCCCGAACAGGGCGATGGGTGCGAGGTACAAACAGGTTTCCAGACTGTCGAGATTGATCTGGCCCAGAAACCAGTAGGGCGGCACTTTCAGGCAATTGATGATGGCGAAGAGAATGGTGCTGGTGCCCGCGAACATCATCTTGTCCATCTTCTGCGGCAAGGCATACATTTGATAGGGTGGTCCACCGGAATGGGACACGAAACTGGTGAAGCCTGCAAGTGTGCCCCAGAACAGGCCGCGCGGAATGTCGGCGGGCCGTGGCGCCACGTCGCCGCGCCTCGCTTTCAACAGCAAGTCGACAAAGTAAGACAGGCCGATGACACCGATGATCAGTTTGACAACGTCGGGGTTGGTCACATGGGCGGTGGCCCAGCCGATGAGAATGCCGACAATGGCTGCGGGCAAGACGATGAGAATGACACGCAGATTGTAGGCGTGGCGATAGAGCCAGAGGCCATAGATGTCGCTCAGGATATAGAGCGGCAGGAGCAGCCCTGCGGCTGCCACGGGCGAAATTGCCATGGAGAGAATCGGTACCGACAGGATGCCCACCATGGGCAGGCCACCCTTTGATGCACCGCCCATGAAGGTGGCGATGATGGCCATGCTCCAGAACCAATAATCGTGTGACATCAAGCGCTTTCGGGCGGCAGTTGAATGTCTTTGTAAGCAACACCCAGAAATGCGGCGAGGCTTTCCGCAACGAAGTTGTGGTCGTCCCGCTGCGGAATGCCCGACACGGTGACAGCACCCACCACTGTGCCCGCAAGCCTGATCGGAAAACCGCCGCCTGCGGGCGCATACTGCAGGGGATCTATGCCGCGCGTCTGGTCAAAGGCATTGCCCTTGGCCTTGTATTCCAACCCAATACGGTAGGAACTGCCTTCAAACCTGTAGACCGTATTGATTTTTCGCCGCACCCAGTCGGGGTTTTCCGGCGTGGTGCATGGCATGGCTACATAGAAGAGCGGGCGAATGCCAATGCGAATGTCCATGACCAGCGGCAGCTTCCGTTCCAATGCACGTGCCCGCATCTGGCCGCCCAGCGCCCACGCGTCGTCTTCATCGAAGCGCTTGAACTGCAAGACTTCTTCTTGCCGCTTCAGCGCTGCAATATCATTTGCGATAGCCATTCACACCGACTCCCATTTCTGCTTCCAATAGACCATGCCCGTATCCTGCGGCGAGCCATTTCCCTACCTCCTTGCACAAATGCCAGTTGCAACGCTAGTCTGGCCATTCTGAGCAATCGGGAAAGCATGATGACTGTGACCGGCGTATCAATTTTATTGCGTATTGCCGTTTCGGCAATGCTGATGCTTTTGACATCACCCGCATGGGCCGACAACAAGCTCGCCCTGGTCATTGGCAATGCTGACTATGCCAACATGCCGAAGCTGGTGAACCCGTCCAATGATGCAAAATTGATTGCATCCAATCTCGAAAGCGTGGGCTTCAAGGTGACCTTGGCGACAGATCAAACCCAGGCGCAGATGAAATCAGCCATTGCACATTTTACTGATGACACGGCAAGAGCCGGAGCCGACGCAATTGCCATCATCTACTACGCCGGCCATGGCGTGCAGATTGAGGGAACGAATTATCTGGTTCCTGTTGACGCCAGTGCCACTTCCGCCAGCGATGTGGTGATTGGTGCAGTGTCGGCGTCCGATCTCTTGCGCACACTCGAGCTGGCCCACGCCAAGGTGAATGTGGTCGTGCTGGATGCATGCCGTGACAACCCTTTCAAGGGGGCCACGCGCAGCCTGACACGCGGCCTGGCGAAGGTGGATGCGCCTGCAGGGTCCATCGTGGCCTATTCTACAGCCCCCGGCCAGGTGGCCCAGGACGGCAGTACGGCCAACAGCCCCTATGCCGAGGCGCTGGCCAAACACATCGCAACGCCCGGCCTGGTGCTGGAAGAAGTCTTCCGCAAGGTGCGTATTGATGTCAGCCAACTGACTAATGGCGCCCAGGTGCCGTGGGAGGAAACCTCGCTGACACAGGAGGTGATGCTGGCTGACAAGGTTGCAGGCTCCCCCGTTGTTGCTGCAACACCTGACGTCAACGCAACGCTGGACCCGGCCATCGACGCCAATCGCGCCTTCCTGCTGGCTGTGGCCACCAACACCATCGAGTCCTACGATGAATTTCTGCGCAAGCACCCGGGTGCCAAGGACGTGCAGCAGGCCATGCACAATCTCACCATGTTGAGCGATGAAAAACATTGGCGCGAGGCCACGGCGCAAAATTCTCTCGGCGCTTACAAGATTTATCTCAACCTGCACCGTGATGGCAGTTATGCCAGTGAGGCACGCCAGATGATTTCCGATCTCTCGGCCAAATCATCAGGCACTGGAAAATACACGGCGCGCGTTACAGGGTCTGAAGACATCGCCATGAGTCAGAGCAATGGCTATGACGTCCTGGGCACGGATATGCGCACCTTGAAGAATGTTGATTTCGACAGTTGCAGCACGGCCTGTTCAAAGCAGGAGGGCTGTGTGGCGGCGGCCTATCGCAGTGATCTCAAGCGCTGCTACATGAAATCCACGGCGGATCTTTTGATCCAGAACAGCAAGGTTGATCTGGTGATCCGCGCCCGCATACAGCCGGGCGTGCCGGTCAGCGCATTTGAAATGCTGCCGCAAACCGACATTCCCGGAAATGATTTAAGCGGCAGCAGTGTGAAGCTGAACGTCGCTCAAGACTGTTTGCGCCTGTGCGAAAGCACCAGTGGCTGCAATGCGTTTTCCTATGTGACAGCCAACAAGGCGTGCTGGCTTAAGGCCAGCGTGGGGGAAACAGTGGCCAACCCGCCAGTGGTTTCGGGTATGCGCGTGCGCTAGTTGCGTCGCAGCTTCTCGAGACTGCCCGCAGCCACTGCTGCGATGATGATTGTGCCCACGAGAATATCGCGCACATAACTGTCGACGCTCATCTGTGTGAGTCCATTGCTCAACACGCCGATCATCAACACGCCCACGAGTGTATTCAACACACGCGGTTCGCCATGGCGGCTGATGGTCATGCCGAGGAAGACGGCGGCGATGGCATCCAGCATCAGGCCGCTGCCTTGGGTCGGATTGGCGGAAGCCACCCGGGCAGCATACATGAGGCCGGCGATCGCTGCTCCCAAGCCGGAGATCGCAAAAGCGGCCAAGCGGGTCATGCGCACATTCACACCCGCAAGGCGCGCGGCTTCGGCGTTGCCGCCCATGGCGTAGATGTGACGGCCAAACACCAGCTTTTGCAAGATGAACCAAACGATCATGAGGACTAAGGCAGCAACAATCGTTAGATTTGGCAAAAGCAACAGCTTATCACCGCTGGTCCACAGTGGAACGCCGCCCTTGGCGAAGCCGGAAAAGCTTGCGGGAATGTCGCCGCCGAAAATGGTTTTGCCTGCACTCAATACAAATGCAAGTCCGCTGAAAATCGTGAGGGTTCCAAGCGTCGCGACGAAGGGCAAAATGCCGACATAGCTTACCAGAAAACCATTCAGGGCTCCTCCCAGCAGTCCCACGGCAATGGCCGCCGATACACCGAGTGCAACAGAGCCCGTGTCGCGACACATCACAGCCGCGACGATGCCGGACAGGGTGGCCATGGAGCCGACGCTCAAATCATAATCGCCCATGGCCATGACCACTGTCGTGGCAAAGGCAACGACCGCCAACATACTCAGCTGCTGACTGATGTTGATGAGGTTGCGGCCGGTCATGAAAGTGTCTGGAAGCATCCACCCGAAAAAACCAAGCAGTGCGGCAAAACAAGCAAGCGTGCCATAGGTCTGGAGCGACTTCAGCACGCCCGCATGGTCTTCAGTATCAGACGAACTCATTCACTCACATTGAGTTTGGTCACGAGTTTCGTTGGCACATAAATGACGCTCTGCACGATTTTTTCACCACCCAGGTAACGTTTGACAGCGAGTGCAACAGCAGCCCCGATGCCCTTGAAATCCTGCGCCATGGAAGCTTCGAAATTGCCTTCCTTGCCGATGGCGGCGCGGGCTTCCGGGTTGGCATCAATACCGGTAATCACAATGCCGTCCTTGTCCCGGCCCGCCGCTTCAATGGCTTGCAGCGCACCGAGGGCTGGCTGGTCCCAGGCCGCCCAGACGGCCGAGATCGATCCCTTCTCGGGATGCGCCGCCAAAATGGCTTCCATCTTGGCGCGGCTATCGGCAATGCCGCCGTCCTTCACATCAGGCGTAACGCGGTCAAGAACCTTGATGTCCGGATTGTTCTTGAAAATCGCGTCGGCAATCACACCGCGCTGTTGCACGGGCGGGAAAGCGTCGAACACGAACATGACTACGTTGCCCTTGCCGTTGATGCGGTTCACCACATAGGACGCCGTATCAGCCGCCATGGAATAGCCATTGCTGGTAACGTTGGTCACAAGCAGCGGTGATGCACCCGCATCCATGCCGAACACCGGAACGCCGGCGGCCTTTGCAGCTTCGAGACCGGCACCGACTTGTGAAGGGTCCACATTGATGACGATGGCAGCAGGCTTCTGATTTGCCGCGTCTTCAAGCCGCGAGATCACAGCGGCAACATCGCCCTTGGTATCGACAACATTCACATCCCAACCGTTCTTCTTGGCCTTTTCCTGGAAGGCTTCGACATAGAATTGTGTGCCGGGTTGCGCCAGATACGGCGTGATGACGACGATCTTTTCCGCTGCGGCCGCCATGCCAGTCATTGCGGCGAGGGCCGATGCGGCGGCCAGCGCCAAAACACGTCTGCGGATCAGTTTCATCACGTTCTCCCGGTTTTTCATTGTTGTGTCACTTGCTTAGCACGGCATTTCCGGCACAATCAATCAGCGCGAAACGCACAGGGGAACAAGGCGGATGTTAGTCGGAATTGATGTTGGCACCACGGCGGTGAAAGCTGCACTGTTCGATGCCCATGGCACTGTGCTGAAAAGCTTCGGCCAGCCCTATCCAACGCAGCGCCCTGCCCCCGGCCATGTTGAGCAGAATGCCGGGGATTGGTTGCAGTTGGTTTTCGCTGCGCTCGCAGAACTTAGCGGTGATGGTGTGAAGGGCGTGGGCTTGTGTTCGCAAGTCAATACCCACGTTTTTGTGGATGCCAACGGCAAGGCGCTGATGCCCGCGATGACCTGGCAGGATGGACGCTGTGCCGAAGAAGCTGCGAAACTTGATGCAAAGATTTCGAGCGAGGAAAAACTGGGGTGGTGGGGTGCACCGCTTCCCATCGACGCCAGCCACGTCCTGGCCCGCATGGCCTATGTCGCAAGACACCATCCTGATGTTTGGGCGAAAACCCGCTGGGTCATGGCCCCCAAGGACTATTGCCTGTTCCACCTCACAGGCGAAGTGGCCACTGACCCGATGACGGCATTTGGCATTATCGACGGTGGCCTGAAGGTGTTGCCGCGCTTGCTGGACCTCGTTCCCGGGGCTGCCAAACGACTGCCGCCGCTCGCGACGTTTACGCAGGTCATCGGCGCAACACGCAACGGCGTTCCGATGGTCACAGGCGCCATGGATGCGTGGTCCGGCATGTTCGGCGCCGGTGTCTGCGCGGATGGCCAGGCGCTTTATCTCAGCGGCACCAGCGAAATTCTTGGCATTGTGTCATCGAAAAAAGCCCCGGTTCCCGGTGTCATCGCGTTCCCGCGCTGCGAAGGCATCACGCTTCATGCCGGACCCACACAATCGGGCGGCGCATCGGTGGCGTGGCTGGCGCGGATTTTGGGGAAGTCAGCAGTTGAACTTTCGGAACTTGCGGCCAGTGCAGACACCTCAAAACCCCTGCCCCTCTTCCTGCCCCATCTTGAGGGTGAACGCGCACCCTTGTGGGACATCAACTCCCGCGCCTCATTCGCAGGTCTCAATTCCTCAATGGGAGCCGCAGAACTCACAAGGGCCGTCTTCGAAGGCGTGGCCTATTCCGCGAGACTGGCACTGGAAAGCCTCGAAGCCTCCGCCTGCCTGAGGCCCGTCGAGATCAACCACTCCGGCGGCGGCGCAGCTTCCGACATCTGGTGTCAGATCAGGGCAGATGTCCTGGCACGGCCGATCAAGCGTATGAAAATGCGAGACGCAGGGGTGCTGGGTGCTGCGTTGATGGCTGGGGTGGGTGCCGGGGTGTTTGGCTCGCTGAACGAAGCCGCAAAGGCGTTTGTCATGGCGGACCGCGTGTTTGAGCCGAACGCGAAAGAGTCCGTGAGGCATGAGATTGGGTTCGGGAAGTAT
>CAXTKL010000141.1:0-6446 GCA_964244825.1 uncultured Aestuariivirga sp.
CAAGGCCATTTCCATGTCCGGATGGCGGAACACACCTGGGCCGGCACCCGTGACAGCGACGTGTGCGCCACCCTTTGCATCCTGCGCCACGAAAACCCCGACCATGGCGTAAAGTGACGCCGGATTGGGGAATTTGGCGTAGCCGCTTTTCTTCGGGATAGGGAATTCAATGGCCGTAATCACTTCCGATGGCTTCAAGGCTGTCGAAAACATACCTGTGAAGAACTTGTCTGCCGGAATCTTGCGAGCATCCGTATGGATGATCGCCCCCAATGCCAAGCAAGCCGACGGATAATCCGCCGCCGGGTCATTGTTGGCCACGGAGCCACCAATGGTCCCCTTGTGGCGAACATGTGGATCGCCAATCCCACCTGCCAGCGCAGCAAGACCCGGAATGGCTTTTTTCAAACCCTTGTCCGCCGCCACGTCAGCGTGGGTGGTGGTACCGCCAATGACGACCGATTTGGCGCTCACCTTGACACCGGCATTTTTCAATCCCGAAAGATCAATAATGTCAGTTGGAGCCGCAAGTCCCTGTTTCATGGTGGGCACCAATGTATGCCCGCCCGAAAGGAATTTGCCGTCCTTGGCTTTCTTCATCAGTTTCACGGCATCCGCCACTTTGGCGGGGCGATGATAGGCAAAATTTTCCATTTTCTTACCCGTCCTTATTCTGCTGCTTTGCGAAGACCCTGGGCTGCGGCCCAGACCACTTGCGGCGTTGCCGGCATGGAGATGTCCTTGATCCCCAAAGCGTCGGTAATGGCGTTGATCACGGCCGGCGGAGAGCCAATGGCCCCGGCTTCGCCACAACCTTTCATGCCCAGCGGATTGGTGGGGCACGGGGTGCAGGTGAAGCCAAGATTGAAACTCGGCACGTCAACCGCACGCGGCATCTGGTAGTCCATATAGGACCCCGTCAACAGCTGGCCCGACTCATCATCATAGACGCAGCCTTCATACAGCGCCTGTCCAATGCCTTGCACAATGCCACCATGTACCTGCCCCTCGACAATCATTGGATTCACAAGATTTCCAAAGTCGTCAACGCAGGTATAGTTGGCGACAGTGGTGACACCTGTGTCCGGGTCAATTTCCACTTCGCAGATGTGCACACCCGCCGGGAACACGAAATTCGCCGGATCATGGAATGCACTTTCCTTCAGGCCCGGCTCAATCTCGTTCGCGTTGAATTTGTGCGCCACATAGGCTGAGAGCGCCACTTCGCCAAAGGCCATTTTCTTGTCGGTTCCCTTGACGGTGAACGTGCCGTCCTTGAACTCCACGTCATCGGTTGACGCTTCCATGACGGCAGCCGCAACTTTCTTGGCCTTGGCTTCAATCTTGTCGAGGGCCTTGGCAATGGCGTGTTGGCCCACAGCACCGGAACGCGACCCATAGGTGCCCATGCCAAACTGCACCTTATCGGTATCGCCATGCACGACGGACACATTGTTGATGTCAATGCCGAGACGGCCAGACACTTGCTGGGCAAAGGTGGTTTCATGGCCCTGGCCATGGCTGTGGGCTCCCGTCAGAATCTCCACGGTACCCACCGGGTTCACACGGATTTCAGCTGATTCCCAAAGTCCAACACCTGCCCCCAGTGATCCCACAGCAGCCGACGGCGCAATACCACAAGCTTCAATATAGGCAGAGATGCCGATACCGCGCAGCAGGCCCTTCTTGGCCGAAGCCGCCCTGCGTTCCTTGAAGGTCGCATAGTTGGACATAGCAAGCGCCTTGTCCATTGAGGCCCCATAGTCACCTGCATCGTAGCACATAATCACTGGTGTTTGATGCGGGAACTGGGTGATGAAGTTTTTCCGGCGGAATTCAGCCGGGTCCATCTTCAGTTCGCGCGCCGCCGTTTCCACCAACCGCTCTACCACATAGGTGGCTTCAGGGCGGCCAGCCCCGCGATAGGCATCCACTGGTGCAGTGTTCGTATAAACCGCATCCACTTCAGCATAGATGTTGGGGATATTATATTGTCCCGACAGCAGCGTGGCGTAGAGATAGGTTGGCACTGCCGCAGAGAAGGTCGAGAGATAGGCCCCCATCGAGGCATAGGTGTGAACACGAAGTGCGGTGATCTTGCCCGAGGCATCAACCGCCAGTTCAGCCTTCGTCACATGGTCACGGCCATGGGCATCAGCCAGAAAGCTTTCCGTGCGTTCCGCCGTCCATTTGACCGGACGTCCGCCCACGCGCTTCGAGGCCCACAGGCACACCACTTCCTCGGCGTAAATAAAGATCTTGGAACCGAAACCGCCACCGACATCCGGTGCGATGACACGCAGCTTGTTCTCCGGGCAAAGCCCGTGGAAAGCTGAAATCACCAGCCGTGCCACATGTGGGTTTTGCGACGTTGTATAGAGTGTGTAATGCTCGTCGCCCGTATCGTAGGAACCAATTGCCGCGCGTGGCTCCATGGCGTTCGGCACCAGACGGTTGTTGCGAATGTCGAGTTTCGTGACGTGCGCTGCGTTCTTGAATGCCGCTGCCGTGTTGCCCTCGTCACCCAGGGACCAGTTGTACACCCGGTTGTCATTGGCAACTTCGTGCACCTGGGCCTTGCTGCTCATGGCCTTCCCGGCATCCACCACATGGGGCAGCACGGCATATTTGACTTCAACGAGCCCTGCTGCGGCTTTCGCCTGATCTTTCGTTTCAGCCACAACAACCGCAACATGGTCACCCACATAGCGCACCTTGCCCACAGCCAGAATGGGATGCGGGCCAGCCTTCATCGGGTTGCCATCCTTGGAATGGATGGTCCAGCCGCAAATCAGCCCGCCAATCTTGTCCTCGGCCACATCCGATCCGATGAACACGCCAAGCACGCCCGGCATCGCCGCAGCCTTTTTGGTGTTGATGGATTTTATCGTCGCATGGGCATGCGGAGAGCGGACGAAATAGGCGAAGGTCTGCGCCTTCAGATTGATGTCGTCCGTATAGCGGCCCTTGCCGGTGATGAAACGCTTGTCTTCCTTGCGCTTGACGGATGCGCCAACGCCTGTGCCTGTAACTGTCATCTCAAATGCCTCCAGAATTACATGTTTGCCGCGCCGGACTGCACAGCTTTCACAATATTGTGATAGCCGGTGCAGCGGCAGATATTGCCTTCAAGCTCATGGCGGATGGTGTCCTCATCCAGCTTTTTTCCTTTGCGCTTTACGATGTCGACGGCCGACATGATCATGCCTGGCGTACAATAGCCGCACTGCAAGCCGTGTTCCTCGTGGAACGCCTTCTGCATGGGATGCAAGTCGCCATTCTTGCCGCTCAACCCCTCGATGGTTGTGACGTCCGCACCGGCACAGCTTACAGCAAAAGCGGTACAGCTTTTCACTGCCTTGCCGTCAATATGCACCACGCAGGCTCCACACTGACTGGTATCGCAGCCCACATGGGTGCCCGTCAGCCCCAAATGATCGCGGATAAATTCAACCAGTAACGTCCGGCCTTCAACCTCGCCGCTGACGCTCTTGCCGTTTACTTTCAAGCTTACTGTTGGCATCGTTTTCCTCCCGGCCAGCCCGTTGATCCGAACTTTATGTTTCTATGGAATCCCGGCTCTGGCGTAATAGCCGCTGCGGACTTGATCATTGCGTGTGTGAATGGTCAAGGAATACCAATGACGCAGAGGCCCTAGGCGGTCAAAAATCGTCGCTGCATTGCACACTAATCCAGTTTGACGGCGTTGGCGTTCAAGTTATGATGCACCGTGAGACGGAGGATTGATGATGCCGACTTTACCCCTCAAAATGCTCTCCCGGCTGTTGATCATTTTCATGGTCACAATCTTTCCGCTCGTCCCGGCCCACGCTGATGCAGACAAGGATTCCATAAGGTCAGTCATCGAAAGCCAGCTCAATGCCTTTGCCGCCGACGATGGCTCGAAGGCGTATTCTTATGCAGCGCCAATTGTGCAGCAGGCCTTTCCCACCGTTGAAATGTTCATGACGATGGTCACCAAGGGCTATCCCCCGGTTTATCGCAACACGGCGCGCATTTTTGGTGACGTGTTCCAGGACGGGCTTGGCCGACCTGCCATGCGAGTCGTTTTGACGGGGCAAGACGGCAAGCGCTATGAAGCTGTTTATTCTATGGAAAAACAACAGGATGGTACTTGGAAAATAGCAGGTTGCACGGTGTTGGTGATTCCTGCCCAGGAAGTTTGACACCCCGCCTATTCATTTTTTTGCCTGTTTTAAGTCATCGTTTTTGTGCAATTAAAACAGCATCTTAGCGTCACATCTGCCACAATGTGAACAAACCTGAACGGCTGCATTCAGTTCCGGTTCAGCGGCGCGGTCCTAAACCTTGATCATCGAATGAAACAAACCAACCGCAACATCAATCAAGGAACCGCAATCATGAAATCGACTTTGAGCTTTACCGCCCTCGCCCTTCTCGCCACCGGCCTGATCATGCCAATGCAGGCTGATGCTGCCAACCGTCAGATTTCCGTAAAAGGCAAAATTCAGACATTCACCGTCAACAATGATGCGCCAGCCGGTGCGGACGTTGCCGATGCCACACCAGATGCACCACAGCCGAAAGTGACACCAAAGTTTTTCCGCGTAAATGACAAGCCAGCCAGTGCTGAAATTGCTGACGCAACCGAAGATGCGCCACAGCCAAAGGTGACTCCAAAAGCTTTCCGCGTCGATGACAAGCCCGCCGCAAGCGAAGAAGCATCCAACGACGACACGCCCGTGATTGCACCAAAGAAGAACAAGACCTTCCGCTTCCGTGTGGAAGACCAGTCGGAACAGGCAGCTGCCGCTGTGGACAGCGAAGATGATGTTGCGTCGTCGGACAATGACCGTCCAGCCAACCTGTTGAACGAGAAGGTGAAATTGGTGAAAAAAGTGCGCCCTGCGCCAGTCGAAAGCAATGATGACGAAACTACAACCGATGACACCGATCACAGCGCCGAAATCGCCGCTGATGCTGGTGAAGATGTAACTGCTGAAGCCCTGGACGAGCCGGCGCTCAACCAGCCCGGTGAAGGCAAGAACCGCATGTACTATTATGCTTCCAAGCAGAAGTCCTACGAGCAGGTTCAGGAAGATGATTATGCGCAAGCAGAACCTGTGACATACAGCTATCGCCACAACTATGTGCCAAGCTATCGCCACAGCTATGTGTCCAACTACTACACCGGTTCATCCTGCCATCACAGCTACAACGGTTATTGAGTTAAATCAGGGTGGTGCAAGTCACCACCCTGATTGCTTTTCCAAGCACGGTGCGCCACTCGAACAGATTGGCGCACCGTAGTCGTTTTGTACCGCACGAGCACCGCTGCAGCAGTTGTCAGTCACTCGCCAAACTCGTCAAACCTGAAATTTGCCACCATTCTGACACAACCATTCACATCTGGTTCAGCCGCGAAGTTCTATTTCTTGTGCATTGAGTTTTCCAAAGTGAACTGCAACCCGCAAAGCAAGGATGACAAATCATGAAGACGCATTTGAATCTCACCACCGCCGCTGTTGCCCTCCTCCTGTTCGCAACTCCGCTGGTTCTTTCCATCACCGCCCATGCCGCTGACCGGCAGATTTCGGTGAACCCCAAGGACTTCCCCACCTTCACCGTCAACAATGACACTGCTCCCGGCGCTGATGTGGCCACAACCAATCCCGGTGCTCCGCCTGTAAAAGTGACCCCCAAGGCCTTCCGCGTTGACGACAAGCCTGCGGTTACGGAAGAAGCTGCCATCGAAGACGCCAAGCCTCCGGTCAAAATTCCGCGCAAGAAGGAAGATTCATTCCGCTTCCGCATCGAAGACCGGTCCCAGCAGGCTGTTTCAGAACCCGCCCTGGACGACGGCGAAGATGTCGCTCTGGCCCCCGCTGAACGACCAGCCAACCTGTTGAACGAAAAAATCAAATTGGTGAAGAAGCCTGAACCAGTCCAGCCGGATGATGAAGCCACCACCGACGAAAGCAAGAGTGATGATTCGGACCATAGCGCTGAAATCTCAGGCGATGCAAACGAAGAGCCTGCTGCCGACACAGCTGAAGCACCGGCGCTAGAAAGCGTTGCACCGTCCAAGCACCGCATGTACTATTATGCCTCAAAGCAGAAGAGCTATGAGCAGTCCCATGCTGATGACGCGTCAGTTGAACCAGAATATAGCGACTATCAGCAGTCGTCCGAGCCTACCTATTATGACTATTCGGGTGCATCCTGCAACCACAGTTATAATGGCTATTGAGAGTTAGCGGGGCGATGCCAAGCGTATCGCCCCGGTTTCACACGTCAGGGAGGCAACGTCATGTCACGCGTATTTTTGTTGACCGTCTTCTTCCTCCTGCAATCACTGGCCATCGCCACCCTGCCCGCCCATGCCGCTGGAAAGCGCGTGGCCCTGATAATCGGCAATGCCGCCTATACGGATGTGGGCATTCTCGCCAACCCGATCGCCGATG
>CAXTKL010000142.1:0-6366 GCA_964244825.1 uncultured Aestuariivirga sp.
ACGGCTGCGCAAAAAATGCAGAAACATGCATAGGCGAGGGGAAGCCAGTCCATGGGCGGCCTTTTCAATCACAAATAGCAGTTGACAATCGCCCTGGAATCTTTGAGGTGTGGTGATATTGATATCGGACGGGGAACATAATGTCTTTTAAAAATACAATATTGGCGCTGGCGGTGGTTGGTATTGGCGCAATTGCTTCAGCAGGCAGTGCATTAGCCGTTACTTATTCATATGTTGGCAGTTGGACACCGTATAACAACGCTGCTCCGACGTGGTATGGCAATGGCGCGAATGGTCCTCTTGCCTATACAGGTCAGGAAGCAGCAGCCTTGCTTTTTGGAGGCACAGCATCAACTTACGTCATTTCAACGATCAGTAGCAATGTTGTCGATATCAATCGCAAGTCTTGGTATGACGTGATTGGCGTGGGCGGAAACATTTTTGCTGACAATTACGCGAATAAATATCTTGGCCAGTACTATGGACCCAATTCAGGTTTCAATTGTTGCGGAAATGCTTTTGTGAACATAAATGCAGCGTCTGCGTTTATTCGAGACAATAGTGTTTTGGGAACAAACTACGCGTTCAAAGTGTCGGCTGTTCCACTTCCTGCAGCGTTACCTTTGTTTGGGACTGCAATCTTAGGTGCTTTTGGCTTAGCGCGTCGGCGCAGACAAAGAGCAATTTGACGCCTTAGAGAGAATATCCTCAAAACCGACTGTAGAGTTTGGCCCACGGAATTTTTATTCCGTGGGTTTTTCAATTCTGTCCGTTCACAAAAAAAGGGAGCTTTCCCTGATACGCTGGAAAAGCTCCCCGTGCTGCGGCCTCGAATAGGTGAAACGCTATGAACTCACACACTCACTGTGGGGTTGGGATTAGTGCAGGGCGGCCAGGGCGTGGGCGCTGTCTGGTTCGATGAGGCCAATCATGGCACCAGTGGCATCAGTAACAACAGCAAGCTTGCCTACACCCGGAACGCGAACGGGTGGGCGCATGACTTCGCCGCCGGATTTGGAGGTTTCGTCTTCGGCTTTGGCAATATCGGCCACCGACAGATAGGTCATCCAATGGGAGGGCACGCCGTCATAGTCGGGTGCCGTCAACTCAAAGACACCGCCGACGGGTCTGCCGTCCTTGCGGGCAATCCAATAGCCCGCACCATCGGGCAGGGTGGTGGGTTCGAACACCCAACCCAGGGTGCGGCCATAAAAGGCCAGTGCCGCCTCCGGCTCCCAGGTGTTGAGTTCGTGCCACCACTGTCTTTGCGGCATGGTCATCGTTGGTTACTCCTTATGAGGGGGTGAGCCCGATTTCACATGTCGCCGTCGACGCACAGACTCGCCTGCCATTCGGGCGAGGATGCGGCGGGATTGGGACAAATTGTGGCGAAGTGCTTCTTGGGGGGTCCCTAACTCTGCAATTGCTCTGAATCATCTCCCTGTTGTAAACTGCGATGGCATCGGGGCCGATATCATGGAGTTCCAACATGAAATATATCGCTCTGGTTTTGTCTTGCATGATGTTTTTTTCGCTTGCTGTCCGTGCCGATGATGCTGCGACCTTCAACGGACTGCTCGCCTTGGCCAACAAGGGCGATGCCGAGGCGCAGTATCATGTGGGCATGATGTACAACAACGGCATCGGCACGCAGCAGGACACGCGGCAGGCCTTTGGTTGGTTCGAGAAATCAGCGGCGGCGCATAATCCGCTCGGGGCGTACAAGCTCGGCTGTTACTATGCGGGGCAGGGTGCGGGTGTTGTGGCTGCCAATGAAGCCGAAGCGTTGAAATACAAGCTTGTGGCAGCAGAAGAGGGTTATTCGCTGGCCCAGCATGATGTTGCAGTGGTTTATGCGCAAAAGGGAAATTTTGAAGCGGCGGTGAAATGGCTGAAGCTGGCAAGCGATCAGGGCTATGAGCGCTCGCTTTACGGTTTGTCCAGTTCTTATCATGAGGGCAAGGGAGTGCCCCAGGACCTCACCTTGGCTTTAGCCTATTACAAACTGTCGATGC
Organism: uncultured Aestuariivirga sp.; assembly: GCA_964244825.1. GTDB lineage: Bacteria > Pseudomonadota > Alphaproteobacteria > Rhizobiales > Aestuariivirgaceae > Aestuariivirga. Next base: position 2,016 of record CAXTKL010000142.1, read on the forward strand.
TCGTGGCAGATGCAGACCTGACCGATAGCCGCAAAGCCGTGCTGGACGAAATGATCGCCCGCATGTCCGACGTGGACCTTGCCAGGGCACAGAAAATAGTTCTGGAATGGAAACCACGGCCTACGGCTTTGACGATCAAGGCGAGCGGTGGGATTGCGGAGGCGGAGGCATATCTGCGGCGGGCAAAATAGTGACAGTCCGCGTGTTACCGCGAAAGCCATAAGTCGCAGCAGCGAAACAAAGCAAGCCGCTGGTTTTGGACTGTGAGTGTGAACTGGAACACAGACAGAGTTACGCAAAGGGTGTGAGTGTGTTGGCGAATGGTGGAACTACCGTTGCCAAGGAGGCGCGCTATGAGAATAGCGGTGTTGCTTGCTGTTGTGTCGTTGGCTGGTTGCTCAAATCGAGACAGCTTGATTGAGTCGACCGACGTCAAAACGGTTTTCCGTTATGTGGCAGACGTCCAGCATTTGAGTGGTGCCAGAATTGTTGATGGTGCTGACCTCGTTACAGCGGCTTACTATGTTGTTGATGACAGATGTCAAAAGTTTTTCGACACGCTTGAAGCAGACAAATCGAAATTGTTGTTCGCGCGATCAACTGCGAACAATGCAACTTCTCTCGCGGTTCAGGTATTGACGCAACTGACGGTCGCACAGCGCGATATCGGGATTGTGTCTGCTTCGGGAAAGTTCGTGAGTGACGCGCTCAACGACTATAATCAAATCTACAATTTCGCACCCTATAGCGGGCAACTTCGAAAACTGGTTTCGGAAGCCCAGACAAACTACAAAATTTCGGCGGCTGCAGGCGTTGCGAGCCTGAATGCCAGACCAATTTCAGATGCAAAAATCTTCTTTACGGCATCAAACATTGCGCAGGGTTACGCTAAGCTTTGCACCTTGTCCCAATTTCAATTGTTCGTCGAAACCGCTCTGGGCAAAGCCAAAGCAGTGCAATCAACTGATGCCCGGCAACTCAATGTGCGAAATTCCTCACAGTCCATTCAAAGCGACAACCAAGAAGCTCCGCCGACAGCAGCAGTCTATTTACCGCCTTATGTGGCGGATTAGGATTGCTGTTGCATGCAATGGGAGCGAGCGGAAATGTAGAAACTCAAAAGCCAATTTTAAATTCACCAAAGATCAAACGCCTTCCGTTCAATTCAATACCTGGAAAAGAGGTTTATTATGGCGACAGTGGATCAGTCTGGTATCGTAGGAAAAATTCGTGATCTTCCAATTGGTAGTCAGCTCGCAGCGTTGTTGAAAAGCGCCGCAGAAGCCACAGGAGTCGACAGGGTATTCATTATTTCAGGCAGTCAGCCTGGATCAAGCGGTCAAAGCACCGGCTCCACGCGACACAACAACGGAAGAGCGGCTGACCTTCAATTGTTCGTCAACGGCGGAGTGTTGACATTTTCGGACGCCAATGGAGGTCAATTCGCTAGTTTTGTCAAAGCCTGTGCGGCGCGAGGCGCAACAGGCATTGGCGCTGGCGTGCATTATATGGGCAATAAAACCATTCATGTTGGTTATGGAACCTCACCTCAAGATCATTCCAAGTTGGTTTGGGGTGCAAATGGTGCGTCAGCCAATGCACCGCAATGGTTGCGTGTTGCGGCTCAAGCAGGTTGGAACGATGGCATGGAAAGCTTTGCAGTCGCGCATTTCGAGGAAGACCATGAGAACGCTCCAGAACCAGAGGGTGAAGGCGAAAGCATGGAAAGCTTGGAAAGCGCCGCACCAATGGACACCGCAGTCGGCCAAAGCAGCGGGACGTGTGATGCAAAAGGGCAAGACTTCAAAATGGAGGGTGCGTCAGACGCTGAGATCGCTGTTGCAATCTCAAAACCCCCAATCAAGCAGTTTATACAAGCAAGATATTTCGACCATGGTCGCGCAGCCGATATCAACCGAATAGTCGTTCATTACACCACGTCAAATAGTGTGAATTCGACAATCGGCGAATTTACAAAATCAAAAGAGGGTACGGGCGAAAAGAAAACTTCATCACACTACGTGATTGACAGGAACGGCGATATCTATCAATTGGTGCGCGATGGCGATGTGGCATACCATGCGCAAGGCAACAACGCTGACTCAATTGGCATTGAACATGTGGCCGCACCCGGCCAAAAGTTGAGTTCAGCACAGTCAGCTTCTTCGACAGAGTTGATAAAATGGCTCATGCAGCAGTATGACATTCCGAAATCAAATATTTTGGCTCACAAGTGCACAATTGTGAATGGGCACTACAAGTCCACAGATTGTTGTGGCGATCTTTTTCTAGACTACGGCGCGAATAGAAACGCGTCGTGCCAAGTATTTAAGGTCGCTTTGAACTCATGGCTCTCGGCGAACGGAATATAGCCTAGAAGTGAAACTCCACTGAATTTTAATGTTCCATCGTATTGCGGCACCAATGCTTTTAACTCATTTTGCTTATCGTGCTGATGCTGCTCCTGAGCTCGTTTCCCGGTACGCAACATTCCGGCTTTCGCCGGGTTGGGAGGCTTTTTTAAAACTTGTAGCCTAAACCCACGCGGATTGTGGCTGCGTTTTTGAACTGCGCCTTATAGTCATCAAGTGCGATGAGGCCTTTGCCCATGTCGAACACGTCATACAGCACTTCGACGCGCCCGGTCAGGTTGGAAGTGAAGCCATATTCTGCACCAACCCCGATGGAGGGCGCGATGTAAATGGATGACTTTGTGCTTCCCGTATCTCCATCCCTGAATTCAAAATCCGCGAAAGCAACACCGGCCCCCACAAACAGCAGCAGATTGCTGTTGTCAGGAGCCATGCCGAGGCGCCCGCGCAAGTGCGCATTCCAGTTCATTTTGTATTTGTTCGGTGGCTCAGGAGGCAGTGCATTGCCATGGCCTTTCACAAAGCCAAGGCCGAAATCAGCCTCAAGTCCATAGACAAGCGGGTCATCCTGCCAGTTATAGCCTGCACGTACGCCGCTGATAAAACCGTTGGTCTTCGCGTGGCTCTCCACTACAATGCCATTATCCTCGACCTTGGTGCTGCCAAAAAGATAACCGGAATGTGTGCCGACAAAGCCACCACTCCAATCATAACTCCCAATAGCGTCGTCGGTTGCGTGGGCAGCAACGATACCCGAAAGTGTGAAACAAGCGGCGGTAAAAAGTGTTTTGATGTTCATTGCCGATCCCCGTTTTTTTGATTGTAGCATCCGTGCGGAACGAAAAAAAAGCAATTTTGGAGTGAATTCAAAAGATGCAGAGTTTTGTTGCACGACTGCAACGTCGCAATTGGCGACCTCGCTGATTCCGCATTGCAGCAATGAGCTGTGGTGATCAAAGCGGTTTTATGCGATAAAACACCAATGAAACGGGCTTTTTATGCCCTTTCATTTAGGTGTTGACGACCGCGCGCTCGTTCAGTAGAAGCCGCCCAACTTCCGGCACTGCAGGCCGTCGTTGCTTTGCGCTTCGAAACGCTGTCACGGAAGGAAAGAAAAAGACATTCGAGGTCACGCATCCTGAACCGGGCCGGTTCCTGATGCCTCTGGTTTTGAACGCTGGAAGGGTCCGGACTGGACTTTCCAAGCGTTATTTGTCGTGGTTGAACCCCAGTCCAACGAAATTTCGAGGAAGATCAGTCGGATGCCGACAATCAACCAATTGCTGCGGACAGCCCGCACGAAGCCAACATACCGGAACAAGGTTCCGGCGATGCAGTCTTGCCCGCAAAAGCGTGGCGTTTGCACACGTGTTTATACAACCACACCGAAGAAGCCGAACTCGGCGCTTCGTAAAGTGGCCAAGGTTCGTTTGACCAATGGCTTCGAAGTGGTGAGCTACATTCCGGGTGAAGGTCACAACCTTCAGGAACACTCTGTTGTCATGATCCGTGGCGGCCGTGTGAAGGATTTGCCCGGCGTTCGTTATCACATCATCCGCGGTGTTCTCGACACGCAAGGCCTGCCGAAGCGCCGCCAGCGTCGTTCGAAATACGGCGCGAAGCGTCCGAAGTAAGGCGAGGAGAGTTTTAAATGTCACGTCGCCACAAAGCAGAAAAGCGTTTGATCAATCCGGACCCAAAGTTCGGTGATCTCATCGTATCGAAGTTCATGAACAACCTCATGGAAGCGGGCAAAAAGTCAGTTGCCGAAGGTATTGTTTACGGTGCGCTGGAAAGCATCCAGGTCAAGGGCAAGGCGGATCCGGTGGTCATGTTCCATCAGGCTCTCGACAATGTTGCTCCTGCCATTGAAGTGCGTTCGCGCCGCGTGGGTGGTGCAACCTATCAGGTTCCAGTTGAAGTCCGCATGGAGCGCCGTCAGGCGTTGGCGATCCGCTGGATCATCACTGCTGCGCGCA
>CAXTKL010000143.1:0-6305 GCA_964244825.1 uncultured Aestuariivirga sp.
CAGCCAGTCCACCTCGTGGCAGACGCGGTGACGGCGGATTTCGAGACGGCCATGGGTGCAAGACCCGTGGCCGAGGGTGCTGAAAGTATATTGTGGGCAGCAACAATCGAGAATACCGGTCCCACAGGAGGTTTTTACCGCGACGGCAAACCCCTTGCATGGTAATGCTCCTGTGTCTTGATCAATCGCCCGTCATTGGCGGTGTGGCGAGCGTTTCCTTCAACCGCCAAAAACTGTGGACCACCAGCGTAATGATCACGATGAGGCCGCCTGTGAGCACAGCGTTGGACGGCACTTCGGCAAACAGCATCCAGATCCAGATCGGCGTCAGTATGGTTTCCAGCAGGAAGAACATGCTCACATCGGCTGACGGCAAGAAGCGCGGGCCGTTGGCAATCAATGAAGAAGAGAGCGGAATGATGACGAGGCCGTTGAGGGCCACCCAGAACCAGCTGGGCATGCCATAACTTGCAGTCTTGCCGAGCACCGAAACATCGGCGTGAAAAAATACCAGCGCGATCAGCGCCGACACCAGACTGCCCACGGCCAGGCTCGTGGCCACATTTTTTCCGCTGGCCCGAATGATGGTAAAGGCCGCTGCGGTGCAAGCGGCGCAGACAAAGGCCAGAAAATCGCCCCACAGACCACCAAATGAGAGGCTATCCTGAACGATAATGCCGACGCCAATCAAGGCCAGTACCGTTGCCACCCAGGTGTAGGTGTGAACCACTTCCTTGATGAAAATCCGCGAGAATACGGCCGTCAACACTGGAATCAGTGCCAGGATGAAGACCACATTTGCAGCGTTGGTTTCCTTGAGTGCTCCGATATAGGCAATGTTGGCCAGGGTATTTGTAGCAATCACTGCAACGCCTGCTGCGCCCGCGATATAGGGCAAGGCTTCTCTGGTACGCAGCCGCAGGACCAGCCAGACCGCCGTAATCGACACAAAAAGCATCAGCCCGCGCGCGAACACAAGCGCCCATTTTTCATTGTCAGCAAGCCGCAACAGCGGAAGATCAAACGTAAACAGAAATCCACCCAGTGCCGTGATCAATAAGCCAACCTTGATGGCACGGGCATTTGCAGATGCGTCAGTCATGTGCGAGGCTTCGGACTCCAGAAAGCAGGGCCCTTACACCCGCATGCTACCCCAGACTGATAACCGCTGCAAATTGGCATTGCAAGGTTGCAAGCCACGAAAATCAGAATGCTGACGAGACTGTGGACAAGAGCGCAGAATCCCCGCAAGCTGACGTTGACTTTCAACAGCCAGGCGACGTCACCATGACAACAATTGCACTCTTCGGTGCCGGCGGCAAAATGGGCATGCGGCTTGGCAAAAACCTCAAACACTCGCGCTATACCGTGCGGCCCGTGGAAGTGGGCGAAGCCGGACGCCGGCGATTGGCCGACGAACTGGGCTGGCAGGCCGTTGATTCTGACTATGCCCTGGCCGATGCATCAGTGGTCATTCTCGCAGTGCCCGATACGGCCATCGGCAAGGTTGCATCAGGCATCATCGGCAAACTGAAACCCGGCACCATTGTTGTCACGCTTGATGCAGCAGCACCCTTTGCCGGTCATTTGCCTGACAGAAAAGATATTACCTATTTCGTCACCCACCCTTGCCATCCCCCAATCTTCAACGACGAAACCGAAATGTCGGCAAAGCTTGACCGTTTCGGCGGAGTGGCAGCGAAACAGGCCATTGTCTCTGCGCTCATGCAGGGACCGGAAGAACATTATGCCGTCGGCGAAGAGGTGGCCCGCACCATCTGGTCGCCTATCCTGCGCTCACACCGCCTCACCGTTGAACAAATGGCGCTGCTCGAACCGGGCCTTGCCGAAACCGTCTGCGGCTCTCTTCTCGATGTGTTGCGAGAAGCCATGGATGAAGTTGTCAGCCGCGGCGTGCCGCAGGAAGCCGCACGGGATTTTCTGCTAGGCCACATGAACATTATGGCTGCCGTGATTTTTAAGGAACAGCCCGGCGTATTCTCCGACGCCTGCAACAAGGCCATTCAATTCGGCAAGCCGGCCCTGATGCGCGACGACTGGAAACGCGTGTTCGAGCCAGATGAAATCATGGCCTCGATCCGGCGGATTACCTGAAGAGGACAAAACCAGATGGCGCAGTTCATCAACAGCAAGGAAACTCTGGTTGTCGATGCAATCGATGGATTGCTGCGCGCATCGGGCGGCAACAATCTGGCGCGGCTCGATGGTTACCCTGCGATCAAGGTTGTGCTGCGCACCGATCACAAGGCCGATAAAAACGTGTCGATTATCGCAGGCGGCGGCTCCGGCCATGAACCCGCCCATGCAGGCTTTGTCGGCCCCGGCCTGTTGACGGCGGCCGTTTGCGGTGAGGTTTTCGCTTCACCCTCAGTTGATGCGGTCTTCGCTGCGATCATGGCTGTGACAGGCAAAGCAGGCTGCCTCGTCATCTTCAAGAATTACACAGGAGACCGTCTGAATTTCGGGCTTGCCATCGAAAAAGCCCGCGCCCTTGGCCGCAAGGTTGCGGCTGTTATTGTAAAAGATGATATTGCTCTCCCCGACATCATTCAGCCGCGCGGCATTGCCGGTGTATTGTTTGTCGAAAAAATCGCTGGCCATTTTGCGGAAAAAGGCTGGCCACTCAAAAAAGTAGCAGCCATCGCCCAAAAGGCCGCTGATGATGTGGTATCACTCGGCATCGCTATCACCTCCTGTACACTGCCGGGCATTGGCCGCGAGGACCGCATTCCCAACGGCAAAGCCGAACTGGGCCTTGGCCTGCATGGCGAACCCGGTGCCAGGGTGGTGGATATGGAGTCTGCGGCGAAAGCCACGGCCATGATCATCGACACACTTTTTGCCACAGCGAAAAAAGCTTCGAAATATGCCGTGCTCATCAACAACCTCGGCTCCACCACGCCGCTGGAAATGGGCCTGATTTCCAATGAGGTACTTGCTGGCAAACACGGGAAAAAAATCAAACTGGTCTGCGGACCCGCAGGTCTGGTGACATCCCTCGACATGCATGGTTTCTCGCTGTCGCTGCTGCCGTTGACGCCGGATTTTGAGAAGGCTCTCATTTCGCCGGCTACCCCATTGGTTTGGCCCGGCATGAAAACGCATGTAAAACCAAGGCTGGTGAAAATGCCGAGGGAGACAAGAACCAAACCCCACAAGGCCAGCCGCAATGCTGCACTGGCAGCCCTTGTCGGCAAGGCCTGCGCCATTGTCGAAAAGTCCGAATCCGCCTTGAATGCCCTGGATGCACGCGTCGGCGATGGCGACACCGGCTCCACCATGGCAACAGCAGCGCGGCACATTGCAAAAAATCTTGAAAACCTGCCGCTTGCCAAAACCGGACAGTTTTTCGCAGCCATCAGCGATGGCATGACCCGCGGCATGGGCGGATCGTCTGGCGTTTTGCTGGCCATCTTCTTTTCCGCCGCTGCCCGTGCCGCAGCCGCCAAGGCGAACTGGCCTGAAGCCTTGAAAGCTGGTCTGAACAGCATGATGGAGTATGGCGGTGCCAAACCGGGAGACCGCACCATGATTGATGCACTGCTGCCCGCATTGAACGCCTTGCCCGATCTGGCAAAGGCCGCCGCAGCCGCCCGCAAAGGTGCCAACGCCACCGCCCATATGAGCCGCGCCAAAGCCGGCCGCTCCACCTATGTCTCCGCCGAAAAGCTCAAGGGTTTCAACGATCCCGGCGCCGAAGCCGTGGCCCTGCTGCTGGAAGGACTCGCCGCGTGAAATAATATTCGGCATTTAGTCCTTGACAAGGGAAATATGATGTTCTATATTTGTTCCAACCGGTTGGCAATAAGCCCAGCTGATTGACATCGTGAATCAGTGCCCCGCTGCCCGGGCCGAAAGTGGCAGCAGCGCCCCGGCCGCTGAAGATGAAGCCGGAACCCGGTGGAGGCTTGCGTGTGGCCCCTCATCCCCCTTCGGGACCTTCTCCCGTTGGAAGAAACGGGAGAAGGCAGACACAATGAGCCCTCTCCCGCCTCTTCCGGCGGGAGAGGGTGCCCGAAGGGTGGGTGAGGGACCGCCAGTTCTCACTTCACCGCAAAATACCGCGCCCCATCGCCGTCACCTTCCATGCGCAAACTCCCCGTGGCCACGAGGTTTTCCAGGACTTTGGTGATGCGCTGTTTGCGGGCGGGGGTGTTGCGGCCTTCGAAGGTGAGGCTGAGGGTTTGGGGAGAGACGGGGGCGGACGCTGCGGACACCAGTTTGCGCACGGCCAGCAATTGGTCGAAGGGTTTTGCCGGAAATTTGGTGCGGGTGTCGGTAGGCAAGATGTCGAGGTCGAGTTCCTGGGCTTCTTCGTCGGAGCGGCTGGGCGCTTTTTTGCCGAGCTTGGGGATTTGGTAGTCAGGCCGCAGCCAGTGGATGATGCCGCGCTTCTCGTCAGCAGCGCGGGCGAGGTTGAGGTCCACGAGGCGTTTCAGCAATTCTTCTTCGGCGGCCTGTTGATCCTCGGATTTGTGTTCGGACGGCAGCGTGGCACCGGGCTTGCCGACAAGGCGGGGGATCAGGTCTTCCCAGCCATAGACCGAGAACACGGCACGGTCGATGTCGTCATGGATTTGCGCCAGCGCGGAGATGAGACCTGCCTGATGCAGGTCTTTTTCAGCAGCGCTGAGGGGTGGCACCGGGCAGTTGTTCTGAATCTCGCGCAAACGCTCCAGCCCGTTGTAAAGCCCGGTCATGGTGAGAAAATCATGGGCGGCGATACGCTCCTTGCGGAAAGCGTCCAGCCGTTCACCCAGATCGCGCAGGCGTTCACCGAGGGCGGATTTGGAGTCGACGAGGGGGAAGGGGAAGGGATCGAAACATTTGGTCTTGTTGTAGCGTGGTCGATCTTCCAATGTGCCGCCTGCATGCAACATCCATGAAACGTGAATCCGTGACGAAAGAACCGTCATTGCTTTCGAATTTTGAATGCCAATGTTGACCAACATGTTGTCAGGCCTAATACTGGCGTCGAGGAACTGGAAGAAGCGATGCTTGCTGGTTTCCACCGTGGTGATGTAGCGGGGGACGGAGAAAAGCGCTTTGCGTGCTTCTGGAATATTTCACCAAAAAGCCACCAATTTATTCTGCGATAGTCGCGTACATTGTGGTCACGTTCAGGCTTTACGTTTTCGAGAACATGTTGATAGACAGCGGGAAATCGATCTCTAACTTCGTCAATGCCAAGACCATATAGATCGATGACCATCACTTCACGCGGACGTTGGGCAATATCTCGCCCATTCCGATATTCAACAATATGTTTCTCTAAGTTTTTAACTAAACCCAAGCCAAGTCCACTCGCTTGCGTTCGCGTGAGCATGAAACCAGATCCATGCAAAACAACTCCACGACTTGAAATCGCTGAGTTTGAAATTAAAACATTCGCCGAACCAATATCCGCACCAATTGTAAGGTCTGCCCTGATCTTGCCCTCTTCATTCAACAAATCCACAATGGGCGTATCCGTATCCAAGCCCTCCTCCTTCACCACTTCAGCCAAAACGCCTTCATGCTCACCCTTCACCGCTACGGTCATGGCAATGCGCACGGCGGCTTTGTCGGAGGCTTTCAGCCACGGATGGTCTGGCACGGCATAAACAAGCGACAACACATCGCTGCCCTTCATGCGGTTTTCGATGACGCGACGGGAAAAGGTCTGGGTGATGGAATTGGTAGTGATGAAGCCGAAACGGCGCAAGGGATTTTTCTGTTTGGTTGTGGATTTGCGCAGCAGTTTTTCTGCGGCAGCGTCCCAGAAGTGCATGACGAAATCAGCTCCGCCCGGAATAGCAGGACGGGCTTTCCAGCAGGCTTCGGCATACCCGTCACCCAATTCCTGGCGCATGTCCTTGCCGCCAATGAAGGGCGGATTGCCGACGATGAATTCTGCTTCCGGCCATAGTGCGGGTTTGGCGTTCACATATTTATAGAGTTCGACTTGCGCATCAGGGTCCGGAATTTCTTCGCCTGTGATGGGGTGCAGTTTTTTGCTGATACCGTCCCAGCGCGACAGTGGACGGCCTTGCGCATCTCTCAACAGTTCCTGGCTGTCGTAGGCCAGAATCGCATCCTGCTGTTTGATTGTGCCATAGGCATGCAGGATGGGGACTTGTATCGAGTCCAAGCCTGAGGTGGCGAGTTGCCATTGAGATAGCCAATCCACAACACCAGTTCGGCAATCGGCACGGCGCGGGGGTTGAGTTCGAGGCCCCAGAATTGTTTGGGCGATACGGTTTCACCTTCGAGCAAAAGTCTGGACTGGTTTTCGCCCAGCAAGT
>CAXTKL010000144.1:0-6152 GCA_964244825.1 uncultured Aestuariivirga sp.
AGAAACAGTGACCTGAAGAAACCGGATGTGTTATTGTGCTTAATGTGTGTCATAGCATCAGAACGCCTTCATTGCAGGATTGGTTCCTGCTGTGCCACATCACATCAATTTGATTGATCTGCCGTGGAGCGCCGACGCCGCAATTTCCCCGCTGTTTTCAGCCCAAATTCTATTTTACAGGTCAATCCTTCAGGTTCGTAAATATTTTGAACCTTCGCGTCCCCCAAGCTTTTTTCGATCAAGGACGATCCGAAACCACGGGTTGTTGGCACTGTGGTTTGCGGGCCGCCGCGTTCCCGCCAGGTGATGAAAATTTTCGCCCGCGAACCGGGTTGCCGTTCAACTCGCCACACCAGCTGGATGTTGCCGTGGGGCGAGGAAAGAGCACCATGCTTAAGCGCGTTGGTGGCAAGTTCGTTGAAAATGAGACCCATTGGCGCTGCAAGTTCTGCGGACAAATTGACGCTTGGTCCTGTAATGTCCACCCGGCCGTCGTCTGCTGCCACGTAAGCCGCCAGTTGACGCCTTGCAAGTTCACCCAGTTCTGCGCCTTTCCAGTTGTTGTCAGTCAAAACATCTTGTGCTGCTGCCAGGCTATGCAAACGGCCGGAAAAAGCTTCAGCGAATTCCTGAGGCCCGCGCGATGTCCGCAGTGTAGACCTTAAGATGCCCTGCAGGACGGCAAAGGAATTTTTGATACGGTGTGCTAATTCACGCGTCATCAACCGCTGCCGCGTTTCCCATTCCTTGCGCTCGCTGATATCATGAATTGCCACAGACAAAGATATCACTGTGCCGTCGGCCGCTTGTACCGGCGCAAGCGAAACCGAAACGTCCACAAAAGTTCCGTCTTTGCGGAGCCGCCGCGCGTCATAGGGCCCGACGGTTTGCTGGGATTGGGCACGCCGCATCAGTTCCCGCTGCTCGTCATGTTTTGCAGGTTCGGCCAGCATGCTGACATGTTGCCCAATCACTTCCGCTGCGGTGTATCCAAACATTTTTTCTGCCGCCGGATTCCAGGTCTCAAATCTTCCATCAAGCGTGATCCCGAACAAGGCATCATGCGATGCCCGGACGATCGCGGCCATGCGCGCGTTTTCGGTCTCCGACTGTTTGCGCAAGCTGATGTCATGGTGTGTCTCAAGGATGAGACGTTCGCCGTCCGTATCAATCACCTGTTGGCGGCTCTCAACCACAATGCGCCTACCATCCTTCGCGCGATGCTCGAGTTCTCCTGTCCAGCCGTTTTCAGTTTTTGCGTCATTCAGGAGATCATGCACGGAGTTGGGCGACTGGGTTTGCAGCATTACGTGACTTACCTTGCCAATTGCTTCTTCGCGGCTGTAGCCATAGAGCTGGACGGCACCCTGGTTCCATTCAATAATACCATTGACCGGGTGCCACACGAAAATCGGTTCGAATGACAAGTCGATCAGGTTGGTTTGCCGGTAGAATGAGGCCTCCACTTTCTTGCGTGCAGAGATATCAACAGTTGCCCCGGCAATGCGGATCACATTTCCCGCCACGTCCCTGAACAACCGGCCAGAATCCAGCACCCAGACGTAATACCCCCCGACGTGCCTCACTCGATATTCGAGAACATAGTGATCGTTGGCGTGTACGTAATCGTCATACACCGAACTGGCCATGCGCCTCTCATCATCAGGATGCCGGAGTTTTCTCCATCCTTCCATGCCTTCACCGAGATCTTCCGGCCGCCATCCCAGAATGCGGGTTAATCCGTCACTCCGCCAAACCTTGTTGGTCGCGATATGCCAATCGTAAATCAAGGCACCTGCTGCTTCTTCCGCAGTTGAAAGCCTTTCTCCGAGCAGCCGCAGCGCGTCTTCCGAACGCTTGGCACGTGTGATATTTTGTGTCGCTCCGATGGCGCGTTTGACCTCACCGGATGCGTTACGCTGAAACGTGCAGCGTACCTGCCAATAGGCACGGTCTGGGTCTTCCCTTGCATCCCGAAATACTGACGCACAACTTGTCTCTCCGCTGTCGACGGCCTTTGAAAATGCCTTGCCCACAGCAAGCTGATCGTCTGGCATTGCAAAGAAATAAGCATGGGCCGGATCGCTCGAAAGATCTGTTGCCTCGCAGCCAATGACGCGCGCAGAATTTGGTGCCCATTTCAGTCTGTGGCTTGGAAAATCAATTTCCCACGCAAACATGTCAGCCGCTTCTGTGGCAAGCCGCAAGCGCTCCTCACTCTCAACAAGGGTTTCAAAATTCGCTTCCAGCAGAGCATCACGAACTTCAGGCACGGTGGTTCACGTCCTCTCAACTCACTCCATTTGCTGAAAAGCATGGTGGATGAACGTTTGATGCGCACAATCGTTGCATGTACAAGTCACAATTCACTGTGTCCGGCAAGGCCGCAACGCAAAATGCAACGGTGCACTTATTCGCTTCAAATTACAAATTCTAACTGGCGATTGGGCTTTCAACCCTAGTGCGGGAACCATATCGTCTTTCGCCCGTTATTACAGCGTTAGTTCGATTAAATGCAGAGGATTAAGCCATGGCAACGTCAAAAACCAATGGGCGTCAAACCCACGCCTACGCAGCGTCAAAACCGTTCTACCGGCTTTTTCATGATGTATTGGGGTTGGTTGATGCGTTGGCAAGGCGCCGCATGTCGATGGGCGCGGATGCATTGCATTCAGCGGCGCAGACCACCCGGAGCTATGCTGCTTCGATGACTGACCTCCCAAATCTGCGCAATCAAGCGACTGCAGCGTCTGAGAGTCTAGATGGCTTGGCAGACTATGCGTTGCATACCGACGTCGAACACATGGCTCTGGATGCGGTTGCCTTTGCGCGTAAGCATCCGTTTGTGACCATCGGTGCAACACTGGCCGCAAGTGTCGCAACAGCGTTGTACCTGCGCGCTATTGTACCTGTGGCGGTTGAGCCGAAATTGCCCCGCAAAGCGATACAGAAAAGATCCGCGCGTAAAAGGGCGATCAAGAGGAGTGGCGCAAATCGAACCCGCATTCAGCGCAACGGAAGCGCCAGTGCAGTGGCAAAACATGCCTGACAGGGAACCACCACGCACAAGTCTGACACAGATATTGGAAAGCTTGTGGGGTGAAAGCATTCGTTCGGCGCAAGCGGAATTGGCGCTGTCGCGGGCGGAGCTCTTACAGATCACACGTGGCTATGTGATTGGTGCAATTTTTGGAGTGATGGGTTTGGTCGTATTGATCATAGCCCTTTTCATCGCGGCGCAAGCCTGCGCAACCGCTCTGTCATTGCACTTCGAGTCTATCGTGGTCGGATATTTTGCAATGGCTGCAATACTCTTGGTTGCAGCCATTCTCCTGATTTTCGTTGGCAAGCATGTCATGCAAGTCAAACACAAACCCGTAGGATTAATTTTTAAGTGGCTTTTTTCGGCGGACAACTTGCGCTAGTCGCAGTTGTCCGCAAAAGTTGTTTTGACTAGGCGTGCGGCAGCAGATTCATGAGCTGCGTGATTTCCACATTCGCAACATGAGCCGCATGCGCATGATCTGGATGCAGCTCAAACTCAAATCGCCAGCAGTTCGCACAGATCAAATCTTGCCCATCACTGCCAAGACAACGACGATCAAAAGGATTAGTCCCAAGCCGCCAGATGGGCCGTAACCCCAGTTCCGGCTATGGCCCCAACTGGGCAAGGCACCGAGAACAATAAGAACAAGGATGACAATGAGAACCGTGCTAATCATGGAATTTTCCTCAAAAGCCGGGACAGCCGCCCGGATTGGAGATAAAACGCCACATGACTGAATTAGTTCCGCTGCATTCCCGACAGAATTGCCTCTGATTTGGCGTCTGGCCCAAAGTTTTCATTGGCTTCCACGTGCAGAAGCGTGGTCAAGCGGTTGCGCGCACGGTTTACCCGGCTCTTGATTGTGCCCACCGCAACGGCACAAATGGCCGCAGCTTCCTCATAGGAAAAACCGGAAGCGCCCACAAGGATTATGGCTTCGCGTTGGTCTTCGGGCAATTGTGCGAGTGCAACCCGCAAGTCAGCCATGTCGAGGTGACCGTCTTGCTCGGCATGTACGGCTACCTTGCTGGAATAGTAACCGTCAGCGTCTTCGACTTCGCGCTTGCGTTTGCGAATCTGGCTATAGAATTCGTTGCGCAGAATTGTGTAAAGCCAGGCCTTGAGATTTGTCCCCTCCTGAAAACTGGCATGGTGTTTCCATGCTTTCATAAGGGTTTCCTGCACAAGATCGTCGGCGCGGTCACTGCGGGATGTCAAGGACAAGCCGAAGGCTCTCAGCCCTGGAATGGCGGCGATCATCTGATTGCGAAACTCAGCTGAAATTTCCATTTAAGTGCTGCTCAATTAGGCTTTTTGGGCGTACTGGCGGCTTCCAGTTTGTCCAGCAAATCCATAAATCGATCTGGAACTGGCTGTTCTGCCAAGGTGTCATAGAATTTTCGCAGACGCTGACTAATCAGATCAGATACTTCTGGTTTGGCTGGGTGGGTCATCGCTTTTTCAATCGTTTTCGAAGACTTCGCAGCCCCCGATTTTTGCCTGTCATTTTCAACCATGAATCACCTTGAACAAGAACCATTCGCACTTTACGAATGCCATCCCGTCATTCTATTGTGGTTGGCGCAGTTCAAACAATGCCAGAATCGAAGGAAAGTTCCATTCCACTAAAATTACTTCGGCCATGGAACAAAAATCTGTTTGTCGCGTTTAGACGTTGGTCGAAAGTTGCAGCGTTGAAGCAATGATCGTCATCACAAAGGGAAGCGCATGAAACTTGCAGCGGATATTGCACCACATCTACCCCTTCTGCGGCGATTTTCCCGCGCACTCACGGGAAGCCAGAACAGCGGCGACACCTATGTGGTGGCGCTGCTCGAGGCGTTGATAGCCGATCCCACCAAATTCGACGCTGGGCCCGGAATTCGTATTTCGCTTTATCGTTCGTTTTGCCGGTTGTGGGAATCAATTTCGCTCAACGTGAGGGGATCGTCCCCGGGAGGAGCATTTGAGGCCATTGCGCAACGCCAACTCTCCACTTTGGCCCCCTTGACGCGCGAAGCATTCCTGCTGATGTCCGTGGAAGGATTTAGCAGGTCAGAAATTGCAACGATTCTTTCGAGAACTGCGCCAGAAGTGGACGCATTGCTTGAGGATGCATCCCAATCTATTCTTAATCAGGTTGCAACGGATGTGATGATCATTGAAGATGAACCCATCATTGCCATGGATCTGGAAGCGCTCCTCGAAAGTCTTGGCCACCGGGTCATAGGCATTGCGCGTACAGAAAAAGAGGCGCTGCATTTGGCCTCCGCAAAACGTCCCAGTCTTATCCTTGCAGATATCCAGTTGGCTGACGGCAGTTCCGGAATCGACGCGGTCAACCAAATTCTGCAAAACATCAACGTACCAGTGATTTTCATCACAGCCTTCCCCGAACGCCTGTTGACTGGAGAAAAGCCGGAGCCCGCATTCCTGATTACCAAGCCATTCATGCCAGACATGGTGAAGGCCGTGGTGAGTCAGGCGTTGTTCTTTGATGAGAAAGTTGATGTTGCCGCCTGATCGGAACCACAGCCCGTCTTTTGCGTTTTGTCTCCAGTCAAGCAATTCAGTTTGGCAAGGTCAGAAATGGAGAACATCATGAATTGGGATCGTATCGAAGGAAATTGGAAAGAGGTTCAAGGCCAGGCGAAGCAGAAATGGGGTAAGCTCACTGACAATGACCTGACCACAATCAACGGACGCCGTGAAGAACTGGAAGGTTCACTGCAGAAACATTACGGTTATGCCAAGGACAAGGCAAAAACCGAAGTTGATACGTGGTTGAGTGGCATGTAAGGTTGCATGTGCTGCGGCTTCAATAGAGGTGGATCGTTTTCGGTCCACCTTTGTTTTTTGAAAGCGTGCAGATTTTGAGCTGGGGCCCGTGCCGATCACTACAAGAATTGGCTTTGATCGTACTGCGCTACAGGAAGATGAATTTAACTCTGTCGATCAGGAATTCGATTTTACCCGATGCTCGTCCATTTGTTGTTGCTTGCGTTGGCAAAAGTGACCCTCTATAGAGCGTGCACCGCAGTCAACGTGGGTGGTTAGCTCAGCGGTAGAGCACTACCTTGACATGGTAGGGGTCACAGGTTCGATC
>CAXTKL010000145.1:0-4705 GCA_964244825.1 uncultured Aestuariivirga sp.
ACCTCGAAAAATTGTCGACATTTCACAACGAGTCCCTTCCCCTCTGGGGAAGGTGCCGAGCGCTTGCGAGGCGGATGAGGTGTCTTTGGCGGCCATATGCGAAAGCCCTCCCCGCAAGCGCGGGTAAGCGTGAATGATTTGGACATCCCTCGAAACCTCATCCCAGCGCCAGCTCCTTCAACGCCCACCGGATCAATTTCTCCGTAGGCTGATCATCTCCATTCTTGCGCATTGCTGCTGATACGGCCATCGCTGCTTGCGATTGCCCGTAACCCAGATTGACCAAGGCTGAAACGGCATCCGTCACTGCTGTGGTCTTGGGTGCTGCCAATTCCGCCGCCATGGTACTCAAACCAATATCTGCCGCCGTATAGGCCGGGGCCTTGTCTTTCAATTCGAGCACAATGCGTTCCGCCAATTTCTTGCCTACACCAGTGGCACGGCCGATCATGGCTTTGTCTTGTAACGCTATCGCTGATGCGAGTTCACGTGCCGACAACACGGACAAAATCGCCAAAGCGACCCTTGCACCCACACCCTGCACCGACTGCAGAAGCTTGAACCACTCCTTTTCCAGCACGGTGGCAAAGCCGACGAGCCTGATATTGTCCTGGGACACCAGCATGTCGGTATAGACCTCAGCTGCTTCGCCAACACCCGGTAAAACACGCAGGGTGTTGGACGAGCAGGAGACGAAATAGCAGACACCCCCCACATCCACCATCACCCAGTCGGGTCCGGTGGAGTCGATGCGGCCTCTGAGTTTTCCAATCATGGATGCGTGTCCGGTGCAATGACCTCGACCTCGGGGAAATAGGTGCGGTAGCGTGCTGCGTCTCTGGTAATTACGCGATAGCGTTTGATGCTGGCGTGGGCACCAACAAAAAAATCGGGCAATGCCATGGTTTTCTGTCCGCCTTTTTTACGATACCCGGCGTGAACCTTTGCGGCCAAAAATGCTGCTTCCCATGGCAAATCTTCCTTATTCAACCATTCAACATCAAGCACGGCATCGTAATCTGTTTTTGGAACATAAGGAACCGAAGCTTCACCGTAGACGATCTGGTTAATAACAACACCATCGGCAAAACCAATAGCTTCGAGTTGACGAAAACTCCATTGGCCCCAAACAGGCCGATTTTCCAGAAGGTCTATCAGCACGTTGGTATCAAGGAGTGTCATCGACATTCATCGGCCGTCCACGGGTCAATTCAATTACTTCTTCTGACGTCATCATTGGAAGGCCCTGTCGAAGCATTGGACCTTTGCCCAACAAATGTTTGGCCAATTCCAGACCCGGATTCACTTTTTTTGGCTCTTCCACCTTTTCAACAATCACAGCCTGCCCTTCCTCACGAAAACCAATGTCATCGCCAGGCGCAATGCCCAGTCGATCCCGAATGTGTTTGGGAACCGTCACTTGACCTTTGGATGTGATGCGCATGGTAATACCTCGCGGGTATTACTCGCATAAACAGGTGAACAAGTCAAGAACGCACCAGAACATCCTTCAGTTTTTGCGTACCGCGATGGTGGGCGTGGCAGATGGCGATGGCGAGTGCATCAGTCGAATCTGCCGTGTTCATCACGGCCCGTGGCAGCAGCAATTTCACCATGTGTTTGACCTGTGTCTTGTCGGCATGGCCAGCGCCGACGACGGATTTTTTCACGGTATTTGGGGCGTATTCCGACACGGGGATTTTGCAGAAGGCGGGGGCGAGCATGACGGCACCACGGGCTTGCCCCAGTTTCAACGTCGCTCGCGCATCGGTGTTGACAAAGGTTTCTTCAATCGCCGCTTCATCGGGCGCAAATTCTTTCAGTACACGGAGCACCTGTTCGTGAATTTGCAACAGGCGTTCGGCCAGTGGTGCATCGGCGTCGGAGTGCACGGCCCCATCGGCGACGTAGATCAGACGCGAACCTTCACGCTCGATCACGCCCCAGCCGGTGTTTCTCAGGCCGGGGTCAAGGCCGATGATGCGGGTCACGGCAGCCAGCTCTTGTCGATACGGCAGGCCACCGAGAAGGCGGGATTGAAGACATTGGCGATGTCGTAGCGCACAGCCATGCCAAGCAGATGCGACGCGCTGAGCTTGTCCAAACCGTAATCCTGCTCGAGCCAGGCCAGCATTTCCGTCGTGGCGTGTTGCAGCGCCTGCTCCAGCGGTCTGGCATTACCCACGGTAAAAATACAGTCTGATGTTTCACCACGCGGCCAGCCGATGGATTTCTTTAATACGGTGACAGTGCATTCAATTTCTGCCGAGGATTCAATGCCGGTGCCTGCAATCTCACCATCACCTTGCGCAGCATGGGCGTCGCCCAGCATAAACAACGCCCCTGCAACCGAGACTGGGAAAAACGCAGTCGTGCCCGCACCAAACCGGCGGTAATCCATGTTGCCGCCATAGCGTCCGCTGGTGGCGGTGGAAAACACTTCTCCGTCAGCGGGAGCCACACCGAAGCAGCCAATCATCGGGTCAACCGCAAACGACCAGTTTTTCAAAGCCTTTGGCGGTTGTTCCAGCGTGATGCGCCCGTCAGCAATTTTCCAGAATGTCTTTTCGCGTTCGGGCATGTCGCGCACATGGGCTGGGTCCACAACATTCCAGGCCAGCCCCGAGCGGGTCCACCCCATTGCGCGTGACATGCCAATGCGTTTGATGGCAACTGCCAGCGTATCCCCGGACTCGGCACCTTCGATGAAGAACGGCCCCGTCATCGGGTTGGTGTCCGGTCCCCGCTTCGTATTTGCATGATCGTAGCCATGGGCATCCAGCGTGGCGGTGATGATCGTGTCACCACTCGCCACGCGCAGCACAGGGTCGTATGCTCCCATGTTCTGATGAAACACGGTTGGCGAGAAGTGGTGCGTGGCCATCAGGTCCCCAGTCTTTCTATCACATCATCGGGAATATCGGCATTGGTGAAAACATTCTGCACATCGTCATCTTCATCCAGCGCATCCACCAGTTTCAGCAAAGCCTCGGCCTTTTCGAAATCAAGCGGTGACATGACATTGGGCTTCCATACGATCTTGACCGACTGCGCTTCGCCAAATTTCGCAGCCAGTGCAGTGGATACCTCATTCATGCTTTCGAATGCGCAGGTGACAACGTGCACGTCGTCGCTTGTTGCATCATCAGCGCCCGCATCGATGGCAGCTTCCATCATGGCCTCAGCACTGATTTTGCCCAGGGGATAAACGATCTCGCCAACCCGTGCGAACATGAAAGAAACGGAACCCGTTTCCCCCATGTTACCACCGTATTTGGCAAAAGCCGCGCGCACTACAGGTGCCGTGCGGTTGCGGTTGTCAGTCAAGGCTTCCACAATCACCGCAGTGCCACCGGGACCATAGCCCTCATAACGCACGGCGTCATAGGTGTCGGCATCGCTGCCGGAGGCCTTCTTGATGGCGCGTTCGATATTGTCCTTGGGCAGGTTTTCGGCCCGCGCATTTTGGATGGCCAAACGCAACCGCGCATTGGCTGCCGGGTCAGGCACGCCTGCTTTAGCGGCAACAGTGATTTCGCGGGCCAGTTTCGAGAAGATCTTGGACCGCATCTTGTCCTGCTTGCCCTTGCGGAACATGATGTTCTTGTATTGTGAATGGCCGGCCATCTCAAATCCTCAAAATCAGGTGAAGCGCATATAGCCAAGCCCTGCACCACCGCGCAACCTTTGGCTTAACCTGACATTAAACCTGTTCCTTCACCATGACCCGGAGTGTTTGCGTTTGTGTGTGGAGTTTGCGTGTGATGGCCATTGCCTTGAAGCCGGGGATCGAGAAGTTTTCATTTGACGGTGAAGCCGTTGCTGCTGCGGGGGCTTCCGCCCTTCGAAAGGTCAGATCATTGGCAGAAGCCGCGCCGCCAGGACGATTGTTTGCAGCCATTGCCACACTCACAGACAACAGCGGCAAAGCCGCCGCTGAATATGAAGCCGCCAGCCTTGCCATATTGCGCCACGAAACTGAAGAAGCCCAGGCCCGCCTGGCCCGGGGCACGCGCATGGTCAAGCGCCTGAAAGACATCGCCGAAGGCGAAATTGCTGTTCCCTTACCAGACTTCATGCGCAGGGCCTGATCACGCATTTAATCGCGTAATCGCTTCCTCCTGCATGTTGCCCGGCAACATTTGCATGAACTCAATGCGGTTGCCGTCGGGGTCCTTGATCCAGCATTGGTTGTTGCCGTCAAGCCCCAGTTTGGCGGCGCGGAACAGCGGTACGCCGATTTTGGTCAGCGCTTCAACTGTCACTGCGATGCTGTGCACTTGCAAACACACGTGATGCATGGAGGTGGTGTCCTCGTCAGGCGAAACCGCGCCTTTGCCGCGCGGGAAGAGTTCGACGTATTGCGTGTCGGTGACGCGGAGATAGACCAGCATCAGTTGCCCTGTCTCAGGCCCTTCGACATGGTTGATCCGCATCATCTCCTGGAAGCCAAGGGTGTCGCGATAGAAGGCCAATGACTTTTCGAGGTCGTGCACCTTCAAGGCCCAGTGGGCGATTTGTGATATGCCAAGCTCCATCTTCA
Source organism: uncultured Aestuariivirga sp. (assembly GCA_964244825.1). Classification (GTDB taxonomy): domain Bacteria; phylum Pseudomonadota; class Alphaproteobacteria; order Rhizobiales; family Aestuariivirgaceae; genus Aestuariivirga. Next base: position 4,544 of record CAXTKL010000145.1, read on the forward strand.
TTCTCCCGTTACCAGCCATCGAAACTCGAAGGTGACAAAAGCCCGCCCACCCGTATCGGCCCTACACGTTTGGCCAACCCTGAAATATCATCCGTCTCCACAATCAGCCCACACACGGTGGCTTCGCCTTCCGCAGGCTTCATGCGTTCAATCGGCAATTTG
>CAXTKL010000145.1:4805-6131 GCA_964244825.1 uncultured Aestuariivirga sp.
CAGGCCTCAAGGGCACGGTCCACCGCTGGAAAGGGGTCATCCAACATGGGTTCCACCATCACGCGGCCCATGGCGTTGATCACCAGCACGCGGCGGCCCATCGCGGTTTCGAACAGGGAGGTGCCTGCTCCGGGACAACCGTTTGGCCAATTGAGGGGGCGGATCATACGGTCTTCGCGCGCGATGAACACCAGTGCTTCGCGCTGGTCAAAGGAATGATTGCCAAGTGTTACGACATCCGCCCCGGCCTCGCGCAATTTCTGGAAAATGTCTTCGGTGATGCCAAAACCATGGGCGGCATTCTCGCCGTTGACCACCACCACATCAGGCTTCAATTGCGCGCGCAGCAAAGGCAGATGATGATACACGGCTTCACGTCCAGCCTTGCCCACCACATCACCCAGAAACATCAGCCGCACGCGAAGACACCTTTTTCCGTCATGACAAAATCCAGGGGCTGGTCATGACTGGCATGGGGAACGCTGTCAACTTCCTGCGCGGCATATCCAACACCAATGGCAGTAATTGGTTTCTCGGCGCGCAGCAGTTCCAGTGTGCGGTCATAAAACCCGCCACCGTAGCCCAGTCGGAATCCACGCCTGTCAAATGCCATCAGTGGCACCAACAAGACATCAGGTTCAACAAGTGGTGCATCATCAATGGGGCGCGGAATACCCCAGACTCCGGGCGTTGTGGGCTCACCCGGCAACCAGCGCCGAAAAATCAGAGGTTGGCCCAGGCTGATGACGATGGGCAAGCATGTGGTCCACCCGTCACCTGCCAGCTTGCCCAGCAGTGGCCTGGTGTCGATTTCACTCTTGTACGGGAAGAAGGCGGACACCACTTTGCAATGCGGCGACGGTTTGATGGGGAAGCTGTGTGCAGCCAATTGCAGCGGCGCGTGATCTTTCGTCACATCATGGGCGGCTTTGCGAATTTGCGCCGCGATGATGCGGGCGTGGGCTTTGATGTCTTTCAGTTCCGTCATGTCGCCCACGTCAATCATAAGGTGGCGACCCGCGAGAGCCGTGGGAACCAACGATCCCTGGTCCCTACTTGCGTAGGTGGGGGCCGTGTGCTCCGGACCACGATCCGGCGCAGGGACAGCTCCCGAGATAATCGTTTATAGGCCCTGGGAAATTAGTGTTCCGCACGAGAGCCGCAGCATCGCCGGGACTGCATATAGGCGGTTACGACAGATAATGAAAGGGTGCCTGCCCGGCCAACGGCTCGCGCAGACACTTATGTGTTCGCATGAAGGGATCAACTCTTGCTGTGGTGCTTCTTTCCGAGCAGGCTTGCTGGCTTTTTCACACGCTTTGCAGC
>CAXTKL010000146.1:0-6081 GCA_964244825.1 uncultured Aestuariivirga sp.
TGCGTGCCCTCGAAAAATATGATGACATCATGGCTGTGATGTTGCCGACACTGGGTGAAGAGCGCCAGGCCACCTATTCCCCTTTCCTGCCGATCTCTCCGATTTCAGGCCGCGTGCTCTATGTACCGATGAAGGCCATCGACGCCAAGCAAGGCACCATCACCTTCGCTGATGAAGATGGCACCGACATCACCGTCGACGTGCGTGGTGGCCGCACCAAGCTACAATGGAAGCCGGACTTCGGCATGCGCTGGGCGGCCCTTGATGTGGACTTTGAAATGTTCGGCAAGGACCACCAGACCAACGCACCTGTTTATGACGCGATCAGTGTCATCCTCGGGGCCAAGGCGCCGGAACATTATGTCTATGAACTGTTCCTTGACGACAAGGGCCAGAAGATTTCAAAATCGAAAGGCAATGGCCTGACGATTGATGAATGGCTGACCTATGCCGATCCGAATTCGCTGGCGCAATTCATGTATAACAAGCCAAGGGAAGCCAAGAAGCTGTACTTCGACGTCATCCCGAGAGCTGTTGACGAATACGCACAATTCCTTGCCGCTTACCCCAAGCAAGCAGAACCGAAAGACCAGCTGATGAATCCGGTCTGGCACATTCACGGCGGCCATCCTCCTGCACCGGAATCGGGCGGTGTGAATTTCTCGCTGTTGCTCAATCTTGCCGCCGTTGCCAACACCGAAGACAAGAGGGTGATGTGGGCCTTCCTGCAACGCTACATGCCGGAGCTGAGTCCCTCCACGCATCCGCGCCTTGACTCTCTGGTGGGTTACGCCATCCGCTATTTCCAGGACTTTGTGAAGCCCGCTAAAACCTATCGTGTTGCCGATGACGTGGAAGCCAAAGCCCTGGGCGACCTCGCTGCCGCCCTAGGTTCCTTGCCCGATGGATCAACACCGGAAGAAATCCAGAAAGTCGTCTACGACATCGGCCGCCGCGAGCCCTGGACGACAACCCAGAAAGACGGCAGCGTCGGTGTAGCGCAGAGCTGGTTCAACATGTTGTATCAAGTGCTGCTCGGCGAAGAGCGAGGACCGCGTTTTGGTTCGTTTACGGCGCTCTATGGCATTGCCAATACGCAGGCGTTAATTGCGAAGGCGCTTAGGGGTGATTTGGTGAAGTCGGCCTGATGCTAGACCTTACCCCACCCCGCCGCAGCCTCTACCCCGCCGTCGAACCCTTCGCGCGGGGACGCCTGCAGGTTTCGGATTTGCATGAAATTTATTTCGAGCAATGCGGCAATCCCAAGGGCAAGCCTGTGGTGGTGTTGCATGGCGGTCCGGGCGGCGGGTCTTCGCCCACCTTGCGGCGGTTTCACGACCCGGCACACTATCACATCATATTGTTTGACCAGCGCGGCTGCGGCAACTCCACGCCGCATGCCTGTCTGACCGACAATACGACTTGGCATCTGGTTGCGGACATTGAAATGTTGCGCAAACATCTCGGCATTGAAACGTGGCAGGTGTTCGGCGGATCATGGGGGTCGACGCTGGCGCTGGCCTATGCCCAGGCCCATGCTGATCGTGTAACTGAACTGGTGTTGCGCGGCATTTTTGCGATTCAGGACTGGGAGGTGCGCTGGCTCTATCAGGACGGTGCCGGGCGCTTGTTTCCGGAGGCCTTTGACTCTTTCAAAAATCTGGTTCCCGAAGCAGAGCGCCATGACTTGATTGCAGCCTATCATAAACGGCTGATGGGGACTGATGACGCTGTGCGGCTGCAATTTGCGAGAGCCTGGAGCCAGTGGGAGGGGGCATGTCTGTCGTTGTTGCCGGACCCGCAGCGGGTGGCGCAGTTTGGTGAAGACCGCTTTGCAACCGCCTTTGCCGCCATCGAATGTCATTACTTCATCAACAAGGGATTTATAGTCCATGACGGGGCGCTGCTGGACGGCGTGGAGAAGATGAAGCATGTGCCGGGCGTCATTGTTCAGGGGCGCTATGATGTGGTGACGCCAGCGGCCACCGCCCATGAATTGTCCCGGCGCTGGCCCCGGGCGGAGCTGGTGATGATCCCGGATGCGGGTCATGCAGCCATGGAACCCGGCACCACCGATGCCCTTGTGCGGGCCACTGCAAAATTTATTTCGAAGTGAGCAAAAAGCGGGTGCTTATGTTGCACTGCAAGAAGTCACTCAAATGACTCACAAGTTTCCATCGCTCAATAACTTAGCCCGTCATGCTGCCGCAAAATTGCCTTGAAATGGTCAAGCCATGGCCTTGCGACGGTGACCTTCCTGCCCCGATTGGCAGGCACTTTTGCCTCACAAACAGCGGCGGCACAACGCAGAAAGCAAGGCTCAAACCCTTGAGGCGAAAGCACTTTCTGAATTTCCCCCGCATCGAAATTGATCCGCTTTGGGCTCTTGTCGCCGTCCCGAGCTCCAAGCGGATCATATGGGCCCGTTCTGACCGGTTGCGGTTGGGGCGGGCCTTTTTTGTGGCAAAACAAGTCTTAGGAACAAAACACGAATCTGCTAAACTGCCGTCATGACATTTGATTCCCCTCTGATCGTCGTGGGCCGCCACGCCTTCACGCTGTTTGAAACCGGCGCAGGTATCGCGCTGCTCATTGTTCTGCTGTTGATGGTGGCCGTGGCCATGGTGTGGCGCAATTCCCGGGGACGCCAGCTGGAACAACTTGAAGCGCAACGGCGCACGGCAGAGCTGGAAATGCGATTGGCTGAACTGTCGGGATCCCTGCAAAGCTTTGCGAACCAGGCGCAGGGCAACACAGTGCATCTGCAACGCACCCTGGACGAGCGGCTAGACGCTGTGGGCCAGCGCGTGGGTGTGGGCTTGCATGAACAGGCGGAACGCACGGCACTTTCGTTGGGGCAGTTGAATGAGCGCCTCGCGGTGATTGATGCGGCACAGAAAAACATCACGTCGCTGTCCACGGAAATGGTGAGTCTCAAGGACATTCTCAACAACAAGCAATCGCGCGGTGCCTTTGGCCAGGGGCGCATGGAAGCCATCATCAAGGACGGGTTGCACGCCTCTTCTTATGCGTTCCAGGCCACGCTCAGCAATGGCACACGGCCAGACTGTGTAATCATCCTGCCGGACTCGACCCTGCGGCTGGTGATCGACGCGAAGTTTCCGCTGGAATCCTACTCCGCCATCAAGGCGGCAGACGATGACCACACGCGCAAGGCTGCGGAGGTGCGCCTGCGTGGTGACATGGCCAAACATGTGAAGGACATTTCAGAGAAATATCTGTTGTCGGGCGAAACCCATGAAACGGCCATCCTGTTTGTACCGTCGGAATCCATTTATGCCGAAATTCACGAGGGTTATGACGACATTGTGCAGAAGGCACACCGGGCACGGGTCATTCTCGCATCGCCCAATGTGTTGATGTTGCTGGTGCAGACCATGCAGGCGATTTTCAAGGATGTGACCATGCGCGACCAGGCCCACATCATCAAGGCGGAAGTCGGCAAGTTGATGGAGGATGTGGGACGCCTGAAAGAACGCGCTTCGGATTTGCGCCGGCACTTTGACATGGCGAATGGCGACCTTGAGAAACTTGGCGCTTCAGCAGACAAGATCAGCAAGCGGGGCCTGCGTATCGAGAGTCTTGATCTCTCAGAAGAACCAAAGGGAGAGGCACTGGAAGCGCCCCGCCCACGGCTGGTCAACCTGAGTTGAGTTATTTGCTGAGGAACACCTGATCGGCAATTGCGGTTTTGACGGCTTCGAAAGCCGTCGACAATCCGTCAGGATCATTGACGACAAAGAAGTCTCTCTTTGCGTCGGTGGCGCAATTTTGCAGACGCTTGCGCGTGTCCGAGTCGTCGAGATCGAACGCCATGCTCATGATGGTAATGCCGTCAGCTTTTGCATTTTTGCAGAGTGTTTCCAGATTGCTGTTGCCTTCTTCTGGGCTGCGCTTGCCGTCCGGTCCAAAGGCACCGGCAGTCTGCATGCCATCGGTTAACACGACGATGAATTTTTTGGTGTCCTTGTCGTCATACTTCGCACCGTTGATAAACGGAGCGTTGGGCGACAGCATGTGATAGCCAAACTCTACACCGAGCGCGATATGCGTGTAACCGTATGGCGTCATCGCATTCAATTGACTGGTGATTGATGCAAACTTGTCCGTCAGATCAACCATCTTGAGTTTGTGATTGGTGAACCCCTTGCACGTATAGTTCAGTTGATCCGGCTCTTTGTCATACAAGGGTTGGTTCCACTTGCTTTCCGGCGCTGAAGTGGGCGTAGAGGTCGACACATTGTAGGGATACTGGCGATCCTGAGTGCAACCCGTCCAGGTCCCGCTCCCCCCAAGCACATAGGAACCGGGCAAGGTTGCGTAAACCAGGTTTGAAAACGGAACCAGGCCAAATTTCACTTTGTCCGGGTCTGACTTCGAAAGATCGTCGACAAGTTTTTTGGCGGCCTCGCGCATCGCAACATATTTGGTTTTTCCGCCGACGGGGTCGCCCATGGAACCCGAGTAATCCAGGACCATGACAATCTCGGCCTTCTTGTCGGTGAGTATGTTCACTTCGGCGCGATTCACACCTTTCATCACGTCGATGCCCGCAATCTGCATCAACGCCATGGGCACCTTGACGTCCACTTCTGAAACGAATTTGTCCTTGACCACTGTGAATTTTGGATCGGCGCTCATGCCGGCTGCCGGGCCACTGTTCATGTTCAGCTTGAATGAGGTCTTAGCAATTTCAATGCGTTTGGCATCGGTCACTTTCTTGGCCGACGCACCGGCCAAAGTGGCTGCATCAAGAGCGGCCTGCACATGGGTTTGGGCCGCATTGAAGCGCACAAAGTCAATGGCAGCGCCCGCTGCGAGCACCAATGGAACCGCGCTTAGTCCGGCCATCACTGCGATTGTACCTTTTTGATCAGCGGCGAAACGCTGCAGCAGGCGTTTCAAGGTCAATGTGCTGTACATGAGAGTCTCCTGTTTCATTCCGGCACAAGGGCCGCCGTGTTGAAAGGAGTGGAGCAAGCGTCATGACGAATGGCGATGCAGAACAGTTTCACTGAAGGCGATGGTTAGCCACAGGTTAACAACAGCGCTGACAAGCGGCTGACAGCCTGCGTCAGTTAAATGTCACCACAAGTGTGCTCTTTTCAGCTTGTCGGTCATCACTTGTTAACCAGGAGAAACATCATGAAACTTATTGCTTTTACATTGCTCGCCGCTGCAACCTTCATGACGGCACCTGCTGTCGTACCGGGTTCGCCATTCAAGGCCGATGCAGCCTTTGCCCGCCAGGGAGCTGATGACCCAGCCGGACATCAGCGCCAGGGTCGCGGCAAGGATGACGGTGCTGGTCATGCATCCATGAAGACGCTGAATGACAACATGCAGATGGCCCGTCGTGGCCGTGGCAAAGACGATCCAGTCGGTCACGGTTGATTTTTCATACGTGTTGCGTCCGCCACTGCCTGCATGGTGGCGGGCGCAGCATTTTCAGAATGGTCGGCGTGCCCTGATGGCTTGCGTCAGTGTGCCTTCGTCCAGATAGTCCAGTTCGCCACCCACGGGCACACCGTGAGCCAGGCGTGAGGTGGTGAGGCCGCGTTCCTTCAGACGCTCGGTGATGTAATGCGCTGTGGTCTGGCCTTCAACTGTGGCGTTGGTGGCCAACACAACTTCTTTCACCACACCATCACTGGCGCGCTCAATCAATTGTCCAATGGACAGGTCCTCAGGTGTTACGCCACCCAGCGCTGACAAGGTGCCGCCGAGCACATGATAAAGTCCGCCCCAGGCATTTGCGCGTTCCAGTGCCCACACATCGCCGACTTCCTCCACCACGCAAATCAGGCTGCGGTCGCGCCTTGGATCGATGCAGACGGAACAGGGATTGAGCGTATCCACATTGCCGCAGGCGTTGCACACCGACACTTTTTCCTGCGCATCTTCAAGGGCGCGGGTGAGTGGCGTCAAAAGCTTTTCGCGGTTCTTGACGAGATGCAAGACCGCCCGCCTGGCCGAGCGGGGACCGAGCCCGGGCAAGCGTGCCAGAAGTTGAATCAGTTTCTCAATCTCGGGGCCAGCCTGGCGTTTCATGGCCACCCG
>CAXTKL010000147.1:0-6012 GCA_964244825.1 uncultured Aestuariivirga sp.
TAGCAATAGCAGTTCATGCCGATTTCGCCTGTGCCGCCCAGTGGCAAGAGGACGAGTTCAGGGCTTTGGTCTTTGCGGCGTTTCGCGTTCATGAAGTTCCGTTTCTCAATTTGGCCAACGACGGGATGTGCATATCACCGGCGTGTAAAATGTGGGGTGGACCGTGGGGAGGTTTCAACATCACGGCCCCCTGCTCTGTGATGGTTTCAAAGTTTCCCGTCAAGTGTTGAGTTCCAGAGGTCATGGTGATGGATTCCCCGATGCCGATGGCAAGGGCTGTCCAGGCATTGCGGATGGCGGGGAAGTTCTGGCCGTTGTTCCATATGTCCAACCAGTACGAGAGGGCCGTGCGATAGGATTGGAACACATCATCGCGTGAGGTCGTAGCCCCTTCTGCGGCGAGACAGGTAGCAGGATAGTTGAGCCCTATTGGCGCGTGAGCAACGTTGATGCCGCAGCCGATGGCAATGGTCATCGGTTGTTGCGAGAGCACTTCGCAGAGAATGCCCGCGACTTTTGCACCGTTGATCAGTACGTCATTTGGCCACTTGAGTTGGGATTGCGCGGTTGTGTGTTTGCGCACGACATCGGCGACAGCGAGGGCGACGACGAAACCGATTTGCGGAACAACTGTGATATCGGCGGCCAGTGGAAGCATGACCGTCGAATAACAATTGCCACGCAAAGACGCCCAACTGCGATCAAGCCTGCCTTTGCCTGCGGTTTGTTCATCGGCGAGGAGGAATAGAGGGCCGCGTTCACCTGACGCGAAGAGGCGATGGGCCTCGAGGTTGGTGGAGTCGATAGTTGGGTAGTGGCGGACGGGAATCATCGAATCCGTTGCCCCTCATCCGGCCTTCGGCCACCTTCTCCCGTTGGAGGAAACGGGATAAGGCTACAATCATTGAGGCCTTCTCCCGCCCCTCTTGGCGGGAGAAGGTGCCCGAAGGGCGGACGAGGGACCGTGTGCGTGATACTCAATACAGAGACTTTGCCGCCGCTGCTGCCAGTGCCAACAGTGGTGACGCAAACACCACGAACATCAGCGCGAAAGCGCCGGACAGATAGGCCACCCATTTGACTTCAATATCCATCTTGTCAAAGGCCGGGGCTGGTTCGTCGAAGTAGATGATCTTGACGATGCGGAGATAGTAATAGGCACCCACCACACTGGCGATGACGCCGAGAATGGCGAGGAACCACAAACCTGCTTTTACGGCGGCCATGAAAACGAAGAGTTTTCCGAAGAAGCCTGCCAACGGCGGAATGCCTGCAAGCGAGAACATCAACATCGACAGTACAAATGCCAGCGCCTTGTTAGTGCGACCGACGCCTGCGAGGTCGGAGATGTTTTCAACTTGCAAGCCTTGGCGGCGCATGGCGAGGACGCAGGCAAAGACGCCGAGTGTGCTGAGCGAATAGATCAGCATGTAAATGACCACTCCGGATACACCTTCTTGCGTTCCGGCGGCGAGGCCCACCAGCGCAAAGCCCATGTGGCCGATAGAGGAATAAGCCAACAGACGCTTGATATTGTTCTGGCCGATGGCAGCGAAAGCTCCCAGGGTCATGGACAATATTGACACAAATACAAGGATTTGCTGCCAGTCCTGAACAATGTGGTTGAACGGGCCAACCATGGTGCGCGTGAACAGCGCCATGGCCGCCACCTTGGGGGCTGAGGCGAAGAAGGCTGTGACGGGTGTAGGCGCACCTTCGTAAACGTCGGGCGTCCACATATGGAAAGGTACGGCTGAAACTTTGAAACATAACCCGGCAATGACAAAGACAAGGCCGAAGAGGATGCCGAGACTTGAGCCGTTGGCGGCTAAGGCTTCGGCAATGCCCGAGAACGTTGTGGTGCCAGTAAAACCGTAAACAAGTGATGCGCCGTAAAGGAGCATTCCGGATGAGAGTGCACCAAGGACGAAATATTTGAGACCCGCTTCCGATGATTTGGCGTTGTCACGGTTGATGGCGGCGACGACATAGAGCGAGAGCGATTGCAGTTCGAGGCCCATGTAGAGCGAGATCAGATCATTGGCGGAGATCATCATCATCATGCCGACGGAGGCGAGCATAACGAGGATGGGATATTCGAATTTCCCCATGCCGACGCGCGGCAGGAACTTGCCGGATAACACGATGGTGACAGCTGCACCCAGCAAGGCCAGCACTTTCATCACGCGGGCAAAATCATCGACGACGAAGCCGCCAGCGAAGGCCATCTGCTTGCCTTCGCCCGTGTCATAGACCACCAGCAAGGCTGCAAAGACCAAAGCTGCAATGGCAAGGCCCTGCACCAGCTTGAAGGCTTCCGACTTGGCAAAAGCCCCCACCATGAGGAAGGCGGCGGCGAGCATAGCCAGCACGATTTCTGGCAGGGCGGCAACGGCATCAGCGGATTGCAGGAGGCTTGTCATGTCGAGGCTCACTTCATCGCAAGATGTGCGGCGTCAGCAGCGGCTGCGCTTGCGACCTGCACGGATTTGAGGAGATGTTCAACTGATGCGCCGATGGTGTCCAAGATCGGTGCGGGGTAAACGCCGAAATAGAGCGTCAGCAGGATCAGTGGCAACAGGGTTGCAAATTCGCGGCGCGTCATATCCGGCATCCATTGCAGGCTGGGCTTGTCGAACAAGCCGAAGGCGACGCGGCGATAGAGCCAGAGGGCATAGCCCGCCGACAAGATGACGCCAGACGTGGCAAAGAATGCAACCCAGGTGTTGTTGGCGAAGGTACCAAGCAGCGTCATGAACTCGCCAACGAAACCTGAGGTACCAGGCAAGCCAACATTTGCCATGGTGAAGAGCATGAACACGGCGGCGTAGAGCGGCATCCTGTTTGCGAGGCCACCGTAAGCTGCGATCTCGCGGGTATGCATGCGGTCGTAAACCACACCCACACACAGGAACAACGCGCCTGATACCAGACCGTGGCTGATCATCTGGAACACCGCACCATCCACGCCCTGGCGCGTCATGGAGAAAATGCCCATGGTGACGAAGCCCATGTGGGCGACGGAGGAATAGGCGATCAGTTTCTTCATATCCTCCTGCACCAGTGCCACCAGCGAAGTGTAGACAATGGCAACGACCGAGAGGACGTAGACGAAGTTCTGGAAATACAGGGAAGCATCGGGGAACATGGGCAGCGAGAACCGAAGGAATCCGTAGCCACCCATTTTCAAAAGAATGGCGGCAAGGATGACGGAACCTGCCGTTGGTGCTTCGACGTGGGCATCGGGCAGCCATGTGTGAACAGGCCACATGGGCATTTTCACCGCGAAGGATGCGAAAAAAGCGAGCCACAACCAGGTCTGCATTTCCGGCGGGAAGGTTTTGGGGTTCGACAGCAATACGGCAATGTCCGTCGTGCCCGCATGCCAGTACATGGCGATGATGGCCAGCAGCATCAAAACCGAGCCCAGCAAAGTGTAGAGGAAGAACTTGAAGGAGGCATAAACGCGGCGAGCACCTCCCCAGATGCCGATGATCAGGAACATCGGGATCAGGCCAGCTTCGAAGAAAACGTAAAACAGCACGATGTCGAGGGCGGAGAAGACGCCGATCATCAGCGTTTCCAGCACAAGAAACGCGATCATGTATTCCTTCACCCGCTTGTCGACATACCATGAGGCGGCAATGCAGATGGGCATGAGGAAGGTGGTGAGAATGATGAGCGGCATGGAAATGCCATCAACACCCATGTGGTAGTGGGCGTAGCCGCCCATCCATGAATGCATTTCAACAAACTGAAAACCGGACTCGGCCTGCACGAAATTGAAGGGGATCAGCAGTGACACCAGGAAGGTGACGATGGTGGTCCAGAGCGCAGCGTATCGCGCATATTTGTTCGCCGCTTCATCCTCGCCCTTGGCGAGAAGAATGGCCAGAACGCCGAGCAGCGGCAGGAAAGTGATAACGGAAAGCACGGGCCAATCCATTTAGTGCGCGCCTCCGAAAGAAAACCAGGAAATAATCGCGGCAATGCCAATGAGCATTGCGAATGCGTAGTGATAGACGTAACCCGTCTGTAGACGGACGATCAGTCCGGAGCCGTCGCTGATGCGGGCGGCGATACCATTGGGGCCGAGTCCATCAATCGTTGCACCATCGCCCTGCTTCCAGAACAGGCGGCCAAGCCAGAAGGCGGGGCGCACAAACAAGAAGTCATAGATTTCGTCGAAGTACCATTTGTTGAGCAGGAACTGGTAGATCGGTTGATGCATGGCGGCGAGTTTGCCGGGCAGCGACGTGTTGCGGATATAGAACAGGAAGGCCAGTGCGAAGCCCGCGACCATGGCGATAAAAGGTGAGTAGGCCACCCATTCCGGTGACTCGTGCATTTTGTGCAACAGCTCTTCCTGGGGAGCGACGGCCGAACCCCAGAACAGAGCTTGCTCATGGCCGATGAAGTAGTCCTTGAAGAACCAGCCTGCGATCAACGCACCAAGCGCCAAAACATAGAGCGGCACCAGCATGACGGGGGGGCTTTCATGGGCATGTTCAATGGTGTGGTGGTCAGCGCGAGTGTTGCCATTGAAGGTCATGAAGGCGAGACGCCAGGAATAGAACGAGGTGCAGAACGCCGCGATGACCAGCAGTGCAAAAGCCAGCATATGGGGTGCTGCTTGAGAAGCATAGGCGGCTTCGATGATGGCGTCCTTGGAGAAGTAGCCTGACGTGCCGGGGAAGCCGGTGAGGGCCACGGTGCCGATGAGCATCATGACCCAGGTAATGCGGATGTGGGGGGCGAGGCCGCCCATTTTGCGCATGTCCTGTTCGCCAGACATGGCGTGAATGACGGAGCCTGCACCGAGGAACAACAGCGCCTTGAAGAAGGCGTGGGTAAAGAGGTGGAAAATGGCAATGCCATAGCCCCCGGCCCCCAGCGCCACGAACATGTAGCCCAGCTGCGAACAGGTAGAATAGGCGATGACGCGCTTGATGTCGTTCTGCACGAGGCCCACCGTTGCCGCAAAGAAGGCGGTGATGGCACCGACGATCATCACAACATTACGCGCTGCGGGGGCGAGTTCGAAGAGTGGCGACATGCGGGCGACGAGGAAAACGCCCGCCGTGACCATGGTTGCGGCGTGGATCAGGGCGGATACGGGTGTGGGGCCTTCCATGGCGTCTGGCAACCAGGTGTGCAGCAGGAATTGCGCCGACTTGCCCATGGCACCCATAAAAAGCAGAAGGCAAAGCACGGTGAGTGTGTCCGGGTTCCACGACAGGAAATGCATCGTCTGGCCAGCGGCTGACGGAGCGGCACGGAATATCGCGTCAAATTCTACTGAACCGAAGACGAGGAAACAACCGAAAATGCCCAGTGCGAAACCAAAGTCGCCCACGCGATTGACCACGAAGGCCTTGATGGCGGCGGCGTTGGCAGAGTCTTTCTTAAACCAGAAACCGATGAGCAAATAGGATGCAAGGCCAACACCTTCCCAGCCGAAGAACATCTGGATCAGGTTATCGGAGGTCACCAACATCAACATGGCGAAGGTGAAGAGCGAGAGATAGGCGAAGAAGCGCGGCTGGTGTTCGTCGTGGCTCATGTAGCCGATGGAGTAGACGTGCACGAGCGCCGACACCGTGTTGACGACGACCAGCATGACCGAGGTCAGCGTGTCAATGCGGAAGGCCCAGTTGGCTTGCAGCGCGCCGGATGAAATCCATTTCATGACTTCGATTTTCTGGTCATGTCCCTCGTGCAGGAAGCCCGCGAAGTTCACCCAGGAGAGAATAGCGGAGACGATGAGGAAAGCGGTTGTGAGATACATCGGCCATTTCGGGCCGTGGTCATGGTGAACGTCATGGCCATGATCATCATGCGCTGCATGGGCGTGATGGTTATGCGAACCATAAACGTCGCTGTCATGGCCGAAACCCTTGAACAACGCCGTGCCAAACAGACCCGCGACGATGGCACCAATGAGGGGCAGGAAAACAATTGCGTGAAACATGATCAGCCCTTCATCATGTTGATGTCGTCAACTTCGATGGA
>CAXTKL010000148.1:0-5911 GCA_964244825.1 uncultured Aestuariivirga sp.
ACCACCCCCTCCCGGCTTCGCCGTACTCCCCCACGCTTCGCGCGAGGGAGAAAAGGTTGACGAGGCTCTTGGCAAGTACCTGTATTTTAAGCTATGCTAATTACACATAGCTCAAATGGAGTCTCCCATGCCGTCCCGTCATGCGCGCGTCCTGATCCTTGGCTCAGGACCTGCCGGTTATACTGCTGCCATCTATGCGGCCCGTGCCATGCTGAAACCCCTCATCGTGCAGGGCATTCAGCCGGGTGGGCAATTGACCATTACCACGGATGTTGAAAACTATCCGGGCTTTGCCAAATCCATCCAAGGCCCCTGGCTGATGGAGGAGATGAAAGCCCAGGCCGAGCATATGGGCACGGAAGTGGTTTCAGACACAATTACCGAAGTGAAACTGCGCCACTCACCCATCTGGCTGAAGGGGGATTCCGGCACGGAATATACCTGTGACGCACTGATCATCTGCACGGGCGCACAAGCCAAGTGGCTGGGTTTGCCGAGCGAGGAAAAATACCAGGGCTTTGGCGTTTCGGCCTGCGCCACTTGCGATGGCTTCTTCTATCGCAACCGCAAGGTCATGGTGGTGGGAGGCGGCAACACAGCTGTGGAAGAGGCGCTGTTCCTGACCAACTTCGCATCGGAAGTCACCGTGATCCATCGCCGCGATGCGTTCAAGGCGGAGCGCATCTTGCAGGAGCGCCTGTTCAAGCATCCGAAGATCAAGGTGAAATGGGATACCGCACTTGACGAAGTTCTGGGTACGGATGAACCGCGCGGTGTCACTTCAGTGCGCTTGAAGAATGTGAAGACTGGCGCCACCGAAATGCAGGAGCTGGACGGTGTGTTCATTGCCATTGGCCACACACCTGCGACGGAGCTTTTCGTTGGCCAGTTGCCGTTCAAGAACGGCGGCTATTTGGTGACCGCACCCTGGTCCACACAAACAGAAATTCCCGGCGTGTTTGCGGCGGGGGATGTGACGGATGATATATATCGTCAGGCTGTGACAGCTGCGGGCATGGGCTGCATGGGTGCGCTTGAAGCTGAAAAATATTTGCATGCCCAGGGTGCTGAACACAGGCAGGCGGCGGAATAGACATGGACTGGGACAAGCTGAGAATATTCCATGCCGTGGCAGACGCTGGTAGTTTTACCCATGCCGGGCATGAGTTGAACCTGTCGCAATCCGCCGTCAGCCGCCAGATTTCGGCGCTTGAAGAAGATTTGCGGGTGCCCCTGTTTCACCGCCATGCGCGCGGGTTGATCCTGACGGAGCAGGGCGAAGTGCTCTATCGCACGGCCCATGATGTGTTCACCAAACTGGCCGCAGCCAAAACCCGGCTGATGGATTCGAAGGAAAAACCTTCGGGTGAATTGCGCATCACCACCACCGTGGGTCTGGGGTCCGTGTGGCTGACGCCACGCATCAAGGAGTTCATGGAGCTCTATCCGGATATTCATGTGCAGTTACTGCTGGAAGACGAGGAACTGGACCTGTCCATGCGTGAGGCCGATGTGGCGATACGCCTGCGGCGGCCGACGCAGCCGGACTTGATCCAGCGTAAATTGTTCACGGTGCATCATCACGTTTACGCGTCTGTGGATTATGTGCGCCAGCACGGTATTCCCAAATCATCGGTGGATTTGGACAAGCACAAGATCCTGGTGTTCCAGGGGGCGAGCTACCTCACGTACGTGAACATGTTGCTGACCATTGGCCGCACGGAGAACGACATGCGCATTCCCGCCCTGCGGGTGAACTCGGCCTATGGGCTGCGCCGTGCCGTGCAGGCAGGGGCGGGGATTGCCATTCTGTCGGATTATCTGGTGGCACCGGACATGAACCTGGTGCAGATCGAACTTGAAGTACAGACGCCGGAATTTGACACGTATTTTGTCTATCCTGAAGAGTTGAAGGAAACCAAGCGTGTGACGGTGTTCCGGGACTTTATCGTGGCGAAGGCGCGGGAGTGGAGTTTCTAGTTCATCCGACGCCCTACAATACCAGGCGATGGCTGACGGGCGGAAAGGAGCGCATCTGTGATGTTTGCGCGTAGCTGTGCTTTTCCGGAATCGTCAATTTTTGAGCCTTGCCTGTGCGGGCAGCCTCTTCGATGGCGAGCATCACCATCATGTCGGCCATGCCTTCTTCACCATCGGCTTCGGGCCTCTGCTGCTTGAGAATGCAATCCGAGAAATAGGTGGTCTGGCCGCTGAAATTGTCTGTAAGCGGATAATCGAAGCGTTCGACTGTGTCGCCGTTGCGCAGTGTGATCGATCTGGCCATCTCGAAACGGAAGGCATTGTGCATGGTAATCTCGCCTTTCGAACCGACGACCGTGTAGGTATCGGTCACCTCCGCACCAAAGCTGCAAAAGAAACTGGCGATGCACCCTTGTGGAAAGCGCATCAGTGCGGAAACACTCGCCGGCACTTCGGTGAAGCGTTCATCGTCCTGACCCATGCTGTCCATGGCAGAGACTTCGACGGGCTCTGCCCCCAGGGCATTTCGCGCCGCGTTGATGCAATAGACGCCAATGTCTTGCAGGGCGCCACCCCAATGCTTTGCCAACAATCGATGGTTTCCTGCGGGGATCTGGAAACTGAAACAGGAATGATAATGCCGGGGGTCGCCAATGGCACCGGTCCTGATCAGGTCATAAAGCTTGAGCGTAGCTTCATCCGTGTGCAGACGGTAGGCCGTCATCAACCAGACACCTGCGCTTTCTGCTGCGGCTATCATGGCCTTTGATTCGGCAATGTTGATGGCCAATGGTTTTTCCACCAGCACATGCACACCTGCCTGTGCCGCGCGGATGGCATAGTCGGCGTGCATGGAATTGGGGAGTGCGATGTACACCGCATCCACTTCACGGCGCTTCAACATGGCATCATAGTCACTGTAGTCATAGACCTTGGCTATGCCGTGAAACGCTGCCATTTTTTCAGCCTTGTCACGCTGCCCGCTCACGATGGCTGCGATGACGGAGTTTCCGGTCTGATTGACGCCCGGCATGAAGGCTTCCTGGGAAATCCAGCCATTTCCGACAACGGCGTAACGTATCTTGGTCATGGTGCACGTTCCCTCTATAATCCAAATGCTGCTGCAACCTTTGCATCAGCCACGGCCACACAGCCAGCAATTTCCGGGCTGATCGGCAGTTCGCGATAGCTGCCCAAAGCCCCCGCTGATTTCAAGCGTCCGGCGTTACCGTCGACGACCCAGATAAATCCGAATGCGGTCTTGCGAATGGGCTTGGCGTCGGCGCGCGTCAAGGCGGCGAAAGCCTGGTCAGGTGGTATACCAGGCTCAAACACCACCAGCATGACGCCGTTGGCCGTTGCGGGGAGGGCGGCATCGCGCATGATGGCGAACATGGCGATGAGCCAGAGTGTGATGACACTGGCAAATACCGAAAGTGCGAAACGATGGCCGGGCCACTGCACAGCGTCATACCGCTGCAAACGAGGCCGCTGGTTTTTCCCTGATGGGCAAGTTCACCAATGCGGCGAATACGCCTAGTCCCACACTCATCCACCACACGGGATCATATGATCCGTAGACATCATAAAGTTTACCGCCCAGCCACACACCGAGGAAAGAACCCACCTGATGCGACAGGAACACGAAGCCATAGAGTGTTGCCATGTAGCGGGTGCCGAACATGACGATGACCAGACCCATGGTGAAAGGGATTGTCGAAAGCCAGAGGAAGCCGAGCACGCCCGTGAATATGAGTGTGCTGGTCTGGGTGATGGGCAGCAGGATAAACGCAACGATGGCGAGTGACCGCAGAATATAGATGGCGCTCAGGGGGAAGCGTTTTCGTTCGCGGCCGCCAATGATGCCTGCCGTGTAGGATCCAACCACATTGAACAGGCCAATCAGACTCATGGCGATGCCCGCAAACTCCTTCGACAGTCCATGTTCTGCCAGATAGGGCGGGAGATGCACCGTCACGAACGCCAGCTGGAATCCACAAACAAAAAAGCCCGCGACCAGCAACAAATAAGACCCATGGCCAAAGGCCTTGCCGATGGCTTCCGTCATGGAAAGTTCGGTTTCGCCTTTCACCGCTTTGCTCGAACTGGTGTTCTGCACCATCAACGGCAAGGCGAAGGGAACAATCAAAAGCGATGACGCCGCAAGCGCCAGCAAGGCTGATTGCCAGCCATAGGCTGCGATCATGGCGCCCACGAGCGGTGAGAAAATAAATTGGCCGAGAGATCCCGAAGCCGTGGCGAGGCCAAATGCCCATGACCGTTTTTCGGGTGGCACAATGCGGCCAAGTGCGGCCATGACAATGCTGAATGAGGAGAGTGCAACGCCCACGCCGACCAAAATACCGGCCGTGAAATGGAACATTGCTGGCAGGTCAGAATATGTCATGCCGACAATGCCAAGCGCATAAAT
Organism: uncultured Aestuariivirga sp.; assembly: GCA_964244825.1. Lineage (GTDB taxonomy): Bacteria > Pseudomonadota > Alphaproteobacteria > Rhizobiales > Aestuariivirgaceae > Aestuariivirga. The sequence continues at coordinate 4,412 of CAXTKL010000148.1, forward strand.
CACCGCACCCGCAATCAACACGCGGGCGGAGCCGTAACGATCCGCCAGCATGCCCGCAATCGGCGTGGCAATACCCCAGAGCAGGTTCTGGATAGCGATGGCCAGGGAATAGGTTTCACGCGGCCAGCCATGGGCCTCAGAAATCGGCAGCGTGAATTGCCCGAAGGTGGAGCGCACCCCGAAATTGACAATGGCAACAAGGCAGCCGGCCACCAGCACCACCATGGGGATGTAATACCAGGGAATGGAACGAACGGTGGTGGTCTGTGTCATGGTCGAACCTCTGTGGCTTTATAGCGGAAAGACCGCGCTTGGGAAACCGCCACACCCGCCAGAATGATGACAGCGGCCAAAATGACGTGTGAAGTCACTGGTTCCGACAACAGCAGCCATCCGGAAAATACGGCGACCACCGGCATCACATAAAGCGACATGCCAAGCAGGGTAGGGCGGGCATGGCCGGCGGCATAGTTCCAGGTGACCACACTTGAGGTGCCAATGGTGAACAGGACGAAAAGGGACCAAAGTGCCGGGACTGGTAGATTGACAATGGATTGGGCCATGTCCGGACGCAAGAACGGCACACAGGGCAGGGCCGCCAGGATATTGGCAAGGCCTGTGATCTTCAGCGCACCATATTTCTGAATCAGTGGTTTTGCGAAAACCACATAGACTGACCAACCGATACTCGCTGCGAAGATGCAGGCGCAGCCGAGCAGAAGATCGTAGCGCGACACGGTGCCGCCTGAAATATCATCTCCCCACACCAGCAAGGCCGACCCCGCAAAGGCGATCAACAGCCCCACAATGGTGAGCCTGTTCAAGTTGTCTACACGAACGGCAAAGGCCAAGACTGCAATCAACATGGGTTGGGTGGACATGATCAGCGTGCCAATGCCCGCGGGGGCATGGGCAAATCCATAGGTTGAAAAGGCGAAATACCCCAGTGTTCCCACGAGGCTGACAAGCGCGAGACGCGGCCAGTCTTGACGCTGCATGCGAAAACCCGTCAACAGTCCGAGCAAGCCCACATACAGCACTGCCGAAATGGCCATGCGCGACACCAGAAAATCATACGGACCCAAGGCCAACGCGGCACTGCGCACCATCACCGGGGTTATGCCCCAGATGATGACAGAATAAACCAACGCTGCAATCGCCTTCGGGTTGTTGCGGTCCATGACACGGTGGTGCCCGTTCCCGCCTGCGCGGTCAATCACGGGAACGCGCTGGTCTGACATGTGTACGACGGAGGGGGATGAAGGCTATTGCCTTTGCGCAAGGCGATCGCAGTTCACGCGCAAGGGACCTCATCAGGCCTTCGGGCAGCTTCTCCACGGGAGAAGCGACAACGTATACCGCCTTCCTAAATGGTTGAGCATAGAGCGAGGTCGACCCTGCAGTCGCTTCTCCCCGGGAGAAGCTGCCCGAAGGGCTGATGAGGTGCCTTTGCTGGCCTGAGGCAATTGCCTGTCATGTGAGGGCCGACAACACCCTTTG
>CAXTKL010000149.1:0-5740 GCA_964244825.1 uncultured Aestuariivirga sp.
CCTGGCTGCCGTAGCCGATGATGGCCACTTTCTTGCCCTTGATCAGGTTCACATCCGCATCACGGTCATAATATACGCGCATAATTCACAAGCCCTTACTATCTGGATTTTCCCGGGGCGGGCATAGCGGGGCCAAGGCCCTGATGCAAGCGCGATGAAACCTCAGGCACCCGCAATCGGCTTCACCAGGGTTCCCGCCACCATGCGTGCCAAGAACCGCTGGGCCATGGGAATGCGGGCTGCATGTGATACCAGACTATCCCTTATCCACGGCAGCAGGAGCGAGTCAGATTGGTAGAACGGCGTGAACATGGCAGACAGGGTCTGGTAGGTTCTGACATGCCATCTGCGGCGGCGCGCGTAATCCGGCCCGACACTGGCGATGTCTGAGGCGTTCTGCATTGCCGCATCCAACGCCATGACATCCAGCAGCGCCATGTTCGCCCCCTGCCCCAACTGCGGGCTTGTGGAGTGGGCGCTGTCGCCAATGCAGATCAGGCGGTTACCATAGGGCGTGCGCAATGTGTGATGCTGATAGCGGGCGAGCACGAGATCATCCGTGGACTGAATAGTGTGCAGCAGACCCGCTGTCTCGGGCCAGTGGCGCAACACGTCGTGTTTCCAGGCGTCAAGGCCACGGGCTTTCCAGCTTTCGTAATCGCGGACTTTCAGACTCCAGAAAAACGCGGCTTGTTGTGCTCCAGTCTCTTGAATGCAGCCGATGGGCAATACGCCCACCATAACGGAAGCCTTATCGTAGCGCTGCGCCAGGGCATGCGGATCAAAGGTCGTGCCGGGCCATGGCAAAGATGCCCAGAGCGCGCCATACTCCAACTGGTTTTCCCGAACACCGTGAAGTGTCAGACATTTGAGTGGTGACCTCGCGCCCAAGGCATCTATGACCAAATCAAAGCGGGGCGACTTTCTGCCTTCACCCAAAAGCACAACACCATCATCCAAGCCCTTGATCTGGTTTTCTGTTTCAACTGCTATCTGGGTAGATTGCACGGCATCAAACAGCACATTGAACAAGGCAGCCCGATGCACGGCATAACCACGCTGTGGTCCCAGTGCTTCATAGCGCACGTCGAGCACTGTCTTGCCAGAGCTTGACGCAGTTCCGGCCAGACGATCAATGCGGGCACCAAGGGTGCGCATGCGATTACCGAGACCAAGCCAGTCGAGAACGCCCAGCCCTGTTGGCTGCAAAATCAAACCAGAGCCGATAGGCTTGGGCTGGTCGAATTGTTCATAGATGACAATCTTGTGTCCCATGCGCCGCAAGGCCAAAGCCGCAGCCAAACCACCGGGACCTGCTCCGGCAATTGCAATGTTCAAGCGTCCAGGCAGCAAGACTCAATCCGTATCTGACGTGCACATGCGGATCATGCATAGGCTGCGCGACGCAGGTGATCAATCAGAGTCGCACAGCAGAGGGCGGCAGGTCAGGCGGCGTGGCGGGTGGCCGTGCGCTTGTCCAGTGTCTCGAGCGTCGCTGGTGGCGTGACAGCGGGTTCATCATTGCGCTTGAGCCAGACGGGCGCGTTGGCGGTTTCGCCCTCACCCAGGGACATGACCACCAGGCAGGCCTGGTGCCAGTGCGCCTCGGCCTTGCCTTCAGGGCGACCCTCATCTTCCCAAAGTTGATAGGCAATGGCTTGCTTCTGCAATTCCAGAACATGTTCCGGGGTTTCTTTTGGATGACGTGTTTTCATGGCGGAGTTCCTTTTCTGCGATTGTTCGGTTGAGGTTTAACCAACGGCAAACAGACGAATCACCTGCACGCCTAGAACTACGCCGAATAATCGTCCGTGCAATGATAATCTGTACACGGTGTAATTGTCATGGGTGGTGTTCAGACTTTCGCGACCGCCACGCAAAACAGGCGCACGGTTTCAGCCATGCCCAGCAATAGCGCATCCGACGTGATGGCATGGCCGATGGAGACTTCCAGCAGGTTTGGCAGTGCGGCCACCAGCCGGGGAAGATTTTCGCGGGTGAGATCGTGTCCGGCATTCAGACCCAGGCCTGCGGCTTCCGCGGCCTTGCCGCAAGCCACCACCCTGGCAAACTCGCGCTCCAGCGTTTTGGCGTCAAAGGCACCGCCGTAGGGTCCCGTATAAATCTCCACGCGGTCTGCACCCACGGATTTTGCCTCTGCGGGGGCCGTGGAGTGCGGATCGACGAACAGCGACACGCGCATGCCGCCTTGGTGCAGACGGGCAATCACCTGTGTCAGCATTGCCCCATGCTTGACAAAATCCCAGCCGTGATCGGACGTGGGTTGAGATGGATCGTCGGGCACCAGAGTCACCTGGTCCGGCTTCTCGGCTTCACACAGCGCCAGAAAGCGCTCGTCTGGATAGCCTTCGATATTGAATTCTGCTCCCGGGTAATCGGCTCGCAGCAACTTCCGCAACACAGTAACATCCGTCCGCCTGATGTGCCGCTCATCCGGGCGTGGATGAACAGTAATCCCATGCGCTCCCGAATCCAGAGCCACACGGCTCAGGTGTTCAAGCGAAGGCCAAGGCAGGTCCCGGCGGTTGCGCAGATAAGCGACGGCGTTGACGTTGACGGACAGTTGACAGGGCATGATGATCTCCAGCGCCGATTATAGCGCGGAAACCGGATTGCAGAGATGGGCCGGATTTGATGAATTTTACCAGTCCAGTTGTGCCACAGCCAAGCCTACCCTTTCATCGCATCGGGACCGCGGGCAATCGCAGCAACCCCGGTCCGCGCTACTTCGACCAAACCCAGCGGCACCATCAGCGATATGAACTGGTCCACCTTGTCCGGTTTCCCGGTCAACTCGAACACAAAGCTATCCGTCGACGCATCCACCACCCTCGCCCGGAACGCGTCGGCCAGTCTGAGCGCTTCCACCCGCTTGTCACCCTTGCCTGCCACTTTCACCATGGCCAATTCGCGGGCGAGGTAGTTGCCTTGTATGGTCAAATCAGCAACCGAATGTACCAGCACCATGCGTTCAAGCTGCGTCTTGATTTGAGCCAACACGGCGTCCGTGCCGGTGGTCACAATGGTGAAACGGGAAACATGTTTTTCGTGCTCGGTTTCCGAAACCGTCAGCGAGTCGATGTTGTAACCGCGCCCGGCAAACAGCCCGATGATGCGGGCCAGTACGCCCGGCTGATTTTCTGCAACCACACCCAGCACATGGGTGTGAGTGATGGGTTTTGAGGGGTCAAGGAAGTAGGCAGAGCCGGTGGGGCTGAGATGTTTTGTCATTGTCATATCCTTACACCAGCTCTTTGCCTTTGGCGTCGATGGCGGTGCCCACCTGTTCGTCTGATACATCTGCTCCCAGCAGCATTTCATTGTGGGCCTTGCCAGAGGGTATCATGGGGAAGCAGTTGGCGAGTTGTGCCACACGGCAATCAAAAATCACGGGACCTGGTGTATTGATCATCTTGATGATGGCATCATCGAGTTCCGCCGGTTTGTCGCAACGCATGCCAGTGCCGCCATAGGCTTCGGCCAGTTTCACGAAGTCGGGCAGCGAGTCCATGTAGCTTTCCGAGAGGCGATTGCCGTGCAGCAACTGCTGCCACTGCCTGACCATGCCCATATACTGGTTGTTCATGATAAAGATTTTCACGGGCAAACGGTGTTGCAGCGCGGTGGACATTTCCTGCATGTTCATCAGCACCGAGGCATCGCCTGCGATGCAGATGCACAGGGATTTTGGATGCGCCGCCTGCACGCCCATGATGGCGGGAAGTCCATAGCCCATGGTGCCGAGTCCGCCCGATGTCATCCAGCGGTTCGGCTGTTCGAAATGATAAAACTGCGCCGCCCACATCTGGTGCTGGCCCACTTCCGTCGAGATGTAAGTGTCCTTGTCCTTGGTCAGCTCATACAGGCGCTGCACCGCATATTGCGGCATGATCACGTCCTTGTTCGCGCGATATTTCAGACAGTCGATGGATTTCCAGTCTGCAATCTGCTTTTTCCATGCGGTCAAGGCTTTCTTGTCGAGTTCGATTGAGCGCGACTTCCACAGCGAGATCATCTGCTCCAACGCGTGGGCCACGTCGCCGATCACAGGGATATCCACCTTCACGGTTTTGTTGATGGATGACGGATCGATATCAACGTGGATTTTCTTGGAGTCTGGTGAAAACGCATCAAGACGCCCGGTGATGCGGTCGTCGAAACGTGCGCCGATATTGATCATTACGTCGCAATCATGCATGGCCATATTGGCCTCGTAGGTGCCGTGCATGCCCAACATGCCCAGCCATTCCTTGCCGGAGGCCGGATAAGCGCCAAGACCCATCAGTGTCGAGGTAATGGGAATGGCTGTCATCGCCACAAATTCGCGCAGCAGTTTCGAGGCGGTGGGGCCGGAGTTGATGACACCGCCACCTGTATACAACAGCGGGCGCTTGGCCGTGGCGATCAGATCAATGGCAGCGCGAATGGAAGACAGGTCCGGCTTCATTTTCGGCACATAGCTCTTCACCATGATGCCCTGTGGGCCTACATATTTGCCCTTGGCAAATTGCACGTCCTTCGGAATATCAACGACGACCGGGCCGGGGCGACCCGTGCGGGCCACATAGAAAGCCTCGTGAATGATGCGGGCCAGATCATTGACATCCTTCACCAGCCAATTGTGCTTGGTGCAGGGCCGCGTAATGCCCACCGTGTCGCATTCCTGAAAGGCGTCCATGCCAATCAGATGGGTGGGCACCTGCCCCGTGAGAACCACCATGGGAATCGAATCCATCAGCGCGTCGGTCAACCCCGTCACGCAATTTGTGGCCCCCGGGCCCGATGTGGCCAGCGCCACGCCCACCTTGCCCGTGGACCGTGCATAGCCTTCGGCCATGTGGGTGGCCCCCTGCTCGTGCCGAACGAGGATGTGCTTCACTTTTTCCTGCTGGAAAAACTCGTCGTAAATCGGCAGCACGGCCCCACCGGGGTAGCCAAACACATGGGCGACGCCCTGGTCAGCCAACGCCTTCAACACAATTTCTGCACCACTCATCAAGTCCTGGGCCATGGTATCCTCAACAATTTCCGTGTTCTCAATAGCTGAATTTTTCCAATAAAAAAGGCCCCGTTGGGAGCCTTCCGTTTACCGCGCAGCACCGTATATCCAGCAGGGTTAACCCTGCCCGGCACTACGCGATCCTACGAGGACGATAATCTTGTTCATGAAAGCTTTGTATGGTCCGTGTGCGGAAAGGTCAAGGGGCAACAAATGCCTATCTTTTTCTTCGTCTTAGCCCAGTCTGCTATCAAACGCGTAAGTCGACATGCATTCGACAGTGCTTTCACCGATCAAGAATTGGTCTTCGAGTTTGACGCCTTGGGCGCTGCATTCAAGTCCGACGTAGCTTTCAATGCAAATAATCATTCCAGGTTCCACCACTCCTTTTAGCGGGTATTCTGTCCCCGCAATAAAATGTGGGATGTTGGGAAATTCGCCGCTCATTCCGAGGCCGTGGCCGATGCAATAATAGCGACTTGCTAAATGTTCGTCAGGAATCTTCCATGCGCGCTGGGCCAACTCTTCAAAGGCAATGCCAGGGCGCAATAAATTTGCATTGTGTTCAAGTTGTTCCCGGGCTCGACCATAGAGCTTTCGTTGCGTATCCGTAGCATGTCCGTCGCCACATAAAAATGTACGTGAAAAATCAACTGCATAATTTTCAAAACCGATGGCATCCGTATCCAGACACAACAGGTCTCCAGCTTCCACCAAGCG
>CAXTKL010000150.1:0-5669 GCA_964244825.1 uncultured Aestuariivirga sp.
AAAGCCGGGCAACGAAATTCAATTCTGAAAAGCGCGGTGGAGAAGTGCCGTTCATGCAGGCGGTTTCCGAAGTGTGGCGGGATGGGGATGCGCGGCGCTTTGCGATTTTCATTTTCATTTCGATGCTGGCCTACAGTGCTCAGGATCTGATCCTCGAACCATTTGCGGCGTTGTTGTTCGGATTCACGCCGGGGCAGACGTCTTCGCTCTCAAGCTTGCAGAATTCCGGTGTGCTGGCGGGCATGATTTTAGTGGGGGTGCTAGCAACAATGTTGGCACATCACCGTAAAATGGTTTTGCGCAACTGGATTGTTGCGGGCTGTCTCGCGTCAGCGTTGGCCCTGATTGCGCTGGTTGCTGCGGCGCGGGTGGGTGAGGCGTGGCCCTTACGTGCGACGGTTTTTGCGCTGGGATTTTCCAACGGCGTTTATGCGGTGGCCGCCATTGGCTCGATGTTCGGTTTTGCGGCGGGAGAGGGTTCGCGTGAAGGTGTGCGGATGGGGCTGTTTGGTGCTGCGCAAGCCATTGCTTTTGGTGCGGGTGGTTTTTGCGGCACGGCATTGACGGACATTGCGAAAATCTTCACGCAGTCGAACGCCATTTCATATGGTCTGGTGTTTGCCATTGAAGCGGCATTGTTTATTCTCGCGGCCCTGATGGCGCTGCGGCTTGGTGCAAAGACCACGACGGAAAATCCGCTGGTGCTGGCGGCACAACATGATCTGGGAGGATGATGATGGACGACGTGTTTGATGTGGTTGTGGTGGGCGGTGGACCATCAGGGGCAACGGCAGCCCATGACGCGGTTCGCGGCGGTGCCAAGGTCATGTTGCTCGACAAGGCCGGACGCATCAAACCCTGTGGCGGTGCTGTGCCGCCTCGGCTCATTCGCGATTACCAGATTCCCGGTCATCTGATTGTGGCCCGCATTGATGCGGCGCGCATCGTGTCACCCACCGGGCGGCTGGCCCATATGCCTGTTGATGGCAGTTATGTGGGCATGGTGGACCGCGAGCATTTCGATGAGTTTCTGCGCGTGCGCGCCGCAGAGGCCGGTGCCACGCGTGTGACCGGAACCTACACCCATTCCACGCGCGATGATGATGGTGTGTTGCGCATTCACTATGAGCTGAAAGACGGGGTTGAAATGTCGGTCCGGGCGAAACTCGCCATCGGGGCCGATGGCGCGCTGTCAAAACTCGGCCGTGACCATATTCCCGGTGCGGAGAAAACCAAACTCGTTTTTGCCTATCATGAAATTGTTGAGCAGCCTGAAACAGTCGATACCTATGCGCCGGATCGGTGTGATGTCTACTACAACGCACGCTATTCGCCGGACTTCTATGCCTGGGTTTTCCCCCATGGCAAAACCGCCAGCATTGGAACGGGCAGTGCGCACAAGGGTTTTGCGCTGCGCGATGCCGTGGCAAAACTGCGCAATGATGCGGGGCTTGCCGGGAGCAAGACCATTCGCAAGGAAGGTGCGCCGATTCCGCTAAAGCCGCTGAAGCGCTGGGACAATGGCCGCGATGTGTTGTTGGCCGGAGATGCGGCGGGGATTGTAGCGCCTGCATCTGGCGAGGGCATTTATTACGCCATGCTCGGTGGTGAACTTGCGGCACAGACGGCTTTGACCTTTCTCTCTACTGGAGATGCCCGCAGCTTGAAGCTGGCGCGCAAGCGCTTCATGCGGGAACATGGCATGATCTTCCGGGTGTTGTCGGTGATGCAACATTTCTGGTATGGCAGTGACGCGCGGCGCGAACGCTTCGTGACCATGTGCAAGGACAAGGACGTGCAGAGATTGACCTGGGCTGCCTATACGGAAAAGAAGATGGTGCGCTCCAACCCGCTGGCCCATGTGCGAATCTTCCTGAAGGACATGGGGCATCTGCTGGGCATCGTCGCGCCCTGATGTTGCCAACCGACCCCTTCTATCTCGCACTGTTGTGGGGTGCCGTATTTTCCATTGTTGTCGCTGTGGCTGGTGGCGTGCTGACACGGCTCACCCCTTGGTATTACAGTCTGAAACAGCCCGCCTGGAAGCCGCCGGACTGGGCCTTTGGGCCGATCTGGACTGTCATTCTCACGCTGGTTGCCTTCGCTATTGCCTATGCCTGGACGTCGGTTGGCCCCGAGGCGCATCACGCCATTCTCTGGTCGGTGGCGGTGAATGGCATTCTCAACATGATCTGGAGTGGCTTGTTTTTTGTCATGAAAAAGCCCGCACTCGCATTGGCGGAGCTTGTGCTGTTCTGGTGCAGTATTGTGGCCATGATTTACATTTTGGGCGGTGCATCCCGGACGGCGGGGTTGATGTTGCTGCCCTATCTCGTGTGGGTGTCGATTGCGGGTCTGCTGAATTTCCGCATCGTGCAGCTGAACCGGTGACATCGTGGAGCGTTTGATCACGTCGGGTGCCGTGGTGTGGCTGATCCTCGGCATCATGGCTGTTGAAGCCGTTGTGCTGGCCCGGCTGATCAAAAGCTTTCCAGGTATTCTTGCAGGCTTGGGCGCTGGAGGTTTCATGGTTCTGGCGCTCGGTGCATCGCTCAGCGGGCGGGGGCCCTATGCCATTGCGGCTTGTCTTGGCTTGAGTTTCGTCTGCCATGCCGTTGAAGTGTGGCTGTGGTTCAAGGCACAGCAGCAAAAGTCCGTGTCATGAGCGATATTGAAAAACGCAAGCAGGACCACATCGACATCATCCTGTCGGGTGCGGCCAGACATGACGTGTCTGCTGGTTTTGATGATGTGCAGTTTGAGCATTGTGCGCTGCCCAACATAAATCTCGACGCTATCGATTTGAGTGCGGTGTTTTTGGGCAAGGCGTTGCGCTTGCCCTATCTTGCCTCGTCGATGACGGGTGGGCCGGAAATGGGCGGGCGCATCAACGCGGCCATCGCCGAGGCTGCGCAAGAGCTGGGTTTTGCCATGGGGGTAGGATCGCAACGCATTGCGCTGGGTGGCGGAAGCGGCCATGGCCTCGATATTTCCATCCGCAAGCGCGCGCCGGATATTGCGCTCTATGCCAATCTGGGGGCTGTGCAATTTGTCACGGGCATGACCGTGGATGATGCCAAACGGGCGGTTGACGTGATTGCCGCCGATGCCTTGATCCTGCATCTCAACCCGCTTCAGGAAGCGTTGCAGCCCGGGGGTGACCGCAACTGGGTCAATGTGGAAGCGCAGATCGAAAAAGTGTGCAGGGCGTTGCGCGTGCCTGTGATCGCCAAGGAGGTTGGGGCCGGGATTTCGGTTGATGTGGCGAAACGGCTGATCAATTGCGGCGTGGCGGCGATTGACGTGGCCGGTGTCGGCGGATCGAGTTGGGCCGCCGTGGAAGGCCTGCGCCATGAAGGTGGCTCCACTTTGGCGGAGATTTTCCGGAATTGGGGTATTCCGACGACTCAGGCCCTGGCTGCCATTCACGCTGCAGTGCCGGATGTTCCGCTGATCGCATCAGGCGGTATTCGCCATGGGCTGGACGGGGCGAGGGCCATTCGCCTGGGGGCCACCCTGGTGGGGCAGGCGGGTGCGCTTCTGGATGCTGCGGTCAAAGGCCCCGAGGCCGTGGTGGCCCATGTGAAGCTATGGTCTGATGCCTTGCGCATTGCCTGTTTTGCCACGGGGTCGGCGTCTTTGTCGCAGCTGCGCTGTGCCGCCCTGCAAACTGCTGTTCAACCTGCGACGTAATGCTTTCGAGCTTTGCCACAGTTGGGTCAATTTGAACTTTTATTCCGGCGTTTGACCGCCTGGCCCACTTGACAGGCGTTGATGCGATATTGAAAACTGACGGCAGGAGGATATGCCAATATGAAGAATTTGAAATCTGTTTTTGCAGCTGCGGCCATTCTGGGCGCTTTGACCTTGCCTGCCTTTGCTGCGGAGCATGTGGTCAACATGGTGAACAAGGGTGCCGATGGCACAGCCATGGCGTTTGAACCGGGCTTCGTGCGTGCGGCTGTGGGTGACACCGTGAAATTCGTACCCGTGGACAAGGGTCACTTTGCGGCGGTGCTGCCGGGATTCTGGCCCGCAGGTGTTGCTGAAGCCAAGGGCAAGGTGAACCAGGAACTTGTGGTCACCCTGGAAAAGGAAGGCATTTACGGTTTCAAGTGCAATCCACATTTCGCCATGGGCATGGTGGCTCTGGTGCAGGTGGGTGCCGCCCAGGTGACGGATGCCCAGAAGGCGATCAAGCTCGGGCCACTGGCCGCCAAGCGCATGACCGCTGATATTGAAATGTCTGCCAAGCCGTAAGGCTCCCATAAGGAATCATGACACCCCGGCACATTTTCTGCCGGGGTTTTTGTTTGTGAATTTGCGCAAAAACCCAGTCTAAGAAAAAACTGCTTGACACCGCGCGGTCATTCTGCCAAGAACTGCAATACTCCAGAAATCCGTTGATATACATTCACCCAGCAAGTCTCGGGCCCTGTCGCCATGGGCGATATCCCGCGGAGACGACGTGGGGCAGGATTTGGCCATGGTCGGAATGAATTGGAACGCGTAGCGAAAGATCTGAAAAAACATCGTGAAACGTAGATGGAAGGCAAACGTCCCCTTTGTTTCGAAGGGCGAAGGTGTGGCTGAGATGCGTTCTGTCTCTACTACCCCCTCCCGGCTTCACCGCAAATCGAAATTGGGAGTGTCTCTGGGTCATTGTTTGCAACCGATTAACTTTTTCTGCCTAAGACCAAATACAGATTTTTTTGCGGGAGGCGAATTTGTCAAGCGACAGGGCTAAATCAATTGTAATTGACGCCATTACGATGTTTATGGTTTTGGTGATAGGTTGGGTAGCCTGCTGTATTTTGGCATATTTGCAAGTTGCACAATTTGCCATGCTTTCTCGCCCAGTATTGGCTCTCCTGCTTTTTGGCATGGCAGTATTCAGCGTTATATATGCCTTCAAGCAACAAAGCGGTCACACTTGAATTGAGCGCTAGACAATCTCAGCCACTTGGTCAAATGGGGCCACTTATGCTCCTAAGAATCGTATTTCGCCTAGGCATCCTAGCTTTTTTGTCCGGCACAATACCCAATCTGGTGCCGGTCTTTGACTATTTGACTTGCTCGGAAGCTGTCGCAACGGTAAAAAAAATTGGTATCCGGAAAAGCCTGTTTCAGGTCAGCGCTGCGAATTTGCCCGCCACTGAAGTCGAAGTTTACAATGCAAAGCTGGGAATTAAATTATCCTACACGCAGGTGAAGGCAACTTATAATGGTCAAGAGATTGGGTCGTATACTGAGATCCCCGTCTTAGTCCGCTATGACGGAGCTGGAAAGCCAACCTACGTCACTGCCCCTTTTTTAATAGCTTTGATGCCTATGGCCTTGTGTCTGGCGTTAGCTGGCCTCACGGCGGCTGTCATAGGAAGAAGGGGCTACCCTAGAGCACCGGACGGTTAAGTGAACTCAACGGTTCCGTCATTCCCGCGAACGCGGGAATCCAGACTTTCCTCGATTTCGCTGGTTGAAAGACTGGATTCCCTCGTTCGAGGGAATGACGAGCTGTTGGATATTGATTCCAAGTGATCGCACAGTGCTCTAACTTTTCACACAAGAGGGAGGGAACTTTGCGGAGTTTAGAGCATCGCGCAGTCACATGGAATCGTTCAACCCCCACCTCTCGTCACCCCGGCGAAGGCCGGGGTCTAGCTTTCTAC
>CAXTKL010000151.1:0-5547 GCA_964244825.1 uncultured Aestuariivirga sp.
TGCACTGTCACCGAAATTCGAAATTTGTTGTGACGTCCTACGCTGGAAGTAGTTCTTGGACGATTGCAGGGTTTGAAGTTGTGTCTGATGGCGGCTTTGTAGACCCGGGCAAAAGACCCATTGCACCCGCTGACGATATGACGTCAGGACGGTCAGCGGTGCCGCTCCAGGCCATATGGACGATGCGCGCATCACCTGTATACGGCTTGAGCCGCTTCGTTACATAGGCTTGCTTGGCGGGGGATTGCGCCACCAGACTGCACACACAGACAAAATGTGCCTGACGAATGTCAATGTCAGGGAACTTTCCCGGGGCCATGGCGTCTTCCGGCAACGTGATGTGGGGCACAGCTTTCAGCCGCAGCAATGCAGACAGGGCCTTGGTGGCCGCGAAATTCAACGCCCCGGAGTTTGCGATCAGCGCTACGTCAGCCTTTGGAATGTCAGGTGTGGCAACATCAGACCAAATGTCATCAATAGCATCGGCAAAGGTGTGGCTCACCTCCTTCGTCAGCTCTTTCGAGAGCACGCCGCGCTCCTGATCCGCGCGTGCCAGCAACAATCCCGGCACCGCAACTTTCTCCAGATAATCCTGCAAGCGATCATCTTCCGCGTAATCAACGGCCGATTCAGCCGCCTCCATGGCATCTCCCGCCAACATACGCTGATAGAAGGCATCTTCCGGACTAAGCACTGGTTCAGTGCCGAACATGACCTCGAGAAACTTCATCGATTCGATATGGCGGCCGAGCACCATTAAACCTATCGTGATCGGCGTGGACAGAATCAACCCCACGGGACCCCAGATGGTGGCCCAGAAGGCGGCGGATATCACAATTGCCGTCGCCGAAACGCCTGTCATCTTGCCAAGGAAGATCGGTTCAAGAATATTACCCGCCGTAATTTCCGCAACCACCACCACACCGATCACGGCCAAAGGCAGACTCCACCCGTCACCGACGGCCAGGGCAATGATAATGGGAAATACCGAAGCAAGGAATGTACCAATGAACGGCACAAAACGCAGAATCATGGTAAGTAGCCCCCACAACAGGGCAGCAGGCACGCCCAGCAGGAAAAGTGCCAGGCCAACAAATGTACCTGTACAGGCATTGATCGCCAACTGCCCGAGAAACAGGCGGCTCAAGCGTTTGCCCGCCTCGTCAAGGGCAACGGTGGTCCGGTGAATATCGCCTGTTCCCGCCAATCTAATGATTCGGTTGCGCAAATCCTCCCGGTTGAACAGCATGAACGCCAGCATTAGGATGACGATGCCCAGTTGCACCAGCGGATGGGCGACCACGGAAATCACGCTGACCAGCGGACCAAAAGGTCCCAGACGCGAATCTTTCACTTCCACCAGAATGGGCTTGGCGCTTTGCGGCTGTGTCGCCGGGCCGGACTTGCTTTCGATTTCGTTCTGCAGATCCTGCAACACCCCTGCGGCCTTTTCCATTGCTCCGCTGCTGCCCACGGCCAGTTTGAGGCTGCGGGCCTTGTCGCGCAGGTTGGATTGATACGTCGGCAGATCGGTTGCAAGGCCTGTCAGCGTGCGCCCGACAACAAAGGTGGTACCGGCTAAAGCCAGCAAGCTGAGGCAGACCACAAGGATCACCGCCACAGGTTTCGGAAGGCGAAGCGTTTGCAACCCGCGCACTACGGGCGTCAGCAGAATCGACAACAATATTGCCAGGACCACGGGAATCAGGATGTCCTGGCCAAAATAAAGAACTGCGCATATGCCAACGAAAATGATGACATGGTTGGCCAAACCCTCACCGGGTCCTTGACGCAACAGCAGATGTGCAGGGCTGCGGAAATCCAGGGGCTTCATGTTGCGTCCATATCCAGTGTGGGCTCATGACCAAACGCAGGCCAGCGGCGAAGGTTCCCGCTTGCGCTTGCTGCCGCTTGGCTCCAGCGACAATGTGATCTTTGGTCCAGTCCAAAACCCATTGCCCAACTGTCATAACAGTGTCATTCTCCCTGTCATACTCAGCCAGAAGCCGGGCCCGCCGGACGCTATGGGAGTTTTCGGGGCGATGCATTGTGCCGCCCCTTCAGGAGGACGCTAAATGACAAAAACCAAATCTCAGCTGTCGACGCTGGAAACGCTGCGCATGGCCAGCCTGTCCCGCCGCACAGTCATGAAGTCCGCAGTGGCATTGGGCGCTGTGGGCTTTGCCACGCCACTTGTAACACAAAACGCCATGTCTTCATCGGGTGAGTTGAACCTGTTGATGTGGTCGGATGAATTCCCGAAAGATGTGATCCCGAACTTTACCAAGGCCTCGGGCATCAAGGTCAACCAGACGCCGTTTTCCCAGAACGAAGAGCAGATCAACAAGCTGCAGGCCACAGGCGGCGAGGGCTTCGACCTCTGCCAGCCCACGGTAAACCGTGCACCCCAGTTCAAGGACCTTGCCGTCACCGCCCCCTACGACATGGGCAAGCTGAAGAATGTCGGCAATATCCTGCCGTCCATGGTCGCCAGCTCCAAGGCCCTGTGGGAATGGGATGGTGGTCTGCACCACTTGCCCCATTGCTGGGGTTCGGAAGCCATCTCCTACCGCACAGACCTTTACAAGGGCGATGTGTCCAAACTGAGCTATGGCTCATTGTGGGAAGAGGGCGTCAAGGGCCACACCCAGGGCCGCGGCCACTCATTCCTGTTGGGCATCGGCCTCTGGTGGGATGGCTCGGGAAAGGTACCTTCCAACCGCATGGTCGACGGTTACAAGGACGAAGAGTCCTTCAAGAAGCTCTGGGACCCTATCCTCAAGTTCGCCATCGAGAACAAGGCCTATGTCAAACAGTTCTGGGATTCAGCCGACAACACCAAATCCGGCCTGATGGAAAACGACGTCTGGATTGGCCAGACCTGGGATGGCCCGCCGCTGTCACTGAAGAAAGATGGCAAACCCGTCAACTACACGGCGCCGAAGGAAGGCGCGATTGTCTGGATGGATGGTATTTCCATGCTGAAAGCTGCCAAGAACAGCGATCAGGTTTATGCCTTCCTTGATTATCTGCACACGCCGGAAGTCTCGGGCGCAGTGGCGGAAGGTTCAGGTTACAATGGCATCGTCACGGGTGCTGATGCTTTCACCTCTGACACCTTCAAGAAGAATTTCCAGGAAGCCTATCCTGGCGACGCCTTGAAGAACCTGTGGCCATGGCCAGCAGAACCCACATGGTATGCCGAAATCCGCAGCCAGTATGTGGACAAGTTCAAGGCGGCTTGATCAAAATACAAGCACACAAAGTTGCCTCAGCCCCGCTTCGGCGGGGTTGTTCTTTTTTGCGTTGTTCGCACTTGCACTCCCAGGCCATTCGGGTGACAAGTAACCGCAGGGCAACACGAGGGTAGGGCGGAGATGAGTGCGGGCGTTGAGCTTGATGGCGTGACGGTGCGGTTTGGTACTTTCACCGCCGTGAACAATGCCAATCTTGATATCAAGGGTGGCGAATTCTTCTCTTTTCTGGGTCCGTCTGGATGCGGCAAGACCACAATCTTGCGCACCGTTTCAGGCTTTCTTGATCCATCGGCGGGCCATGTGCGCATTGGCGGCCAGGACATGGCGGGCATTGGCCCCAACAAGCGCCCCACCGCATTGATCTTCCAGAACCTCGCGCTCTTCCCATTGATGACAGTGGCTGACAATATCGCCTATGGATTGCGGGTGCGCGGTGTCGATAAGTCGACCCGCATGAAAAAGGCAGGCGAACTTCTTGATCTCATTGCGCTGGGCGGGCAGGGCGACAAACTGGTCAGCGAACTCTCCGGCGGCCAAAAGCAGCGCGTCGCCATTGCCCGGGCCCTCGCCGTTGAACCCAAGGTGTTGTTGTTGGATGAGCCACTGTCAGCCCTCGATTTGAAATTGCGCCAGCACATGCGCAACGAACTCCGTGCCATTCAACAACGTGTTGGCATCACGTTCATTTATATCACCCATGACCAGGGTGAAGCCCTCACCATGTCAGACCGTATCGCCGTAATGAGTGACGGTGTGATTGAACAGGTGGCCGATGGGGCAACGGTCTATGATCAACCCGCAACACCCTTCGTGGCCTCCTTCGTTGGCGAGAATAATCCGTTTGGTGGCGTCGTCAGCAAAGCCACCAAGGACGAAGCTGTTGTAGACACAGGCTTCGGCAAACTCCGGGGCCGTAATCCGACGGCACTCAAAACTGGTGACAAGGCCCTTTTGTTTGTGCGTCCGGAATCATTCAAGCTCGGCAAGGGTGGTGTGGACAGCAGTCTGAAATCATCCGTGATCAACGTCGCTTTCGAAGGCAACATGACGCACGTCTTCCTCAAGGGCGCAGCCCGGAAAAATCTGACCGTGACCGTGGGTCGCCACGGCGGCGCGAAGGTGCCGTTACAGGGTGAGGAGGCCACCATCAGCTACGATCCGGCGCTCGGCCTGGTCTTGCCAGATGGGAAGATGGCCCGTGAGTAGCCGCACCCTTGTCTTTCTCATTCCGCTGATTGTCATCATCGGCTTCTGGTTGATGGCGCGCTATGAGTCCCGCACCCGCCATGACCCCACCCACAAAAGCTATTGGGAACGCAATGGCACCGTGCTCGGCCTCACCTTCATCGGCCTCGTGGCCTTCTGGTCGCTGTTCCTGGTCACACTGCCCTATCTCTACATGGTCGTGGAAAGCTTCCACCCCAAACTGCCGCCAGCCCAGCGCGGCGGCCCCACCGACTTCATGACCTTCGCCAACTACAAGTCATTCTTTATCAGCCCGTCAGACGGTCAATTCAACGACACACACATGTTTGCTTTCCGCTATTCCATTCTGGTGTCAGCGGGTGTGACGCTTCTCAACCTGTGCATCTGCTATCCCCTGGCCTATTACATGGCCCAGGCAGGCACCGCGCAAAAAGTCCGCCTGCTTTTGCTGGGTCTGATCGTGCCCTATTGGGTCAATGAAATCCTGCGCTCCTTTGCAGTGAAGCTCATTCTTGCCAGCAATGGCCTGTTGAACACCAGTCTGATCAAACTCGGCATCATAGGCCCAGATGGCAAGATTGATTTTCTCCTGCACAACACCGGCATGTGGGTGGGCCTGTCCTACGCCAATCTTTTGATCATGATTTTCCCGCTCTACAATGCCATTGAAAGTCTCGACAAAAACCAGATCGAAGCGGCCCGGGACCTTGGTGCACCCTGGTGGAAAATTCACCGCGATGTCGTCATCCCCCATGCTAAGCCCGGCATTGCCTCAGGCTGTACGCTGGTGTTCATGCTGGCAGCAGGGTCATTGGCGGCACCACTTTTGCTGGGCGGTCCGCGCACCCTGTGGTTCACGCAAATTGTCTATGATTTCTTCTTCCAGAGTTTCAACTGGCCCCGCGGTTCTGCCTACGCCTTCATTCTGCTTGCGGCCTGTATCGCCATTGTGTTGGGCATGCTGAAAGCTTTCAATGTCAAACTGGGCGAGGCCATCAAGTGACCTCGAAATTCGTCCTGAAGACCACGTTCGGCTTCTACCTGCTGCTGTTCTTCGGCTATCTGTTTGGCCCGCTGCTGGCCA
>CAXTKL010000152.1:0-5474 GCA_964244825.1 uncultured Aestuariivirga sp.
CCGCCGATGCAGAGCGTTGTGAGACCCTTCTTCGCACCTGAGCGTTTCATCTCATGAAGCAGCGTAATCAACACCCGCGCACCTGAGGCTCCGATCGGGTGGCCGATGGCGATGGCGCCGCCGTTGACGTTGACCTTCGCCGTATCCCAACCCATGTCCTTGTTGACGGCGCAGGCCTGGGCGGCGAAGGCTTCATTGGCTTCGACGAGATCAAGGTCGGCCGCTTTCCAGCCCGCTTTTTGCAGGGCAAGGCGCGAGGCGGGAATCGGGCCTGATCCCATCACGGCCGGGTCAACGCCAGCGGTGGACCAGGAGGCTATGCGGGCCAGGGGTTCAAGACCGCGCTTGCTGGCTTCGGCTGCTGACATCAGGATCAACACGGCTGCACCATCATTGATGCCGCTTGCGTTGGCGGCAGTCACCGTGCCGTCCTTCGAAAAGGCTGGCCGCAACTTTGTCACGGAGTCGAGTGTCACGCCCTTCTTGATATATTCATCGTCTGATACCACCACATCGCCCTTGCGGCCTGCGATGGTGACGCTGCAAATTTCATCCTTGAATTTGCCCGCAGCCTGGGCGGCTTCGGCCTTGTTTTGCGAGGCCACGGCGAAAGTGTCCTGTTCATCGCGGGTGATCTGCCATTGCTTGGCCACGTTCTCGGCCGTGGTGCCCATGTGATAGCCATGGAAGGCGTCCCACAAGCCGTCCTTGATCATGGTGTCGATGAAGTTCCAGTCACCCATTTTCACGCCATCGCGCAAATGCGCGGCATGGGTGGATTTTGACATGGATTCCTGGCCGCCTGCGGCGACGATCTTCACATCGCCGGAGGCAATCTGCTGCATGCCCAGTGCGACTGCACGAAGCCCCGAGCCACAGACCTGATTGAGACCCCAGGCGGTTGCGGTATTGGGAATTCCGGCATGGATAGCCGCCTGCCTTGCAGGGTTCTGGCCCTGGGCGGCGGTCAAGACCTGCCCCAGGATCACTTCGTCAATGTCGCCGGGTGACAGCTTGGCGCGTTCAATGGCGGCTTTCAAAGCCACGGTGCCAAGCTGGGCAGCGGTCTGCGAAGCGAGTGCCCCGTTGAAGGAACCAACTGGCGTGCGGGCAGCGGATACAATGACAACATCTGTGGACATGACAGTCTCCCATGGTGAATTTTCCCTGTTATGGCAGAGTTTGACCTGCTGTTGCAATGCAAAGCCAAACCCATGTTGCGCCGCCCAATGTTTTTTGCACTTGCAATTGTGCGGTGCAGAGCGCAAATTTTTGTCAGTCGTGAGTAAAGGGAGATGAGCGTGAGCGATGACCAATCAAGGCCAGAACAGGCCAAAGCGAAGAACGCCACCGTCATCAAGAAATATGCCAACCGGCGGCTCTACAATACCGCGACCAGCACCTATGTCACGCTGGAAGATTTGTCGAAGATGGTCAAGGATGGCACAGACTTCATTGTCTATGACGCCAAGTCCGGGGAAGACATCACGCGCTCGGTGTTGACGCAGATCATATTTGAGGAAGAAAACAAGGAAGGCAACAATCTGCTGCCGATCAATTTTCTCCGGCAGCTCATTCGCTTCTACGGCGATTCCATGCAGGGCATGGTGCCGAATTACCTCGAGTTCTCCATGGGCAATCTGATGAAAGACCAGGACAAGCTCAAAAAACAGATGGCCGATGTGTTTGGTGGCGGCGACCCGTTCAAACTGATGGAGGAAACCGCAAAGCGCAACATGGCGTTGTTTCAGGACTCCATGAAAATGTTCGCACCCTTCGGGACACCAGGCTTTGTGCCCCCCAACTTCGCCAATCCCTTTGCCGCGGCCGCAGGGGCAAGCGATGCGGTGCCACCCGAGACAACAAAACCTGCGTCACCTTCCGCCAGCAAGGATGACCTGCAGGCCCTGAAAGACCAGATTTCAGCCATGCAGCAGAAGATCAATGCGATGGACCGTTGAGAGCAGGTAGCCGTGACGTTCAATTGTCCGAACGCCCGTCATTCCCGCGAAGGCACACGCGTGTCCGGGGAAAATCTAAAGCTGGAATCACCTCAGTTTTCGTCATTCCAAATCACTTGCTCCGCTTCGCTACACGCGCGTTTGGAATGACGAACTCCAGATATTTTTATTTCTGAGTTCGTATTTCATGTTCGCGCACAAAGCACACATATTCCCGCTTGAACTACAATGACCAAAACTTTCCCCGGACGCGAAGGCGGGAATGACGGTCATTTTGAATTCAATGGAGCACGCGGTGCTTTAAGACGCTAAACGCTCGCCGTCTGTGGCAGGTTTCGCCGTTTCGCCGAAGGCCGCGTTGAGGGCTGACAAGGCAGCACGGAGTTGATCGAGGTGATCTTCCACGTCGGGGGCAACATCGGGCGCGGCTGCCACGGCTGTTGCATCAAGAGCTGCAATTTCGGCATTGAGGGTGGCGTCATCCAGGTTTTCCATCCCGATTTTTAATATGGCTGTTTCAGGCAAGGCCGCATTTGGCGATGTTGAGACGACCTTCACCTGTGCGTGCTCTCCCATATCATCGCCCGCATGGGGCGTGGTGATATCAGGCACCTTGTGCTGGAAATGCACCCGGTCAACTGGGGCGAGGCTTGGCGCACCAATCTGAAAACCTGGTCCATGTTCGCCAACCCAAGGCGCCACAATGGAGGCTTCACCCAGCCTGTTGCCTTGCAGATAATCCACGCCATGGCGCGTCAGAATGGCGGCGTCCTCCGCCGTATCAACCCATTCCGCCACCACCTTCAGATCAAAGGCATGGGCAAGTTCCACCATGCTGCGCACAAAGGTGTAATTTTCTCCACCCTCCGCCAGATTGCAGCAGAAACTGCCGTCCAGCTTGATCAGTGTCAGCGGCAATTCTTTCAGGTTGCGATAGGAGGTATAGCCTGCGCCAAAGTCGTCGAGGGCGACACCGCAGCCCAGGTTGCGCAGGGCTGTGACAAAATCATGGGACGTCGAAAGGTTGTCGAGGGCGGCGGTTTCAGTGATTTCCACCACCAGCCGTGAGGCGGGTTCGGGGGTGGCCGCAATCATGTCCAGCAATTGCGCGTTCCAGCGCGGGTCGGTAACCGTGGTGGCAGAGATATTGATGGAGAGCCGGGCATCGGCGTAGCTTTGCAGGGTCTGCAAGGCCAGCTGCAACACCGCCCGGTCGATCAGGCGAATAAGGCCCAGACGTTCAGCAATTGGCACCAGATGGCCCGCCGTGATCAAAGTACCCGTTGTGTCGGCCATGCGCAGCAGGGCTTCGTGCATATAGACTTCACCCGTCTTGGCATTGAACACGGGCTGGAACGCCAGCTTGAACAGGCCGTCCCTCAGGCAATTGACAATTTCCGTGGCGCAGCGGGCGTTGAGCAGTCGGCGGCTCTTGCGCTCGTCGGATGAGGTAAAGACCACAAAACCATCACCGGGCAGACGAAAAGCTTCGCTAAGCGCCTCTTCCGCATGGGCAATCGCGGCCGAAGCGTTGTCGCCGAGCGCGGGGAGACTGACAGCCCCGATCGACAGCAATGCCCAGACCGGGCCCAGTTTCGTTTCAATCACACTGTCGCGCACGGCGCGCATGAAGCGTTCGAGCGCGGCATTCAGTTCCTCGGGTTTGCAGCCATTCAGAATGACCCCGAACTTCGAACCGGAATAGCGGGCAATGCCATCTCCCATGCGCATGACCTGGCGCAGGCGCTGGCCCAGGGAAATGATCACCTCATCGGCCACTTCAAAACCATAGGCTTCGTTCATCACGTCCAGATTGTTGACGGCGACGATGGCAAAGGCGCAGGGCTGCTTGTCGGTGCTGGCCACGGTAATGGCTTCGCCCAATGCATCAGTCATCCGGGCACGGTTCATCATCCCCGTGAGAGGATCGCAATTCGACAGAAAATTCATTTTCTGGTCGCGCTGATGCCGCTCATCGGCGATGCGCATGATGCCAAGAGCATCCAGCGGCGTACCATCGGGCCCTGCAAACCAGCGTCCGGTGTCTTCAATCCAGGGCGCTGTTGTTCCCAAATTGGCATCCTGGCGCAACCGGTACTCAATTTCATATTCCACGCCATCGCCCGTATCGCGTCGTGCAGAGCGCAGCACCGTATCGTAGCGGCTAAACACATTTTCGCCGTCCATCAGGGCGGCGAATTGGCGCCCGGTTTTCACCAATGACGGGTCAAAGCCTAACACGTCCCGGGTGTTGGCGCTCCAGGTGATGAGATCGGCGGCAATGTCCCAATGATAAGAAACTTGCCGTGCCAGGCCAAGCGCGCGCACGGTGCGTTCGGCATTCAACACGTCCGTCACGGGCGTTGCAACGTCAATGGCCGGAGTGGACACAGCCGGTTCAAAGGAAAAGCGGTCTGCAGCTTCATGCGGCAAGTCTAGCGACAAGGTGGCCTCCGGGTCAGGGCCAGCACGGGCCCCGTCAATGCATTGATGACAGCGATCCTAGGGCAGTGATGGTAAAGAATTCGCGCAAGCCGATTGGTTAACCAACCGTTAACTATGGATTGGCCGCCGACTGCGTTTTGCAGCCCTCTTCAACCAAAAATGGCCACCACTTCTTCAAAGCGCTTTGATTTTGCTGCAATGCGATGCAAATTGGCGAATAGTTATGCAAATTTATTACAAATGGATGAATTATGACAGCCTGATGTAGGTATTTTGTCGCACAAATGCCGTTAAAATCGCCAAACTGTTCGAAAGACAGGCGGAATTGCGACTGTAATAATAGTTTAACATATTGATATTGTATTTGGAATTATAGCCATGCAAAATTAGCATTGCTAAATTTGCTGCGATGCACATATCTTTCGATTGTTGAAGAAAGCAAATCAGACAGCCGGAACAGGTCCGGCTCCGCAAAACGAAACGAAAGGACATTATCATGTTTGAGACCCTGAAAACCCGCATCACCACCTGGAAGCGTTACAACCGGACCGTATCGGAGCTTGCTGCTCTGTCGAACCGCGAATTGGCTGACCTTGGCATCATGCGTGCAGACATTGCCCGCGTTGCCCGCGCCGCCGTCCGCTAAATCAATTCACTCCGAAAGGACATTATCATGTTTGAAACCTTGAAAACCCGCTTTGCCACCTGGAAGAAGTACAGCCGCACTGTGGCGGAACTCGAAACCCTGTCGAACCGCGAATTGGCGGACCTTGGCTTTGGCCGTTCCGACATCACCCGCATTGCCCGTGAGGCGTCACGTTCATGAGCAGCTTCACGGTGTTCGGGCGCCTGCTTGAGCGCCGCTCCCGGATGAAGGGCTATCAAGCCCAACGCCGCGAAATCGAAAGCCTGTCGGACGGCGACCTGGCCGACATGGGCGTCAAGCGCTATCAACTGGGCCACATGGCCCGGGTGCAGACCTTCAAGTAAGGTTTGGCTGAAACAAGAGTTCCTCCCGAGGGGCACCACTCAAACTGTCAGAAAAGGCAGAGCGGGCGGTGCCCCTTT
>CAXTKL010000153.1:0-5366 GCA_964244825.1 uncultured Aestuariivirga sp.
AACGCGAAGGCGCCCAAGACGCCTTTAACGATGGATTTCATTGATAGTCCTCCCAAGTGGATACGCGGGCTTTTGCCCAGATCGCGGGAATAAGTCACGACTGTTGCAGGAAAGAGTCAAGCCCGATTCGTCGCTGCGTTGCGGGATAACGCCAAAGCACGTGCGGTAAACTATTGTAACAATGAGATTTAACACATTTTGAATAATTGCTCACTATCGCAGCAATTGCTCAGCCATAGCTTCATTGGTGATCAAGCCGTTGATCAATTTGCCCGTGACAGCACCTTTGATGGCCTTGTAGCGCCCAGCGGCCATGGCCACGCCGATGATGCGCCGTCTGGCTGGCATATCCACAGGAACACTGAGCACCCGGTCATTGACCAGCCCGTCGATCAGCCTGCCCGACGCATCAAAACTCCAACCCGTGATCTCACCCACAGCCCCGGCCTTGACCATGGCCCGCAGCTCATCAGGCCGCACAAAACCGTCGCGCAGCAGTGCTGCCGTTTCATCCACCGTGCCGATACCGACAAAGGTGACGTCGGCCTGAGCCGCCAGATCCATGACATTGCGCAATGACTTTTGCTGCACCAGAAGGTTCTTTTCATGCACTGTGGCGGCAATCACAGGAAACGGCATGGGGTAATGCGGTGCCCCTACCCTGTCACCCACGCGCGATGACACCTCGAACACGGTCGCCGATCCATCCGGCGCAATATTGCCGACGATGGAGACAATCTTGTGCTGCGGGCATTCCATGGGGCTGACCTGTTCGGCAACAGCGCGCAACGCGCGTCCCGTTCCCAAACCGATGATAACGGGATGGCGCGACACCAGATAGCGCTCCATCTCCGCCGCTGCCGCTTCCACAATGCCAAGTGTTTCTGAATTTGATGTGGGGTCGGCCGGTACGACCTCGCAGCTGTCGAGCCCATAAACCTCCTTCACCCGGGCGGAGAGTTGCAGGCAGCGCCCCAGGGGATGATCGAAACGTACCTTCACCAACCGCTCCGAAACCGCCAGCGATACGAGGCGTTGTGCCGTCTGCCGTGACACGCCAAGCTTTCTGGCAATTTCATCCTGGGTGTTGCCCGCAATGTAATACAACCATCCAGCACGGCCCGCATCGTCAAGGCGCTCTTTCTCGGGTTCAGGTTTGCGGGCCAAGGCTTTTCACTTTCAAATCTGTTGCGCCGCTACTGTCACACAGGCCAGCCGCGCAAAACAAGTGCAGGAGTTCTGTCATGTCCTGGACCACATGGTCCACTGGCAGCCCGGGTGGAAGCCGATGACCCGCCTTGATATGGGAACCACCTGCAAAGTGCCATACTGTCATTCCCGCAGCCAGCGCGGCACGCACCCCCATCTCACTGTCTTCCAACACAAGACAACGCGATGGCGCGACACCATGGGCTTTGGCGGCGTGCAGAAACAGATCCGGCGCGGGCTTTGCATGTTTCACCAGGGCTGCCGAATAAACGCGATGACCGAAATGCTGATCAAGGCCACACACCTTCAGCGAAAAATCAAGGCGTGGCGGAATCGAACCCGATGCGACGCAATGGTCTGCCACCAAAGCGGAAAGAACGTGTTGCACGCCAGACATCGGTTTCAAATCCGTGGCAAACAGGGCATTGAGGTGAATGAAATAATCCCGGGCAAAATGTTCCGGCAATTCGCACCCGGTGCGCGCTTTCAAATTCTGCGCGGCGGACGCAAAACTGCGGCCGAGAAATTCTGCCCGGAACTGTTCAAAAGAAAGTGCAATACCGATTTCGGCAAGCTGTTTACGCAAGACTTGAGCACTCAGCATCTCGCTGTCGACAAGAACGCCATCGCAATCGAAAATGACGAGATCAAACATCATAGGGGGACGCAACGCTTCAACATGCCTGCAATCTGCCAATACGTATGTGACAAATCCAGTGCTACTTCGGTGCCCAAGGTTTTGGTTCAGCACCGGCTTTCAACACATAAAAGCCATCTGCCGAAACAGCTTGCCATGGCCCTGTTTCGCCATAGGGCCACAACACACGCACTTCTGCTTTGTCAGATGGACCCAGGCCAAAATGCCACCAGCCCAATTGCCCCGATGCATGGCCGCCACCGGAGGTGATTTCGCGCCGCGTGATTACATCCCCGCGCTTCACTTCAATCCAGGCGCCGACGCCGTCGCGGTTCGGTCCGTTCTGGTCAAGCTTCACTTGCAGCCAGTGGCCCATGTTCTTTGACGTATTGCGCCAGACTTGCGCCGGGCTGCGGCGGTTGACCACCACAAGATCCATCAAGCCGTCCAGGTTGAAATCCACCACCATGCCACCGCGCGACGTTTCCGTGCTGGCCACGCCTGCTTCCTTCGCCATGTCAACGAACGTACCATCTCTTTTGCCCAAGGCCAGGTTGTTTGGGTCTTTCATGGCAAAGTCCGGCATCTTGTCAATGTTGCCCTTGGCCACAAACAGATCGGCAAGGCCGTCATTGTTCACATCCTCAAACTGCGCATGCCACGCCGTTGAATTTTTCATCTCTGTGCCAAATGAAGGACGGTGCAAGGTGACGCCACTGGGCCAGGCCACGTCCTTGAAATCCGCTTTTGATTTGCCGTCAGCCGCAACCTCTTTCAGTTCCTGCAACTTGTTGTCCGCCATGGAGGTCAGAAAATAGTCTGGATAGCTGTCGCCGTTCACATCTGCAGATGCAATGCCCATGCCCCAGATGCGCAGACGCTTCCAGCCATCCTTGTCCGTATAAAGAGCTGGAGGTTGATCAGGTTCGATCTTCCACATCTGCTCTTCGCCACCTTCGTAATATTCACGGTCATTCGACACGCGCAGGGATGGTGTGCCAGACCGGTTCCAGTCCGTGAACAACATCGAGAGAGCACAGTAACTGGGCGTCAGTGGCACGGGCTTGGTGAAGGCGTAAGGCGGCTTATTTTGGTCACTGCGGGCGCGGTGCAACCAGTTCTCGGTGCAGGACCCCCATGGCGAAATTTCCTGCTTGGGATCGATGTAATTGCCGATGGCGATGGTGGGCCATGTCGCAGCTTTTTCAAAAGTCGCGGCAAACGCCGTCGACCAGGCGTCGCCCCCGTCAAAACCCCAGCGCTTGTTGGCCATTTCGAACTTGCAATGACCAAGGCCGCGCATGACCTTGTTTTCGCCGACGCGCAAGACCACCAGATCAATGTTCCCATCGGCGTCAATGTCAAGCGGATAGGCGCCTGTGACCTTGTCGAGTTCCAGTCCACTTTTCTGCTTGCGGAATGTCAAAGCACCGCCATGTTTCGACGTATTGCGAAAGAACGAAGCCCGGCCTTCACCACCCGCCGTGAAAAGGTCGGGGTAACCGTCACCATTGCAATCAAACGTCGCCGCTCCACCACCCACCATATACAGATATTCACCCGAATAAACCGATGACACGCCGGAGGACTTCGTCACCTCTTCATAGGTCGGTACGGGCGGCGTTGGCATTTCAGTTCGGGCAACACTGGCAGGAAAAACAGCGGCCATCGCACACATCATCAGTCCACGGATCATGCAATACGCCTCGTCTTCAAGGCGTTGACGGCAGCGCCGACACAACGGCCCTGATCCAGTCCGCGCTCGACTGCTGCGCGAAAGTGGATGCCGCCATAGAGTCTGGAAATTCCAGCTTCATTGGCCGCGTCCCAGAAATTTCTATAGGGCCGCACCGGAAGCTTTTCCCTGACATGGGTCATATCATCATAGGCAAAATTCTCGCCAAAAAACTGCGTTAGCACCGTAGCCGCCGCTCCAGACTGGGCACTATGTCCGGACGGATATTCCGGAAACGGTGGTGTGATCAGAATCGGTTCCCACGTTTTGTCGATGACTTTTTTGATGTACGTGACAGGCCGTAACAGGTCATAATCAAACTTGCTTTTCCAGCAGGCCACAAAGGCATCCGACACGGCCATGCCGAGCCTGGCCAACAGGTCCACACTGTCTTCGATGCTGGCATTTCTGGTTTTCAGTATATCCAGTGCGATGAACATCCAGTGCCCAGGTGGCGTGGGTGACAACATCGGATCGTCTGACCAGAAGCGGGCAATCAAACGCTGCTCGGATGTAATGTTCTTCACCGTGTCATAGACTTCATACGCCTGTTGATAGAACACCGACGTCTTCTCTTCACTGTAGGCAGGCGGCGGTGGCAGCGCACAAGCGGCACCATTGGCAATGGCAAAGGTACGGTTGTTGCCCCAGCCTGGCAACAAAGGGGCCTGCTGCATGCGGATGACGCTGGTGGGCTTCCAGTGTCCCGGCGCTGCAACAGGTGTGAACGATCCGGGAAACCCCATATTGACGATCTCGGCACCGCCATCGTTGACCGACCAGTCGATCACATGTTTTGCCAAGGCTTCGCCATAGGCCCGGCTGTGTTTGATGCGAGACTCCGAGATTCCAGTGTTGAGCGCAGCATGTATTTTTTGACCGACGGCATCTATTGCGCGAATGCCCGATGGTCCGGTGTGGCTGAACAACTGCAGCACCGCGAATTGCAGTGCGCCATGCAAAATATTGGCCTCATCATATTTGTGATCCCTTAGCCGCGCAGGCAGAGGCTTGAGATCCGGCAACTGCCCCGCAAGGGTCTGCAACGCGCCACCACCGGAGGCCACGGCTTCAAATGCAACAAGACCGAGGTAAGCAAAAGTGCGGCTGGCAACGGGGGGTGAATAGGTTGCCGTATGCCGCACCAGCTCCAGCGCAAGGCTATACCAGGTCTGCAATACGTCCTGCGTTGTCAAGTGATGTGGTACAGCAACGGCCGGGTGCGGGCTGAAAAACAGCGAGGTTGCCGCGCCAAGAAACTGTCTGCGGTTCAACATTCGCACTCCTTCTCACTGCGTGGCCATGTTCGAGTTGCTTTGGCCCAAGCGTGCTCATGCTTGAACACTTTGTAGTTGGCAAGGGCAAGTAAAGCAGACGGCTTAAAACAAATGGGAAGCGTCCGTTTCCGGAAGCTTCCCATGTTACAAACTGGTATCCGGGTACGCAGTACCTTATCCCGGAACACCTGAGACACTTCCCCGCTAAGAGGCAACGCATGTCGTGAAGCCAGATTAGCGCAAGGTGGTTTCGAAACCCTTTCCAGCTGAAAGATTTCCACTTAACAAGGACTTACCAGACTGTGCAAAGCCCGCACAGCTGTGCCGCAACGGCACAAGGTTCATGGTTCTTTCCACATTGCCGCGCTGCGAAAATATATGTTCACAAGGGGTTCCCATTTGCCAAGCGCACTGCTACACACCGCCCGCGTTCATGACGATGTCATGTTGCTATGACGCGGGATGGAGCAGCCCGGTAGCTCGTCAGGCTCATAACCTGAAGGTCGTC
>CAXTKL010000154.1:0-5220 GCA_964244825.1 uncultured Aestuariivirga sp.
TCATGGGGAAGTAGCCACCCTTGGTGCGCATACGGTGGCCCATGTTGCCGTTTTCATAGTCGCGGTCAGAGTTCTTTGGCAGTTCAACACCGTCAAGTTCAAAGCCAGTCTTGTAAGGGTTGGTGGAGAACTTCACGTCGTCGAAGACGAAGAATTCAGCTTCCGGACCCACGAATACGGTGTCACCCAGCTTTGTCGAATTCAAATAGGCTTCCGTGCGCTTGGCGATGGAACGTGGATCGCGGTTATAGCCTTCACCGGTGCCTGGATCGGCGATGTCGCAAAACACCGCCATGGTGTTCTGGGCGTAGAAGGGGTCCATGTGAACGGACGCCGCATCAGGTTTCAGGATCATGTCGGACTCGTTGATGGCCTTCCAGCCGGCAATCGAAGAGCCATCAAACATCAGACCTTCGTCCCAGGCGTCTGCGCCCATCTGGCTGATGTCCATGGTGAGATGCTGCATCTTGCCGCGCGGGTCGGTGAAGCGCAGGTCGACATATTTCACGTCCTTGTCCTTGATGGTCTTCAAGGCAGTTTCGATGGGAGTGTCTTTGGCCATTGTTGTCCTCTTTGGTCTGGCTTTTGAAGTAACGATATTACAGCGCGTCCGTGCCGGCTTCACCGGTGCGGATGCGAATGGCATGCTCGATGTTGGAAATGAAAATCTTTCCGTCCCCGATGCGCCCGGTGCGGGCGGCGTTTTGAA
Source organism: uncultured Aestuariivirga sp. (assembly GCA_964244825.1). Classification (GTDB taxonomy): domain Bacteria; phylum Pseudomonadota; class Alphaproteobacteria; order Rhizobiales; family Aestuariivirgaceae; genus Aestuariivirga. The sequence continues at coordinate 710 of CAXTKL010000154.1, forward strand.
TGGCTTCAACGGCTTTGTCCACGAGCTCGTCGGAGATCACAACCTCGATTTTGACCTTGGGCAGGAAGTCCACAACATATTCAGCGCCACGGTACAATTCGGTGTGGCCCTTCTGGCGGCCAAAGCCCTTGGCCTCGGTCACGGTGATGCCCTGCAACCCCACCAGTTGCAGCGCCTCTTTGACTTCATCAAGCTTGAACGGCTTGATGATGGCTTCAATCTTCTTCATGGGGAGTTTACGCCTCGTTAAGGTTTGAACGCGGAGTTGCAGGGGCCGTGCCAAGTTGACAATATAATGAATTCAAAGGGTTGACATTGGACTCGTCTTCTCAACTGTTTATTTTGATCAATAACTGTGCAGATTGCAATATTTTTAGGCAAATTCAGATTTGGCGAAATAAAACTTCTTTGCGTGTGACAACGGGTTAGTTTGTGCACCGACAAGCGACGGAGGATGTGAAATGTATCTCGAAAAGTTCAGGCTCGACGGTAAGGTTGCGGTGATCACGGGTGCCGCGCGCGGGATTGGTTTTGCCACGGCTGAGGCGCTTTCAGAAGCTGGGGCGCTGGTGGTTATTGCGGATTTGGATGAGGCGGGCGCGGTGAAGGCAGCGGCTGCATTGACTGCCCACGGCCGGAAAGCGGATGCCATTGCCCTGGATGTGACCGATGCCCGCGCTGTTGAACGGGCGCAAGCGGAGATTGTCAAGCGCCATGGCGGGGTTGACGTGCTGGTCAACAATGCGGGTATCGCGATGTCTTTTATTCCGGCTGAAACCATGGATGATTTTGCCTGGAACAAGGTGATCGATGTCAATCTGAACGGCGTGTTCTGGTGCTGCCGGACCTTTGGCAAGGCCATGCTGGCACAGGGCCGTGGTGTCATCGTGAATGTTGGTTCGATGTCCGCCGAGATTGTGAATTACCCGCAGGAGCAGGCGAATTACAACGCGTCGAAAGCAGGGGTGCATCACCTTACGCGCTCACTTGCGGCGGAATGGGCGCCGCGCGGCGTGCGGGTGAATGCGGTGGCACCGACTTACATTGAAACTGATTTGACCAAAGACGTGGCGTTGCAGCCCGACGTGCGCAAACACTGGATTGACGGCACCCCCATGGCCCGCATGGGCCAGCCTTGGGAAATTGCGTCGGTCATCCTGTTTTTGGCGAGTGATGCGTCGAGTTTGATGACAGGGAGTATTGTGTCTGTGGATGGCGGGTATACGTGTTGGTAGGCGCCGACAGAACTGGATTGTCCGGCAGTAATGAAACTGGGCTTGTCCCGTTCGCCTGCGGCTGCAATGTGGTGGTTTCGAACTGAAGGACCTCAATCATGCCAGACATCATCATCCGACCTGCGGCAGTACACGATGAATTGAGATGGCGCGTGCTTTGGGCGGACTATGTGGCCTTCTACCGCGCAGCAGTTAGCGATGAAGCAACTGCACAGACGTGGGCGCGCATTCTTGATCCCACGAGCAACATAGACGCGCTGGTGGCGGAACGGGATGGTCAGGTCATCGGCATCTGCAACTATCTTTTCCATGACAACACGTGGAGCACGCAGCAGATTTGCTATTTGCAGGATCTGTTTGTTGATCCCGTGGCGCGTGGAAGCGGGGCTGCCAAGAAACTGATTATGGCTTGTGAAGAAAAAGCCAGGGAAAAAGGCGCTTTCCGGCTGTATTGGCAAACCCAGGAATACAATGCCGCTGCTCGCTCCCTGTATGACAGCATTACGCCGCGCTCGTCCTTTATCGTTTACCGGAAGAATTTATGACGCCCAGCATACGAAATCGTAATTTCACATTTGGCACATATTGTTTTAGCCCACTGGCATGAAACAGATTTTGCTGGCACTTCTCCTCACCGCCGTTCCCGTTGCGGCTTTCACGGGTTTTCAGGTTTACGCGGTGCCGCACCCGGCGCAAGCAGCGGAGGCCAAGAGCCTTGGCGATCTCTCGCCCATGAGCGCCATTATTGACGATGTCACGGCGATTGCCAAAACCGGCGACATGGCAAAGGCGCAAAAGCGTATCACCGATTTTGAAACCGCATGGGATGATGCAGAACCGACAATGCATCCTCTCAATCCTGATGCATGGGGAATTGTTGACTCGGCTGCTGATCACGCACTCAAGGCGCTGCGGGCCGGAACGCCAGATGCTGAAAAGGTGACAGCCACGCTGGCGGCTTTGACTGCGGCACTCGACAATCCGACCGGTTCGTCAGGCTCGGGAGGCGTCGTTGGCAAGGTCGCCGGCATTGATGTCACGGATTCGAATGGTCATCCCATACCGTGTGAAACCATGTTGACTGCCTTGCGGGGCGCCATCAGTACCGGAAAAGTAGCGGCTGACAAGACTGTTGCAGCAGGTGACTTCGTGACCAAAGCCACCGAACGCTGCAATGCCGACGATGATGTTCACGCCGATGAATTCTCTGCTCAGGGCCTTGCCTTGGCCAAGCAATAGAAAGCAATACCATGACCAGCACGATCGCCACATCCACACAATTCAACCGTGTTCCGAAAGTCACCATAGATTTCTGGTTCATAAAGCTCATGGCCGTGACGATGGGGGAAACGGCTGCGGATTATCTCGCAGTCAATCTCGGCCTCGGCCTGACCATGACATCGCTGATCATGGCTGGTATTCTTGTTGTTGCGCTGATCGCGCAGTTTGCGCAAAAGCGCTATGTGCCTTGGTCCTATTGGCTCGCCGTTGTGCTGATCAGCATTGTCGGCACTTTGGTGACGGATAATCTCGTTGATAATTTCGGTGTGACGCTCGTCACGTCCACCATTGCCTTCACGCTGGCTTTAGCCGCAACGTTTCTGCTGTGGTATAATTCGGAAAAAACGCTCTCCATTCATTCGATCTATACCAACAAACGCGAAGCGTTTTACTGGCTGGCCATTCTTTTCACCTTCGCCCTGGGCACGGCGGCGGGCGATCTGGTGGCCGAGCAATTCGGCATTGGCTATCTTGGCACTGGCATTTTGTTCGGCATGATCATTGCGTCCTATGCCATTGGTTATTTCTTTCTGGGTCTTGATGCCATTCTGGGCTTCTGGCTGGCCTATATTTTTACGCGGCCCCTGGGTGCGTCCTTCGGCGATCTGCTGTCGCAGCCCCATGAATATGGCGGCATGGGCTTGGGTACCATTATCACCAGTGGTCTTTTCCTTGCAGCCATTGCGGCCATCGTCATCTACATGAGCATGACACATGAAGGCGAAGAACTGGCAACCACGGCCTGAGGCGCGTCACTTTTTCAGCTGCCTCAATAACTCCACCAGATCCTTGCTACGCATCTCATCCAGCTTTTCATGCAGTGCCATGATTTCGATTTCGGCTTTCAGGTTGACTTCGTAGTCATGGGCGGCGTCAAGGCGGTCTTTGGCGGCCTGGCGGTTTTGTGACATCATGATGATCGGGGCTTGGATCGAGGCGAGCATCGACAGGAAAAGGTTCAGCAGAATATAGGGGTAGGGGTCAAAACCCTTGCTGAGCATCAGAGAGTTCAGCACTACCCAGAACAACAGCACCGCCGCAAAAATGATCATGAAGGTCCATGAACCACCGAAACTGGCCACGCGATCCGCCAGCTTTTCACCAAAAGTCAGGGCCTGGTCATGCTCGACGTTGGTGTTGCGCGACACGGCCACCCTGCGGGCGATGCGTTCAATCACACGGCGTTCGCGCGGGGGAATGTTGTCGTAATCGCTTTCCAGCAGGCATTGGGCCAGCAGTTTGACGGGGTGGTCGGCATTCATCGCATGGGTCTCCTGGGGTGTGAATTGGTCCGTCATAGCACAACCGAACCGACTAGCCTTTCACCTGTGACTCGGTTAGGAAACCCCCATTCATTTTTTGCGGAGCGCACATCATGGCCAAGGCCCCCCCTCGGAAACACAAAATCGCATTGCTGACGGCGGGTGGCCTCGCCCCATGTCTCTCCGCTTCTGTGGGCTTTCTCATTGACATGTATTCGAAGAAACTGCCGAAGGCCGAGATCATCGGCTATCGCAATGGCTATATGGGCCTGCTCAAGGGCTGGTCGATCCCCGTCACCGCAGCAGTGCGCAAGCAAGCGCTGGTCCTCACGCAACATGGTGGTTCGCCCATCGGCAATTCCCGCGTCAAGCTCACCAACGTCAAGGACTGCATCAAGCGCGGCCTGGTGCAGGAAGGCCAGAACCCCTTGCATGTGGCAGCGGAGCAATTGGTGAAAGACGGCATCACAATCTTGCACACCATCGGCGGCGATGACACCAACACCACGGCGGCGGACCTCGCGGCCTATCTCGCCAGCAACAATTACAATCTCACCGTGGTCGGCCTGCCAAAGACAATCGACAATGACGTGATTCCCATCGCGCAAACCTTAGGCGCGGCCACAGCGGCAGAGCAGGGTGCGATCTTCTGGGAAAATTCGGTGAACGAGCAGAGCACCAATCCGCGCATGTTGCTGATCCACGAAGTCATGGGCCGCAATTGCGGCTGGCT
>CAXTKL010000155.1:0-4987 GCA_964244825.1 uncultured Aestuariivirga sp.
CGGCCATTGGCAATCAACACCGCTTCGACGAAATGAGCGCTTTCTTCGAAGGCATTGGCAACGGCCACACCTCCGGCATCTGGCGCGAAGTGCCACTGGACCGTCCAGAATTCAAGAAAAAATACGCAGGCATGCTGGCGGCAAAAGCCAAGGCTGAAGAGTCGGTGGGCACATGAGGAGGGCCATCACATGCTAGTCCTCGATCACGACCGCGCGGGCGGCTACTGGGGTGCTGTCTACGTCTTCACCGCCATCAAGGGCCTGCAAGTCATCATCGACGGTCCCGTCGGTTGTGAAAACCTGCCTGTGACGTCCGTGCTGCATTACACCGACGCATTGCCACCCCACGAACTCCCCATCGTCGTCACAGGCCTCAGCGAAGCCGAACTCGGCCAGCACGGCACCGAAGGCGCCATGCGCCGCGCCCACAAGACGCTTGATCCTTCGCTGCCGTCCGTTGTGGTTACAGGCTCCATCGCTGAAATGATCGGCGGCGGCGTCACGCCGCAAGGCACCGGCGTGCAACGCTTCCTGCCGCGCACCATTGATGAAGATCAATGGCAATGCGCCGACCGCGCCCTGATGTGGCTGTGGACGGAATTTGGCGTGAAGAAGAAAAACGTGCCCACCATGAAGCCGCGCAAGGAAGGCGAGAAGCCTCGCGTCAATATCATCGGCACCATTTACGGCACCTTCAACTCCGCTTCTGATCTCACGGAAATCACAAGACTCGTCGAAGGCATCGGCGCTGAAGTGAACCTGTCCTTCCCCCTTGGCAGTCACCTGGCTGACGTCGCCAAACTCGCCAATGCTGAAGTCAACATCTGCATGTACCGCGAATTCGGCCGCAAGCTCTGCGAAGTGCTGGACCGCCCCTATCTGCAAGCCCCCATCGGCCTGCATTCCACAACCAAGTTCCTGCGCAAGCTCGGCGAAATGCTGGGTCTTGATCCTGAACCCTTCATTGAAAAAGAAAAGCACACCACCATTAAACCGCTGTGGGATCTGTGGCGCTCGGTGACGCAGGATTTCTTCGGCACCGCCAGCTTCGCCATCGTCGCCACTGAAACTTACACCCGCGGCATCCGCAATTTCCTTGAGACAGAAATGGGGCTGCCCTGCACCTTTGCCGTGCCCCGTTTGCCGGGAGCGAAAACCGACAATGCCGCCATCAAGCAGATGATCAAGGACACACCTCCGCTGATCCTGTTCGGCAGCTTCAATGAACGCATGTACGCTGCCGATGTCGGCGCGCGCTGCGCCTACATCCCCGCCTCATTCCCCGGTGCCATCATCCGCCGCCACACCGGAACACCCTTCATGGGTTACGCCGGCGCCACTTACCTCGTGCAGGAAGTCTGCAACGCACTGTTCGATGCGCTGTTCCACATTCTGCCCCTGGCGTCTGAAATGGACAAGGTGGACGCCACACCGGGCCGTGATGAACTGGCGTGGAGCGAGACTGCCAAACGCATGCTGGATGATGTGCTGGAACGGCAACCCGTTCTGGTGCGCATTTCCGCCGCCAAGAAATTGCGCGACGGTGCCGAGCGCATCGCCCGTTTTGCCTCAGCGACACAAGTCGATGTCGAAGATGTTGTGAAGGCAAGCCGCGCGCTTGCCAGTGTGAACTAGAGAGGGAGAAGACCATGAAAAGCAAAACCCGCCGCAGTGAAGACCGTTTCGCCTTCACCCTGCTGATGGCCGTGACCTTTGTTGCCATGCTGGTGGCAACCCTCGTCAAGCGCGTGCTGCCCTGGAACTGGGGCCACGACAACCGTTCGATTTACCAGGCGGCCAAAACCGCTGCCTATAGCTGCGTTCCGTTCGCCTTCATGTGAGGCAAACGCAAACTGCTTCGTCACAGCGCAAGCTGTGGTGATGCCCTGCCCCGGGGATTTCGGGGTAACAGGGTCTTCGGACCCCAGCCGGGAGTAGAACACATGGCTGACCTACGCGGGTCTACATCAGGCCTATCTGAAAGTGAAGCCAGGGAATTCCATGGCATGTTCGTCACAAGCTTCATCGCCTTCACGGTCATCGCGATCATCGCGCATTTCCTTGTCTGGCAATGGCGCCCGTGGCTGCCAGGAGTCAATGGCTATGCAACATCCAACGTCGAAATGGTTCTGCCCGAGGCCGTAAGGCCAACGACAGATCTCGTGTAAGGAGGACCGAACTATGTGGCGCATGTGGCTAATGTTCGATCCGAGGAGAACACTGGTGGCTTTGTTCACCTTCCTGTTCGTCCTTGCCATCATCATCCATTTCATTCTGCTGTCGACCGACCGCTTCAATTGGCTGGAAGGTCCACGCAAGACAGCATCGGTGGATATTCAACAATCCGAGATGATCAGCTGAGGCTGGTCATTTCACCCCTCTGCGAACGGGCAGCAGGCGCTCTCCGCCCGGCGTCCCGTTCGCAGATTATCACATCATCCAGAACTCATTTGTTGAAGAGGTCGGCCCATGGCGATGCTCAGTTTTGAACGGAAATATCGGGTGCGCGGTGGAACGCTGCTCGGCGGAGATCTTTTCGATTTCTGGGTTGGTGCCTTCTACGTCGGCTTCTTCGGCGTCACGGCACTGTTTTGCACCCTGCTGGGCGTGGGCCTGATTGCCTACTCCGCCTCCCAGGGACCCACATGGAACCTCTGGCAGATCAACATCGCACCGCCAGACATTGCCTATGGCCTGGCCCTTGCCCCGCTGAAATATGGTGGCTTCTGGCAATGGATCACCATTTGCGCCCATGGTGCCTTCATATCGTGGCTGCTGCGCGAAGTTGAAATCTGCCGCAAGCTCGGCATGGGGTATCACGTGCCCATCGCTTTCGGCGTGGCCATCGCAGCCTATTCGACGCTCACAGTGTTCCGGCCCATCCTGATGGGGGCCTGGGGCTATGGTTTCCCCTATGGCATCATGAGCCACCTCGAATGGGTGTCAAACACAGGTTATGCCTATCTGAACTTCCACTATAACCCCGCCCACATGATCGCCATCACCTTCTTCTTCACCACCACCCTGGCGCTCTCCCTGCATGGCGCACTGGTGCTCTCGGCCACCAATCCGCCGAAGGGCCAGGCGGTGAAAACCGCAGAACACGAGAACACCTTCTTCCGCGACACCATCGGCTATTCCATCGGCACCCTCGGCATCCACCGCCTCGGGCTGTTTCTGGCGCTGAGTGCCGTGTTGTGGAGCATCGTCTGCATCATCATCAGCGGACCCTTCTGGACCCTTGGCTGGCCGGAATGGTGGAACTGGTGGTTGAACCTTCCCATCTGGTCATAACCTCAGGACAGCGGAGCATTTCAAATGGCTGAATATCAAAACATCTTCACCCGCATCCAGGTTCACGGCCCAGCCGACATGGGCATTCCAATCCAGACGGGTATTTACAAGCGCGAAGGCACACCGAAGTTTGTGCATCTCTTCGGGCGGCTGGGTGATGCACAAGTCGGCCCCATCTATCTGGGCTACATCGGGCTCGCCTCACTGATCTGCGGCTTCGTCGCCATCGAGATCATCGGCCTCAACATGCTGGCCTCGGTGCATTGGAGCCCGATTGAATTCTGCCGCCGCTTCTTCTGGCTGGCCCTGGAGCCACCGGCAGAAAAATACGGCATTTCCATTCCGCCTTTGAAAGAAGGCGGCTGGTGGCTGATGGCCGGCTTCTTCCTCACCACCTCCATCATCCTCTGGTGGGTGCGCACCTATCGCCGCGCCCGCGCCCTCGGTATGGGAACGCACGTGGCCTGGGCCTTTGCTGCTGCGATCTGGCTCTATCTGGTGCTGGGCTTTATCCGCCCGCTGCTGATGGGCCACTTCAGTGAAGCCGTACCCTTCGGCATTTTCCCGCATCTGGACTGGACCGGGAATTTCTCGATCACCTATGGCAACCTGTTCTACAATCCCTTCCACATGCTCTCGATTGCCTTCCTCTATGGCTCGACGCTGCTCTTCGCCATGCACGCCGCCACCATTCTGGCCGTGTCCCGCTTCGGTGGTGAACGCGAAATCGAACAGATTGTGGACCGTGGCACGGCATCGGAACGCGCCGCCCTGTTCTGGCGCTGGACCATGGGCTTCAACGCCACCATGGAATCCATCCATCGCTGGGCCTGGTGGTTCGCCGTCCTCTGCCCCATCTGCGGCGGAATCGGCATCCTGCTCACAGGCACTGTTGTCGACGACTGGTACGCCTGGGGCATCAAACACGGCCTCTCATCCGGCACACCCTACGACCTGACAGTACCCCTGCCACCAAAATAAATTGCATTTCGTCAAAACCAAAACCCCCGGCAACAATGCACCGGGGGTTTTTTTTAGATGAGAGCATCGCATGCTCAATTGAACTCAACTCCAATCACTTCCCTTTAACCTCACAAAATCTCGTGCACCGGTTGCTTCAAACGCCATGCCGAACAATTACATTTTCCATTCGTCCGTCTTTATGCCGCCACAAGCCGTGCGACCTTGATTGACTTTGTGCGGGCGCGGACTTTTGCAAGATCATAATTCATTTGCATCCGAAGCCATGTGTCAGCGGAACTGCCGAGACCTTTTTCAAGACGCAGTGCCATTTCGGGGGAGATCACGCTGCGACCAGCAATCACGTTGTGAATCTGCTGTCGCGTCACGCCAAGGTTTCGTGCAGCAGCACTTATGGATATGCCCAGTTCACTGAGAGCGTCTCCAATCATTTCCCCGGGGTGGGGCGGGTTTTTCATAGGCATGCTTTCATCCTTCAATGATAGTCTATCAGATCAACGTCGTTCACAGCGCCATCCTTAAAAGTGAATATGATGCGCCAGTTCCCATTTACCCAGAGCGACCAAAATCCCTTCAACTCTCCTTTGAGAGGTATTTCGGTGACAGTGCATTTAACTCACACCGCCCCTAAGCCGCATCCGGAACCTTCGCCGTCAACTCAATCCCCAGGGCCCTCATCACTGCAATCGTCGACTTCAATGTCGGGTTTCCG
>CAXTKL010000156.1:0-4983 GCA_964244825.1 uncultured Aestuariivirga sp.
TGCTCCTGGGCCTGCCCCTATGGTGCCCGCGAATATGACCACACCGAAGGTGTGATGAAAAAATGCACGCTCTGCGTCGACCGCATTTACAACGAACATCTCGATGAATCAGACCGCGTCCCCGCCTGTGTGAAAGCCTGCCCGACAGGTGCGCGACATTTCGGCGATCTGGGCGACAGCAGTTCCGCCGTCTCGCAACTGGTGCAGGAACGCGGCGGCTATGATCTTTTCGCCGACATGGGCTACAAACCCACCAACAAATATCTGCCACCCCGCGCCAGACGCGACACTGTAACCTTTGCCGAAGCCATGCCGAAAAGCACAGGATCAGCGATGGACAAGCTTTTTGCCTGGGCCGACAAACTGTTGACGGCGTCATCGTCAGCAAGCACAGCATCGCAGCCTGACAATTCGTCAAAACTGGAGGGGTGAGATATGACTCGTGGAAACACCCCCTCCCGGCTCCGCCGTACTCCCCCGGCGAAGACGCCGAGGGAGAAAATGTGTTTTTCTCCCTCATCGCCCTTGCGATGGGGGAGTACCCCGAAGGGGGGAGGGGGTGTTTCCACAGACGCCGCACTCACCCAATGAACCCCGCCTATTCCGTCATCCTCTTCACCACCGCATCCGGCGCAGGCTATGGTCTGCTCGCACTCCTCGGCCTTGTCGCCTTCAACCACGGCCAGGCCTCATCCCCAGCCTTCGCCCTCACCACAACGGTGATCGCTCTCGCCCTCATCACCACAGGCCTCTTGTCCTCCACCCTCCACCTCGGCCATCCGGAACGAGCCTGGCGCGCGCTTTCGCAGTGGCGCTCGTCATGGCTTTCCCGTGAAGGTGTCGCCGCCGTCGCAACCTATCCCGTCGCTATCGCCTTCGCTGCTACATGGTCCGGCCTCATTCCAGCGCCATCCTTGGTCAAGCCCCTCGGTGTCCTGATCCTGATTATGTGCACTGTTACCGTATTCTGCACGGCGATGATCTACCGCTCGCTCCGCACCATCCGGCAGTGGAACCATAAACTCGTTGTCCCGGTGTATCTCGCCTCGGCACTCGCCAGTGGTGCAGCATTACTCCCCGCCATCGCCGTGTTTTTTGATCGCTGGCAAATCTTTCAGGCGGCACTAGCCACGTTAGCACTTGTCGTCGCGATTGCCCTCAAACTTGCCTACTGGCACCTGATAGACCGCATCGCCCGCAGCCACACGACAGGCGAAGCCACCGGTCTTGGCGAAAACGTGCGTATGTGGGAACTGCCGCACACCAACCAGAACTTCATTCAGAAAGAAATGGGTTTTGTCGTGGCCCGCAAACACGCCAAGAAACTCCGCATGGCCACCATTCTGTTGTTGTCGCTGGCCGTCTTCCTTACGGCCTGCACCGTTATTTCACCATGGATCGCGCCAATTGTTGTTCCGCCTCTCGCAATAGCGCTCTGGATCGAGCGCTGGCTCTTTTTCGCTGAAGCCGAGCATGTGGTAAACCTCTATTACGGCAAGGCAGCCGTTTAACCCGCTTGCCCCAGCACGTCGAACCATATAAAGACCTCTTTATATAGTTTTTGAGGAACTCCCATGGCCCGCCAAACCTTTCCCGAAGCCCTTGCCAGCCGCCCCTGGATGCTCGCCGATGGTGCCACCGGCACAAATTACTTCAACATGGGCCTGCAATCTGGCGATGCGCCTGAAATGTGGAACTTCGACCATACTGATCGTGTGCGCTCCCTGCACAAGCAATTCATCGAAGCCGGTGCCGATATCATCCTCACCAACACCTTCGGCGGCAATCGCCATCGCCTGAAGCTGCACGATGGCCAGGACAAGGTTCACGCTGTCAACGTGGCGGCCGCCAAACTCGCCCGCGCCGAAGCCGATGCCTGTACTGCGCGGCAGATTTTTGTTGCAGGTTCCATGGGGCCAACAGGCGAAATCTTCATGCCAGTCGGCGCCTTCCCCTATGAAGAGGGCGTATCAGCTTTTGCCGAACAGGCCATGGCCCTGAAGGACGGCGGTGTTGACGTGCTCTGGATGGAAACCATGTCGTCTGAAGACGAGCTGCGGGCCGCTGTCGAAGGCGCTTCGCAGGCCGGATTGCCAATTGTCACAACCATGAGCTTTGACACCAACGGCCGCACCATGATGGGCATGACGCCCACGGCCTTTGGTGCCATCGCCGATACCCTCGCCGCCAAACCCGTCGCTATCGGAGCCAACTGCGGCGTCGGAGCGTCTGAATTGATCGCCACAGTCATGGGCATCACTGCTGCGCGGCCAGACATCGCCGTCGTCGCCAAAGGCAACTGCGGCGTCCCCCAATATCACGACGGCCACATCCACTACACCGGCACTGTAGAACTCATGGCCGACTACGCCCGCATTGCTTTGGACGCAGGTGCCAGGATCATCGGCGGCTGCTGCGGCACATCGCCAGAGCATTTGGCCTCGATGCGAAAAGCGCTCGAGGGCCACACCAAAGGCAAGCGCCCGAGCATTGAACTGGTGGAAGAAAAACTGGGACCCGTGTCGGAGCTTGCAAAGGGCATTGATACGGCGGCGGCGGGTGCTGCGAAGCGGGAGCGGCGTCGGGGGTAAAACTTCGCTCTGTGACATCACGGGTTGACTTGAAGTAAGCAATCTGCTTACGTGGCAAACGTGATCGCAAGTTTCAGGAACAAGGCACTCGCCGATCTGTGGTCTTTGGGGTCTTCTTCAAAGATTGACAAGCGCTTGCATGAACGCATTTTGCTGCGGCTTGACAGGCTTGATGCTTGTTCTCTTCCTGCGGAAATGAATGTGCCGGGCTTCGATTTTCATGCACTGAAGGGCTTCACGCCGACGCGTTATACCGTCCACGTAAATGGCCCCTGGTGCTTGACGTTTGAGTTCGCAGATGGAGATGCTCAACGTGTTGATCTTGAACAATATCATTAGGGACAAGCATGATGGTTGATTACATTGCCAAACGGTACGCGAAGCGCTGCCCCAGTCATCCCGGCGCGCTGCTGAGAGAAGTGATTGTCCCCGCAACAGGACGCACCAAAGTCGAAATCGCCAATCTGCTGGGTATTTCACGCCAGCATTTTTACGATATTCTCCGCGAAGCCAAGCCAGTATCTCCCGCAGTGGCCGTCAGGCTGGGCAAACTCTTCGGAGACGGCACCGCCCCCTGGCTGCGCATGCAGGCGGCTTATGACACCTGGCATGCAGAGAAGGAGATCGATGTAAGCGGCATACCAACGATAAGGGCGGCTTGAAAAATTTCACAGAACAGAAGAAGTCCTCTAGTTTCTACTTGTATTTTGGCCTATAGCGATATTGAGAAAAAGGCAGCATTTTCCTGCGCTTAATTGGGCTCCGTCCGTTTGTGTTTACCAAAGTAATTCGAGCGACATCAAGGCAATATGCTGCGCTTTGCTTGTACTTTGATGGTAAACCATGTGCCATAAGAAACTCCAAAAGTTCCTTCGTATCAAAAGGAATTCTATGTACCCAACAAAAAGCAGCCAATCTCTCTAGCTTGATGGTTTCAAAATCTGACGAGTTGATATCTTGTGACGAACTGCAAATACGCATCAACACATCATCAATCATCAAGTTGTCTTCGACAGAAAGTGAGAGGGACCAAGTTGGTTTTTGAGGCAAAGGAGTCTTCAAAAACAGGTTGCTATATGGGTTCAAATGAAAGTAGCCCCCATCGCCAACATTTTCCAGATCAATGCAAAGCCACCCGTTGCCCTTCGAGCTCCAACTATCAATTTTCAGCAACATGCCTGCGGATGAATAACCATGCAGCAGTACAATTTCGTCACCCGGAGCAAGTTCTTTTTTGAGTCGGGCCAGACAAAACGGGCAACCATTTCTAGCTCCGCGTTCTGAAACTTCGCTCAGTGCAAGTGAAATTGACGCGTGGTAAGGCTGAAAAATCATGGATGTAACGAACGCCCTTTTTCTGTCAGTTCAATCCCACTCAAACCTATCCACCACCACCGGCTTGCCCAACATAAAGCAATCCGAAATCAGCTGCAGCGGTGATGCATCCACATCACTCCTCCCAGCCTTCAACAACTTCGCAAACTTCGCATAAATATCCTCATACTCATGCAGTACGGCTTCCTTCACCGTCCTGCCATTCACCACCAGCACCGCGCCGCCATTCTTCAAATGCAGCTTCAAACCTTCCCGAGTCCCAACCTCAATCTCCCACGTCTGCGCACCCTTCTGCCGCCAATCAAACACCGCCGATAAATCTGCCGCAGCCCCATCACCGCGCTTGAAGCGAATATCAGCGCCGATCGCCGTTGCCGAATTCGACGGTAACTCAATCACCGCGCTGTCAACAAACACAGGCTCCGGCAAAATCTTCGTTACGATCGATAGTGCATTGATACCCGGATCAAACACACCAAACCCGCCGGGTTGCCAAATCCAATCTTGCCCCGGGTGCCAGCGGTTCACATCTTCCTTCCATGTCACACGCAGAAAATCCACATGTTTGCCCTTCAGCAGCGCCTTTGCCTCATCGACGGATGCATTGTAACGCGAATGCCAGGTCGCATAGAGCACGCGCTTTTTCTTGATGGCGTAAGCCTGCATCGCCAGCAACTCACCAACCGTCGGGGTAGGGGGCTTCTCGATCAACAGGTTCCAGCCTGCGTCCAGCGATTCCTTGGCCATCGCCAATCGCACAGATGGTGGCGTACACAGCGCAACGCAATCCACGGGTAACTTGCTGGCACGCAAATCTGCCAAGGATTCAAAACAAGGCACACCCTCAATCTTGCCATGACGGCTGACACCTGCAACGAGATTAAAGTTTTTATTCTTGGCAATGCAGGGCAAATGTTGGTCCCGTGCAATTTTGCCAATGCCAACAACAGCGATCTTGTAAGCCATCACATCCTCATCCCAAAACACGCTTCAACGAAGCAACAAATGAATCCACTTCGTCAGCCGTATTGTAATGCGCCAGCCCCACGCGCAACAC
>CAXTKL010000157.1:0-4932 GCA_964244825.1 uncultured Aestuariivirga sp.
CGCTCGAACTTGCGTTCCTGCTCGCCGAAATGCTCAACGCCGAATTAAAGGACCGCCGGGCTGCGGCTTGACCGCGTCACTGGCCGCCTAATGGCCCCTTCGGTGACTGCATTGCTTGCGTTTCAGCCTGTGCGTAATCCTGCTGCAGCTTCCAGTCATGCGCAGTCAAGCACACCTTTTCCATAATGTAGAGTGAGTTTGTCTTGGTCTGCCGACGACAGATCAGCTTTTCCCCCGCCGCATTGCGTGTCGATGTCAACGGCGGCGGCGTTGCTGGTCGCCGCACCCCATCGGGCAAAACCCACGGCACGATTCCATCGCGGACGCCTGCGGTCCGCCACCCATCAGCAGCGACAAGCGGTGTCGCCGTTGCGCCCTTCAACAGCATGTCACACGTTGCGGTATCGAGTGCTTCGTATCCGCTCGACTTGATAATCTGGCATCCGTCGAGTCGTCCGTCGCGATTGACGTTGATTCGGAAATAAACATCACCTTCCTCGCCGCGCCGAAGCGATGAGCGGGGATAGAATTTCTGGATGACCAGCTTATTGCGCTCAATGATTGCAGAGGGCTCTGCGGGTGCGGTCACCGTAACGGGATCAGGCATCGGCTGCTGCGCTGTCGCCGGGACAACAAGAATCGCCAGAACGGTAAAGCCCAAGAAGCCGCGCATGACACACTCCTGTTCGAAGACGATGCCGAGAAACTAGGCGCGCTATGCTCATTGCACAAGCCTGCTTGACGCGACGAAGCGGCGTTCATAGGCAGACCAAGCGGCCCCTTCGTCTAGCGGTCAGGACGCGGCCCTCTCACGGCTGAAACACGGGTTCGATTCCCGTAGGGGTCACCATAAAATCAATGACTTAGAGACTAAGGTTGGGGATTTTCCCCAATGCTTCCCCAATATGTGACTTGATGGCGTTGAGCTACTCCGCCGCAGTGTTGTCCCCGAAAATTGCAGAGAGTGCGCATAGCACGCTCGGAAAATGGCAGAATTGCGCCATTCCCATTGTGGGTTCCATCAGGAGCATGCGGATAGAACTCTCGAAAAGTGGCGGAAAACCGTTATTCACCCGTGCGTGAGGTGTGTATCCTATTTGTGGGTCCGATGCGTAGCATCGCGGCCCTTAATCACGCTCGATGACCTTTCCCGAAAGTGGAAGGAAATTTGGAGTGCGCGCTTATACGTCGTGGCCGACGTAGGGCTTGCGGTGGCCGATCGAGGTGCCAACACGGCACGCCCCGGCAACGCCACCCCTTGTATTTGTAGTTGATTTTCACTACAAGGTGGTATGGCTCGAAAAGCACTGCGCGACATTTCATGGCTCAAGGGGGCGTTGAAGGACTTCAAGGCGTTCCCCCTCCCCGCACAGCAAAAGGCCGCGCGAGGGCTGACGCAGATTGCCGAAGGAGACACGCCGGAGATTGCCAAGCCGATGACCGGCCTTGGCGCGGGCGTGTGGGAACTGGCCATCAAGGAGCGCGGGGACGCATTCCGCGTGATTTATGCGCTCCAGTTGGATGATGATGTCTGGGTGGTTCACGCCTTTCAGAAGAAATCAACCAGCGGCATCGCCACGCCGAAGCATGAAATCGACGTGGTGAAAGAACGAATCAAGCGCTTGAAGGAGGCCTTAACATGACCGATCAGGAAGACGATTTCGAACTGGTTCGCGGCTCCGGCAACGTGTTCGTCGATCTGGGCCTGCCCGATGCCGAACTGGAACAGTTCCGTGCCATCCTTGCCGCCGAGATCGGCAAGACGCTGGCCGCCGACAAGCTGACCGTGCGCGCCGCCGAGAAGATCACCGGCGTTGCCGCCGCTGATTTCTCGCGCATCCGGCAGGCAAGGCTAAAGAGCTTCACCATCGACCGCCTGATGACCATCCTCGACCGGCTCAACCGCAAGGTGCAGGTATCTGTTGCCGTCTATCCGCGCGATCCTGCGGGGGCGAGTGCTTTGCACATTTGAGGGCGAAAAAGCATAAGGATGCCACGATGGAAAAAGCAACGATTGCCTGCCTCGGTTGGGGGTCTTTAATCTGGGATAACTCCCGCCCATTTGAGACAAAGGGCAATTGGCAAAATGATGGCCCCGCTTTGCCGATAGAATTTGCACGTCAGTCTAAAGACGACCGGATTACGCTCGTAATAACCGATTCTGAGCATGACGTTCCCACACTTTGGGCGGAATTGGATGTCGCATCCTTGGACAAAGCTATCTCCATGCTCGCAAAGCGAGAGGGGTGCCAGCAAGGCTCAATCGGGCGATGGCCAAACAACCTTGAACGTCGCTTCCCATGCCAAGACAAAATTTGCGCTTGGGCGACCACTAAGGGGCTGACTGCTGTTGTTTGGACTGCGCTTGATCCGGGAATGAAGGGAAACCGAGGCACGGCGCCAACGCTTGCACAGGTACAAAATCATTTGGCGACCTTGGACAAAAGCTCACAGGCTGGTGCCATTGAATATATTCACAGGGCGCCTAAGCAGGTAGAAACACCTTATCGACCATCATTGGAAAACTCCTTTCCTTTCGGAGATATGGTGAAAAATGTCTCTGATTGATGGTTTTATTACGACGCGGAGGTCAAGTTGCAAAAATACAGCGCAGTTTTAACTTTGGCGGTATTAAGCTGTGCCAGCAGTGCCTTTGCTCAAACGACCAGCACGACGATGGACATGGGCGGCGGCATGACCCATGTTGATGCGATGGGGCCGAACGGCGCGATGAGTTCGTCCAATTGCATGAACATGGGCGGGGGCATGACCAGTTGCCAAACGATGGATATGAGCCAGCCACAACGCACGTACCCTACGCCGGACATGAGCCACGCACAAACCAGTCAGGTCATCGTTGAAAGACCTGTGGCGGCACAGCCCTCGCCTTCCGCACCAACGCTCAATCCTAGAAGGACTTACGCCACTGAACCGGCCCCAACGCTCGGCGCAACCGAATCTGATGGCCAGAGTTCGTTGTCCAAACGACCTGTGCCACGGCAACCGACGGCTCGTACGACTGGGAGCGCTTCAAGTAAGGACAGAGCGCCTAAATTTGACTTACTTTGCGCGGACGAATTTGTCTATTTCAACAAAAAATTGGACAAAGGGTGGCCGTTATCTACCCGGTCCATTCGCATAGATTTAAGCTCGGAACGATTCTGTGAGGGAAATTGCACCCAAACCGCACAATTGGCGAGCGTCAATGATACCGAATTATTCTTGAAGTCGGACAAGTTTGAAGATGGGAGTGATCGAGAGATTTTTCTAATCAATCGAGAGAGCGGACAATTCTGGGATGTTATAAATCCAAATTCCGATATGGAACTTAAATTCGTAGGAACTTGTCAGAAGCGTACGTTTTCAGGATTTCCTAGCAAAAAATTCTGATGCAATAATGCATTTATATTCAGAGACTTTAATCATCGTGCAAGTGTTGAAATATATTACTATTTACCTATTTTAACGACATTGCCCTTCTCGACAATACCCAGCCCTGCAACGGCATTTCGCACGGTATCCGCCACATAGGATTTCGAGAGGTGCGCGTAGTGCCGCCGGGTAATCCGTTCGTCGGCATGGCCCAAGGCTTCCGCGATAACCGCCATCGGCACCCCGCGCAGCGCCATGCGCGCGCCATAGGTGCGGCGCAGATCGTGAAAGCCGGTTGAGGCCAGCTTGGCCTTGGTGCAGGCTACGGCAAGCGGGCGCGTCTGCTGGGATGGCCCCCAGCGCTTGCCATCGGGACGCGGAAAAATAAGATCGTTGGCGGATTTGCCATGCGTTGCCTGCTCGAACAGCCGGACGCCCTCGCCTTCAAGATATACCGCCCGCGCCACACCGGCCTTGGTTTCGCGCAGCCAAATCGTTTGCGACTGGCGATCAAAGTCCCGTGCTTCCAAGCCAGCCAATTCGGAATATCGCGCGCCGGTAAGCAATGCTGCCTGCACCAGAGGGCGAAACGTCGGATCGCAGGCATTGACCAAGCGGCGGGCCTCATCGTCGGACAGGTAGCGCAGCTTGGGCGCATCGGCCTTGGCGAAGGGCTTCACACGCCGCCACGCATCGTCCGCCCCCACCTTACCGTTGCGGTAGGCGGTATTAAGCGCCGCTTTCAGGATGGTGAGAATCCGGTTTGCGCTGGAACGGCGACGGCGGCGGGCCTCGTCAGTGTCAGCGGTCGCCCGGACGTTCTGTTTCTCTGCCCCCTTCGCGGTCCGCAGCCGCGCCGGGGAATTGGCAAGCGACACAAGCCAGTCGTTGATTGTCTTGGCCGTCAGCTTTGCAACATCATGCTTGCCCATATCCGGCCTCACAATCGCTTCGATGCGGCGGCGGGTGTTTGCCATGTCCTTGCCCTGAAACCCCTCCAGATAGTCGTCCAGGGCGTCAGAAACGGTATATGCGCCGGTCTTACGGCCTCCGTTGCGTTCCAACGACAGGAACCACTTGCGCGCCGCCTCTTGGGCCTGTCTGAAATTCAGGATCACGGTGCCGTCCGCATCGGCATTGTCATCCGCTTCCGCGATGGTCGTTTCCTGATAGTTGCCAGTCGCGCCAGCGCGTCGGTAACGGGCAAGCCATTTGCTGACCCGCGCGCCACGATAATAGCCCAAATGCTCACCCTCGTTGATCGTCATCCAGTATGGCTTTTTGCGCTCGGCCAGTCGCAACCGCTGCTCCCGCTTGCCCAGCTTCACATCCTGCACGATACGCGCCATCGACTGACCTTTTCAAACTTCCCCAATATTTCCCTAATATACACGGTGAAACGTCGGCGAACAGTGCTGGACAGAAAAATCCTATGTCCATTGTAAATACGTTGTTTTATGCCGTTCCATACCGTTTCACGGAATGGCAGAAATGCGTTATTTTACGCCCTCTCACGGCTGAAACACGGGTTCGATTCCCGTAGGGGTCACCACGGACTCA
>CAXTKL010000158.1:0-4722 GCA_964244825.1 uncultured Aestuariivirga sp.
GGCGAAGCCTATTTCCGTGGCGTTGCAGGCGAACGTTTTGCCGTGCGCAACTCCGGTGCCGTTGCAGTTGTTGAAGGCGTTGGCGATCACGGCTGCGAATACATGACGGGCGGCTGTGTGCTGGTCATCGGTCAAACCGGACGCAACTTCGCAGCTGGCATGTCTGGCGGTGTGGCCTATGTGCTTGACGAAGACAAAACCTTCGAAAAGCGATGCAACCTCTCCATGGTCGATCTGCAACCGGTGCCGGAGGAAGAAGAACTCATCGAAAAGCACCAACACCACGGCGGTGATCTCGAGTCTCATGGTTTGGTTGATATCACCACAGGCATGGACAAGCACGACGCCACCCGCATCCACGAATTGTTGGCGCGTCATGTGAAATACACGGACTCGTCAAAGGCAAGAACGATACTCGCCAACTGGGCACATTATCTGCCGATGTTCGTGAAGGTCATGCCAGTGGAATATGCACGGGCCTTGGCTGAGTTGGAAAAGGCACAAGAAACATCAAATGGCCTGACGGTCGGCGTCAAGCGGAGCGCGTAAAGGCAACATGGCTTATGCTGCACGAAACGGATTTTGGATCAGCACGCGGCCAATCTTTTGGCCGTGGCTCAAATCCTCAGTGTACAGAATATCGCAGTTTGCAAGTTCAGCAGCAGCAACAATGTTGGCGTCATATATGCCGATACGGACGAGCGATGCAAATTCTGCTGCTCTTTCGTGCACAGCAATCGTCAATGGAACAACATCACAGAGGGACTTTGCGGTCTCCAAGGCCGCCCCAATATCAGCCCATTCCAGCTTGAATTTCTTACGACAAACATTCGCGAATTCATTCAGTGTCTGGACGCTGATGACTGGTCGTTGGTTGACCAAGTCTTTTGCTTTTCCAAGTTTTTTTGCGTCATGGCCAAGTGTATACAGCAGCACATTGGAGTCGATGAAGAACTTACTCTCCACGCGAGTTGGCCTCATCGCGGTCAAACTTGTAGTCAGTAGGCCATACGACCTTTTTGCGAATTTCCTCAAGACGCGCCCAAAGTTCGTCACGCGTCAACTTCTTCTCCGCAACAAGCTTGCCGTCCCTCGATTCAATCTTGACCTGATCCCCTTCGGCAAACCCAAGCGTCTCCGCAACATCAGCAGGAATGCGGATGGCCAGGCTATTCCCCCATTTCGAAACTTTCATAACATCCTCCTTGGATATACATCCAACCATAATGTATATCATAACCACGCACAGGTGTAAACATGGGCAAGATCACAGGTTTCCTTGAAATTGACCGGCAGGACCGGAAATATGCGCCTGCCGCTGACCGCGTGCGCAATTACAATGAATTCGTCATCCCGCTGGGTGACGAAGGCACCAGGAAACAGGCCGCACGCTGCATGGACTGCGGCATTCCCTATTGCCACAATGGCTGCCCGGTGAACAACCAGATCCCGGACTGGAATGACCTCGTGTACAACAACCGCTGGGAAGAGGCTTCGCGCAACCTGCACTCCACAAATAATTTCCCGGAATTCACGGGCCGCGTCTGCCCTGCTCCCTGCGAGGCGTCCTGCACGCTGAACCTTGAGGATATGCCTGTCACCATCAAGTCCATCGAATGCGCCATCGTTGACAAGGCCTGGGAAAATGGCTGGGTGAAGCCCATCATTGCAGCAGAAAAAACCGGCAAGAAAGTTGCTGTCATCGGCGGCGGCCCCGCAGGCTTGGCAGCAGCACAGCAGCTCGCCCGTGTGGGCCATAATGTGCATCTCTTCGAAAAGAACGCCAAGGTCGGCGGCCTGATGCGCTACGGCATTCCTGACTTCAAAATGGAAAAGCATCTGATTGACCGTCGCGTTGACCAAATGGAAGCCGAAGGTGTGACCTTTCATTACGGTGCCCACATCGGTGTGACACAGGACGCCAAGCAACTCACCGATTCATTCGACGCCGTGTTGATGTGCGCTGGTTCCGAAAAAGGCCGCGACTTGCCGATCCCCGGGCGCGACCTCACTGGCGTGCATTTCGCCATGGAATTCCTGCCACAGCAAAACCGCCGCGTATCAAAGGAAAGCCCGCTCGACAATCATCCCATTCTCGCAACTGGAAAACATGTGGTTGTCGTGGGCGGTGGTGATACGGGGTCTGACTGCATCGGCACATCCATTCGTCAAGGCGCATTGTCTGTGACGCAAATCGAGATCATGCCGGCCCCCCCTGAAAAGGAGAACAAGGAACTGGTCTGGCCCAACTGGCCCATGAAAATGCGCACGTCATCTTCGCAGGCCGAAGGTGCCATTCGTGATTTTGCTGTTGCCACGGTCGCACTGCAAGGCGAAGGCGGCGTGGTGAAAACCCTGAAATGCGCCCGGGCCGGAGCAGACTTCAAGCCCGTTGCGGGAACTGAATTTGAATTGAAAGCCGACCTTGTGTTGCTGGCCATGGGCTTTGTGCATCCGGTGCATGATGGCATGGTGAAGAACCTTGGCGTCAAGCTAGATGCGCGCGGCAACGTGGAAGCCAACATGAAGGATTACAAGACCACCGTCGAAAAAGTCTTCGCTGCAGGCGACACCCGCCGGGGTCAATCGCTGGTGGTTTGGGCCATCCGCGAAGGCCGCCAGGCGGCCCGTGCTGTCGATGAATTTCTGATGGGTTCAACAACGCTTCCGCGTTGAATGTGGTTTCATTTCACAGCCGGAACCGCATAATCATCAAACCGGCCCGTAGGCGCAACTGGCAGAATGCCGTCAACAAACAGGCGCTGCGCCTGACTTCCAGCTTTCGCCGTGGGCTTAACGCCAGATACAGGAAACCCACTGACCAGTGCAGCACGTTGTGCAACAGATTTTGGACCAGCAACGGCTGATTGAATCACGTCAGCTTTGAATGTGACATCTTCGCCATCAAGACCAGCTTGCCCAAAACTGGGCGCTTCAGTTACCACTGTCACACCCGCTGATGCTGGAGCGGGAATTGTGGTTTTTGCTGTCGCAACGTTTGACGTCACAGCAGAAAGATCAGGTGGTGCGGCGATGTCATGTCCGGTCGCCAGCTTGTTGATTTCCGCCATGACCAACTGTCCAAACCGGTTGTTGCCCTGCTTGTAAAAGGTGATGCCATCCCGGGAGCGCAGCTTCCGGTCCGCCCCGGTTTCATCTGGCCCGCGATCAACGTAACTGCCATCCGGTGCCATGAACGACGGCCTCACGTCAACAAAATGTCCGCCCGTTGCGGCGACTTGTTTTGCCTGGAGATCAGCAAGATAACGCATATCCGCGTCAAAGTCAGGGTCTGCCATGGGCGGGATGCTGACCCAGAAAACCCCGGCATTGGCGGCCTTTACGGCGGCCAGCAAATGGTCAACGTTTGCGGTATATCCCTTGACCCAGTCTGGCGATTTGAATGGGTAACGCACATTGGTGTCACGAATGTCCTGACGGTCATTCACGCCCAGCAGAACAACCACCGCGTCAACTGGCTTGTCAGCAACAATCTTTTCTATGGCGCTTGGCCAATCGTATAATTCGGTACGCGCCAGACCTGAGGATTCATTGAAGCGGTTTAAAATCTCGTAACGTGGGTCGTCCTGCACCATGCGCGACATGCCAGCCCCAAGGCCGCCAGCCAGATTGTCGCCCACCACCAGAATGCGGTAAACGCCATCGGCTCCGCCAAAGCCAGTGGGCACATCGGTTGCGGGAGCTGCAGGACTTGGTATGGCCTCGGACCCCATGAGTGGAGGCTGCGCCGCAGGCTGCTGCTGAGCAAACCCGGCCGCAGACCACAGCACGATGCTCAAAACAATCCACAATCGGCACAACCACAGTTTCATGGCCATGAGGCTACGAGCCCTTGCGCAGCAGCTCAAGCACCTTGCGTGATGGGTTGCCATCAAGCGGTGCGCCGACTTTTTTCTGGAAACCCAGCACAGCCTCGTAGGTGCGCGCACCAAATCTTCCGTCCGCTCCGCCTGTTTCAAATCCCGACGCTGACAAACGCTTCTGCATTTCAACTCTCTCGGCAAACGAGAGATCGAAATTCACATCGGGCCAAGCAGCCTGAATGGCAGCGCCACCAGCAATGCGATCTCCCAGATGGCCAACGGCGATGGCATAGGAATGCGAGAGATTGTAATCCATGATGGCGAGGAAGTTTTTCGTTACGAGAAAGGCAGGACCTTCAATGCCCTGCGGTATCATCACGAAGGCCTGCGCTTGCGTTGCACCGAATTTGCTGGCCGTTGCGGGTACGATACCCTGCTTCGACCAGTCTGCTACAGATTTCCAGTGCGAGCGCCCGATCAGGCCGCGATTGAAATTCGCCGGCAGTTTCACTTCCCAGCCCCAGGGCCTGTCCGCCGTCCAGCCAGCTTTCGCCAGATAGTTGGCGGTGGAAGCAAGTGCATCTTCCTTCGATCCCCAGATGTCTTTCTTGCCGTCACCGTCCCAATCCACTGCATAGGAGACGTAGCTGGTGGGAATGAATTGTGTATGCCCCATGGCAGCCGCCCATGAGCCAGTGAAGTTATCCGGTGACCGGATACCCCGTTGCAAGATCTTGAAGGCCGCAACAATCTGGCCTCTCGCATAGTCACGCTTGCGGCCCGCATAAATCAGAGTGGCCAAGGAGCGCATCACGCTCATTGATCCCTTGTCCTTGCCGAAATTCGACTCCATGCCCCAGATGCCCAGCAGCACACCGCGATTGACGCCATATTTCTT
>CAXTKL010000159.1:0-4663 GCA_964244825.1 uncultured Aestuariivirga sp.
AGGCCGCGGCAAACAGGATGGGGCACGTGGGACGTTTGGCATCTCAGACCGCAGCACACAAGCTGGGGCAGATCCTGGGACTGCTGGTCATCCCCATCATCATCTTGTGGACGATGTATTTTTTCAGCGCCAAACAGGAAATCGACGGGCTCG
The DNA here is from genome assembly GCA_964244825.1 of uncultured Aestuariivirga sp. Classification (GTDB taxonomy): domain Bacteria; phylum Pseudomonadota; class Alphaproteobacteria; order Rhizobiales; family Aestuariivirgaceae; genus Aestuariivirga. Next base: position 154 of record CAXTKL010000159.1, read on the forward strand.
ATGGCGAGATTGCGGGCGTTGCGGCTGCGCAAAACATCAACGTTGCGACCGACAAGCGCGCGGCTCGGTTGCATGCTATCATCCGGTCATCCGGTCTTGCGCTTGACAGTGAACGCGAAAGTCATGCGCTTGCAGATGCGGGGTTGCTGCTTGTTCCTGTGCTGCAAGAAAAACTCCTGCATCTGAACGGCGCGTTCAAGGGCAGGTCCAGTGCAGCCGCAGCCGTAGCCGACGAGAAGGCCGAGCATGCGTTTCTTTTGGCAATGGCCGATACCAAGGAGAGTTTGTCCAGCATTGACGAAAGTCTCATCCTTGCCAGTATCCGCAACGTCAAATCCATCAATGATGATTTCGCGATTTTGCAGAACGCTGTTCGCGATTTTGAGAACGCCGCTGCCAATCTTACCGCTGCTGCTGAGCCGCAGGTCACTGTAGCAGCCTCGCGTGATCTACAGTCAAATATCCTGACAGAATTAAAATCCAGGCTGGAAGTGCGGCGTTCGGTGGCGTGGCGCAATCTCATCCTGCTGACCTTGGCTGGAGCCACCAGCGCCCTGGCCGGGATGGGCCTTGCCATCATGATGATGCGGTCAACTTTGCTGCGGCTGGACGAAGTGGAACTGTCCCGGGCAGAAGCTCATGCAGCCCGGCGGGAAGCCGAGCAACTGGCGCTGCGCTTCTCCACCATCAACAACGACATTTCAAACCTGAATCAGGAACTGGCCACCAAGGTCAAGGAACTGAAAAACGTTCAGGATGAATTGATCAAAAAGGGCAGGCTGGAACAACTGGGTCAGCTGACAGCAACCATCGCTCACGAAATCCGCAATCCGCTTGGTTCCATTCGCACCAGCGCATTTCTGCTGGAACGCAAGACCAGCAGCATGGGAGAGGATGTCAGCGGCCACTTGCAACGCATCAACAACGGCGTGAACCGCTGCGACACCATCATTTCACAACTGCTGGATTTTTCGCGCACCAAGGAAGTCAACAGCAGTCTGGCCTTGCTGGACGATTGGCTGGCGAAGATTGTGCGCGAAGAGGCGCAGCGCCTACCGGAGCATGTGTACATTGAATGCGCGCTGGGACTTGAAGATGTGAAGGTCGCATTTGATCCCGCCCGCTTGCAACGTGCCATTATCAATCTGTTGAGCAATGCCAGCGAGGCCTTGTGCCAGACCGACCATCAGGAGCGGCAACCTGGGCACCAGCATGCCACGATCTGGGTGACCACATTGCGCAGCGGAGACTTTGCTTTGATCCGTATAGCTGACAACGGCCCCGGGATTGCGCTGGAAAATCTTCAGAAAATCCGTGAACCACTTTTCACCACAAAAAGTTTTGGCACCGGACTCGGCGTTCCCGCTGTTGAGCAAATCGTGACGCAACACAATGGGCACCTTGAGATCAGTTCCGAGTATGGTGCTGGTGCCACATTTACAATTCACTTACCATTGCCCGACTCAAATCGTGAGGCCGCCTGATGACAAATGCGCTGCGTATTCTTGTTGTTGACGATGATGTTGACAACGCCGAATCCCTTGGTGAATTGTTGGAAATGGAAGGTCATTCGGTGCGCGTGGTGCATTCGGGTGAAGATGCCATTCGTGAAGCAACACGTGAGGATTTCAACATCTCCTTTATGGATGTCGTTCTGCCGGGCCTGAATGGCGTGGAAAGTTTCATTGCCATTCGCCAGGTCAGGCCACAGGCGCGAGTCTATATGATGACCGGTTACAGTGTGGAAGAATTACTCGTGCAGGCGTTGAATGGTGGCGCTCTGGGTGTTCTTGAAAAGCCTTTTGATCCTGATGCCATATTGCAACTCACAAACCGCGTCGGCCCTTCTGGACTGGTTTTGGCGCCGCCATTTGCAGGTCCGATGAACGGCGATGTTGGACCCTTTATTCGCGATACGTTGAAACAACACGGCATGCGGTGCCGGCATGTCACGCGCAGCAATGCCTTGCCGCAACATCTGGCCAGCGGTGAAGTGCTGTTGTTGGATTTCCCGGCCCCCATGCTGGAGGGGGTGCAGATTTTCAAACAGGCGCAAGCTGCCGGTCACCGGGCGCAAACGGTGCTGGTGCCACACCCGCGCTCGCCGCAACCTGGGGTGCGTTCTCCGCTTGCCGATGTGGCCATCACCGGCATTTTGAACAAGCCCTTCGACCCTCTCGAACTGATCAACAAACTAACGCAGCTTGCTGCCTGACATGGAGAACAATATGAGCAAGAAACTGAATATTCTGGTGGTTGATGATGATGCCGCCAACGCCGATTCCCTGGCCGAACTGTTTGAACTGGAAAACCACCGCGTCATCGTGGCCTATGACGGGCAGCAGGCCGTCGAGGCCTTCAGCATGAACAAGGTGGACGTGGGTTTCTTCGATGTGATGATGCCGCACAAGAACGGCGTTGAATCCTTCATGGAGATCAAAGCCCTGAATCCGGACGCACGAATTTATTTTATGACCGGCTTCAGTGCAGAAGACCTGCTGGATACGGCCATGAAAGGTGGTGCCATTGGCGTGTTTTCGAAGCCTGTAGATCTGGTGCGGCTGTTGAAAACCGTCGAGAGTGAAGCGGCTTGAGTTTGTGCGATAGGGAGCGTTTGTGATGACGGAGCGATTGACGGATTCAGAGGTGTTGTTGAGCATTCTCGACAACCTGCCCACCTCAATCTTCGTCAAGGATGAAGACCTGAAGTTTGTCTATTCCAACAACCTGCATTGCCGCATGATTGGAAAGCCAGAGGCGGAGCTGTTGGGCAAATGTGATTTTGACTTCTACCCGGAAAAAGACGCAACGGCATTTTCAACGCGCGACACGGAAGTGATTGACCGCGGCGAGGACAGCATTGCCGAGGAAATGGCCTGCCGCGAGGACGGCATGAGTACTCCGGTTCTGACCCGCAAGGTGCGCCTGGAGGGTCCGAACGGCAAGGTCTACCTGATCGGTACAAATTCTGATCTCACCGATATCCGGAAACGCGAAAACCAGTACAAGGCGCTTTCCGAAACGGTACCCGTGGGCGTGGCGCAGATTGACGAGGACCTGCAGATTGTCTTCGCCAATCCCCTGTTCAACGCCTATTGCGGGGGTGATGGTTCCGAGATGGACCATGCCCGCATGATCGCAAAATTGCGTGAAGCCAATCCGGTGTTTCCAGGCCAGGCCTGCAAATTTGAAACCATGGTGCAGGGCCTTGGCAATCAACCCCGCACCGTCATTGTTGTCAGTTCCGGCTGGCTGGAACTGGGTGATACACTCCGTTCGGCTACGGTCAGCCTGATTGACATCTCGCAAATGTCGGAACTGCAACGCATCAATGAAGAGGTGTCGCGTCTTAACCGCGAACTGGCGGCCAACATGCGAAAGTTGTCTGACGCACAGGATGAATTGATCAACAAGGGCCGTATGGAACAATTGGGCCAGCTGACGGCCACTGTGGCCCATGAATTGCGCAATCCGCTGGGCGCGGTACGCACTTCGGCGTTTCTGCTGGAACGCAAGCTGAAGGACAAAGGCATGGGGGTTGAGTCACAGCTTGACCGCATCAACAAGGGCATCGTTCGCTGCGACAACATCATCACGCAGCTATTGGATTTCTCGCGTTCCAAACAGTTGCATTGCCAGCCCGGTGATCTCGACGCATGGCTCACGGGTGTGGTTGAAGAAGAAGCGAAAAAACTTCCTGTGAGCGTCAATGTGGAACTTCTGTTGGGGCTGGATGGCCAGACCTTTCCGTTTGATCCATCTCGCATGCAACGCGCTGTCATCAACATGATCAGCAATGCGGTGGAAGCGATGGTCGGCACCGCCGATCAAGCCGCTGCCAACGCGGTTGCCGAACCCAAACTGATGATTTCAACTTTCGTGAAACAGGGCCATGTCAGTTTGCGGGTGACGGACAATGGCCCCGGCATTCCGCCGGAGGTTCTCGCCCGCATTCGCGAACCGCTGTTTACCACGAAAAGTTTTGGCACGGGCCTTGGCGTTCCTGCAATCGAACAGATTGCGGTTCAGCATGGCGGAAGGCTGGATATCCGTTCAGACGTGGGACATGGTAGCGTGTTCACAGTGTGGCTGCCGATCACGGACAAGAACGCGCAAGACCGGGCGGCTTAGGGCGCTGACAGTTTTGCCTTCAACGCAATGATCACGCCCGACACGGCAATGATCGCCATACCCAGCAGGCTGAGCTGCGACGGTATGTTTCCAAACACCAGATAGCCCAACAGTCCGGCCCACAGCATTTGCAGGTATTGCAGGGGGGCCAGCACCGATGCGTTGGCATGACGAAAGGCGGCTGTGAACAGATAATGCCCAAGCCCCGCGAGCACACCAAGACCGAGTAGCAAAGAGAAATCGATCACGCTGCCTGGCAGGCCGTGATAGGTCCACGGCAACAGGACTCCGAAGGCCAGCGTACCTGCAAGGGCACCATAGAATGTCAATGCGGCATTGCTTTCGGTTTTGCTGAGGATGCGGGAAAGCAACAGATAAA
>CAXTKL010000160.1:0-4529 GCA_964244825.1 uncultured Aestuariivirga sp.
CCGGTTGTCAAGCGTTGAGCTGTGGACAACTTGATAGCAGGATTCGCATGCGGGTTTTGCTGATTGAGGACGATACAGCCACAGCTCAGTCGATTGAGTTGATGCTGAAGTCCGAAGGCTTCAACGTCTATACCACCGACCTGGGTGAGGAAGGCGTCGATCTCGGCAAGCTCTATGATTACGACATCATATTGCTCGACATCAACCTGCCGGACATGTCGGGCTATGAGGTGTTGAAGTCGCTGCGCGTCTCAAAGGTCGGCACACCCATATTGATCCTCTCCGGCCTTGCCGCGATTGAGGACAAGGTCCGTGGCCTCGGTTTCGGCGCCGATGACTATATGACGAAGCCCTTCCACAAGGACGAGCTTGTCGCCCGCATCCACGCCGTGGTGCGCCGTTCCAAGGGCCACGCCCAATCTGTCATTCACACCGGCGAGTTGCTGGTGAACCTGGACACCAAGACCGTCGAAGTGGGTGGCCAGCGCGTGCACTTGACCGGCAAGGAATACCAGATGCTGGAGCTGCTCTCGCTGCGCAAGGGCACCACCCTCACCAAGGAAATGTTCCTGAACCACCTCTACGGCGGCATGGACGAACCGGAACTCAAGATCATCGATGTGTTCATCTGCAAGCTGCGCAAGAAACTTGCAGCGGCAGCCCAAGGCAAGAACTTCATCGAAACCGTCTGGGGCCGCGGCTACGTCCTCCGCGACGGCGCCCCACCCATGGCCGGCCACGAAGACCTCGACCTCGACATGCGCCAGATCGCATAACGTTCAGTACACGGATGGAGTGACGAAGGCCTCTTTTCATGGGGAGACCAGTGTCATCCCTTGTTCTTGTAATAGACATCCAGGAACACGGCGAGCATCAGTACTGCACCCTTGATCACCTGCTGCCAGTCAATGCCCACACCCATGATGGACATGCCGTTATTCATGACGCCGATGATGAAGGCACCGATGACGGCACCGACGATCTTGCCGACGCCGCCCGTGGTTGCGGCACCGCCGATGAAACAGGCGGCGATGACTTCAAGTTCGAAGCCTGCCCCTGCTTTGGGCGTTGCCACGTTCAGGCGCGCGGCAAATATCAGGCCGCCCAGTCCAGCGAGTGCGCCCATGACCACGAAGATCAGGAAGGTCATGCGCTCGGTGTTGATGCCTGACAGTTTCGTGGCTTTCTCATTGCCGCCCATGGCATAGATGCGGCGGCCGAATGTGGTGCGGGTGGTGATGAACACAAACAGCGCAATCAGCGCGAACATGACCACCAGCACGTTGGGCAGGCCCTTGTACTGCGCCATGAGGAAGCTGAAGCCGAGGAAGGCCACGGCGATGAGCAGGTTGCGGCCAAGAAAAATGGCATCCGGTTCTTCCGCCAGGCCATGGGCCTGCTGGTTGCGGCGTTCCTTGACATTGAAATAAATGATGAGGGCGGTGACGGCGATGCCGATCAACATGGCCAGCAAATTGAATGGTGCGCCGAAAACGGTGATATTGAAAACATCGGGCACATAACCCGACGACAAGAGCTGAAAGGTTTTGGGGAAGGGACCGACGGATGCGCCGCCCAGCACCGTCAGAGCCAGGCCCTTGAAAATCAACATGCCTGCAAGCGTGACAATGAAGGCCGGAATTTTGTGATAGGCGGTGAAATAGCCCTGTACGCCACCAATGGCAGCCCCCAGTGCCAGGCATATGAGCACGGAGGAAATGATATCGAGTTTGTAGTTCACCATAAGAACTGCCGACACGGCCCCGACAAAACCCGCCACCGATCCCACTGACAAATCGATGTGCCCCGCCACAATCACCAGCAACATGCCCAGGGCCATGATGACGATGTAGCTGTTTTGCAGAATCAGGTTGGTCATGTTCACGGGCTTGAACAGGGTGCCGCTGGTGGTGAACTGAAAGAAGATCATGATGGCCAGCAGCGACAGCAACAGGGCGTAGTCGCGGATGTTGGCTTTGACAAAGCGCATGATGTTGGATTGCGCGGGGGCGGTGGTGTCAGACATGTTTTGTATCCCAGGATTTCATGATGGCGCGCATGATTTTTTCCTGCGTCGCCTGCTTGGCCGGCATTTCGCCGACGAACTTGCCTTCGTTCATGACATAGATGCGGTCGGTAATGCCAAGGAGTTCCGGCATTTCAGAGGAGATGACGATGACGGCCTTGCCCTCTTCCGCAAGGCGATTGATGATGCCGTAGATTTCGTACTTGGCACCGACGTCAATGCCGCGTGTCGGCTCGTCCAGAATCAAGACCTCAGGGCTTGAGAACAGCCATTTCGACAATACGACTTTCTGCTGATTGCCGCCCGAGAGATTGATTGTGGTCTGATACACACCGGACGAACGGATCGCCAAATCCTTGCGGTACTTGTTGGCAACTCCCAGTTCCTTGACTTCATCCACAACGCCCCGTGATGCCACACCTTCAAGATTGGCGAGTGTCACATTGTGTTTGATATGATCAATCAGAACGAGGCCATAGGTCTTGCGGTCTTCCGTGGCATAGGCCAGGCCCGCAGCCATGGCCTTGGGGATGGTTGAAACATCCACGGGCGTTCCATGCATGAAAACCTCGCCCGAAATTTTCTGGCCATAGGCGCGGCCAAACACCGACATGGCAAATTCCGTTCGCCCTGCCCCCATCAAGCCGGCTATGCCTACCACTTCGCCAGCCTTGACGTTGAGACTGACGTGTTTGATCATCTGCCTCTCTGCATGCAGGGGGTGGTAGACGCTCCAGTTCTTCACCTCAAGCAAGGTCTCACCAATTTTTGCGTTGCGCGGCGGGTAGCGTTCAGAAAGTTCCCGGCCCACCATGGCCTTGATGATGCGGTCTTCATCCACCTTGCCGGAATGTACATCGAGGGTGTCCACCGTCTTGCCATCGCGGATGACGGTGATGCGGTCTGCCACCTTCATGACTTCGTTGAGTTTATGGGTGATGAGAATGGAGGATATGCCCTGCGCCTTGAAACCCTTGAGCAGTTCAAGCAATGCAGCCGAGTCGGTTTCATTCAGACTCGACGTCGGTTCATCAAGGATCAACAATTTCACGGATTTGTTCAGGGCCTTGGCAATTTCAACAAGCTGTTGTTTGCCAGTGCCGATATTGGTGATGAGGGTGTTGGGGTGGTCGGTCAGGCCCACTTTTTTGAGCAGGGCCTTGGTGCGGGAAAAGGCTTCGAACCAGTCTATCACCCCCCGCTTTGCTGTTTCGTGACCAAGGAAAATATTTTCCGCGATTGAGAGCAGCGGCACCAGCGCCAGTTCCTGGTGGATGATGATGATACCGGTGTTTTCACTGTCGGCGATGGTGGCAAATTTGCGGGCCTGACCTTCGAAATGGATTTCGCCGTCAAATGACCCTGCTGGATAGACGCCAGACAGCACCTTCATCAACGTGGATTTTCCAGCGCCGTTTTCGCCCACGACAGCATGGATTTCGGCTGGTAGCACTGACAGGTTGACGTCCGTCAGGGCCTTCACCCCCGGAAAGGTTTTGGTGATGGCGCGCATTTCAAGAATGGGCTGCATGACCGTGCCGTGTGCTCCCCAATTTCCGGCGGTTATCCCGCTCTGGCATCCTGTGTGCCGATACAATACGGGCCTCGCAAGTGATCTTGCAAGGCCCGCGACTGCATATCGATTACTTCAGGTCGTCAGCCTTGATGTAGCCTGAGTCCACCAGCATGGCCTGAATGTCACCCTTGCCAACGGAGTGCGGTGTCAACAGGTAAGACGGCACAACCTTGACGCCATTGTCGTAGGTTTTGGTGTCGTTGATTTCAGGTTCTTTGCCTGACATCACAGCATCAACCATTTTGGCGGTGACCTTGGCGAGTTCGCGCGTATCCTTGAACACGGTGGAATATTGTTCGCCAGCCATCATGCCTTTGACCGATGCCACTTCGGCATCCTGTCCGGTCACGATCGGCATTTTCTGGTCGCCCGTGCCATAGCCCACGCCCTTCAGCGAGGAAATGATACCGCGTGACAGACCGTCATAGGGCGACAATACGCCGTTGACCTTCTTGTCGGTGTAATTGGCGGACAGGAGGTTATCCATGCGGGCCTGGGCCACGGCACCGTCCCAGCGCAGGGTGCCTACCTTGTCCATGCCCATCTGACCGGAGACGATGACGATGTCTTTCGAATCGATCATCGGCTGCAACACGGACATGGCGCCGTTATAGAAATAGCCGGCATTGGTGTCGTCTGGCGAACCGCCGAAGAGTTCTACGTTGTAGGGGCCAGGGCCCGAAGCCTTCAAGCCTTCGACCAGCGATTTGGCTTGCAACACGCCAACGCCAAAATTGTCAAAGGTGGTGTAATAGTCAACGTTGGGTGTCTTGGTGATCAGGCGGTCGTACGAGAACACCTTGGCACCGCCATCATGGGCTTTCTGCAACACGTCCGACAGTGTCGAGCCGTCGATGGCTGCGATGATCAACACCTTGGCACCCTTGGTGACCATGTTTTCAATCTGGGCCAACTGGTTTGGAATAT
>CAXTKL010000161.1:0-4442 GCA_964244825.1 uncultured Aestuariivirga sp.
GGCATCGGCGTTGTCATCATCACCCATATCATGGCCCAGGCCTTTCAGGTAGCAGACCGCATCGTGGTCATCCGCCAGGGTCTTGTCGCAGGCGACGTCAAACGGGACAAGACCAGCCCCGATGCCGTTGTCCGCATGATCACCGGCGAAGCCTTCGAAGGCAAAGCCCAGGAAACGAGGCCAAATGGCCCAGCATAATTGTCAATTACAACAGGAGACGACCCAATGAACCGCATACGCCGTATTCTTCTCGCATCCATCGCGATGACCGCCGTGGGTGTCGCCACCCCCGCCTTCGCCGCTTCCAAAGGAACCATCTACTACATGGTGCCAACGCTGCTTGATGAGTTTCAAACCGAGTCCGTGTCCGCCATCGAAAAGTTCGTCAAGGACGTAGGCTATGATGTTGTCACCCTCAACGCCGACAACAAGACTGACCTGCAGCAAAGCCAGATGAATGATACCATCCTGCTGAAGCCGGCAGCCATTGTATTGGCCGCCGTGGATTTCAATGCGCTGCAGCCCTCCATCGAAAAAGCCCGCGCCGCAGGCATTCCCGTCATGGAATTTGACCGCCAGATCACCGCAACCCCTTCTGATTTCACGTCGGTGGCTGGCACCATTGAAATCGGCCATGTCGCCGCCGGAGAAATCCAGCGTCTGCTCAAGGAAAAGAAGGGCGACGTGAAAGGCAAGATTCTGCAGGTGCTTGGTGATCCTGCCGACCCCTACACCCTCGACATCCAGAAGGGCTTCGAAGAAAAGATGAAGGACTTCCCCGGCGTGCAGATCATCTCACTGCCCGCCATGGCCTGGGAAGCCTCCAATGCCGGAACCATCGTCGCCGACCAGTTGGTGGCCAATCCCGATATTGATCTGATCTTCGTCCACGCCGCCCACCTTGCCGTCGCTGCCGTCGCCTCGCTCGAAGCCAAGGGCAAGAAGCCCGGAGACGTCATGCTCGTCTCGTCCAATGGCGCACCCGTGGGCCTCGATCTGATTCGCAAGGGTTGGGAGAATGTGGAAGTGGAACAACCACTCTACGCCCAGGCCGCAGCCATTGCCATGTTCGCCGACAAGGTAGTGAACAAGCAGGAGATCAAGGCGGGCAGCTACAAGGTGCTGGGACTGGATTCGACTGTCACAATCGAAAAGTGGGGCCCCAACATCAAGATCCCCGGTGCCGCGATCACCAAGGACAATGTGGACGAGCCCCGCTTCTGGGGCAATCTGAAAGCACCAGCGGATAAGGTGGTGCCGGTGGAATAGGCCGTAGAGGAACCCCCTCTCCCGTTTAGGCAAGGCGATCGCTTAAGGCTGCCAAAGAGACCTCATCCGGCCTTCGGCCACCTTCTCCATGCAATTGGGCATGGAGAAGGGACAAGTGATAGACCTCGCGTAAAGGGGTGAAGTTTGGGTGATCCCGACACCGTCCCTTCTCCAGCCCTCTTGCTGGAGAAGGTGCCCGAAGGGCGGATGAGGTCCCTTTGGCAGCCATAAGCGATACCCCTCCCCATAAGGGCGAAGGAAAACTTGGACACATCACATGCTCGCCAGCCGCAACCGCGCACTCATTGAATTCATCCTCGACAATCTGGTCTGGTTTCTGCTGGTCTTTGTACTCGCAGTTTTCTCACTCACCGTGCCGAATTTTTTCCAGACCGGCATCTTCGTCAACATCATTGAAAGCTCCACCATGGTGGGTGTGATGGCCATTGGCCTGGCCATCGTCATCATTGCAGGACACATGGACCTGTCGGTGGAATCAACCGCAGCCCTGTCTGCGATGGTCACCGGCATATTGTTTTGCTCCCACGGCATCGGCATCGGCTGGACGCCCACACCGGAATGGCTGGCCTTGCCCCTGTCCTTGCTCATTGCGGTGACAGTGGGTGCCGTCATTGGGCTGCTCAATGGTCTGCTGGTTGTGAGATTGAAAATGGATGCCTTCATCGTCACCCTCGCTTCCTATATCTGGGTACGTGGACTGGTCGTGGCCATATCAGGTGGGCGGTCTGCCCAGGACCTTGCACCCAGCATCCGCTTCATCGGCATCGACACGGTTTTGGGCATTCCCTTGCTGGCGTGGCTTGCCATGCTGGCCTTTGCTGCCTTCACCTTCATCATGGCGAAAACGCCGTTTGGCCGCCACATCACCATGATCGGCGGCAACGCTGCCGCAACGTTCCGCGCAGGGATTGCCGTCAACACACTGATCTGGATTTCCTTTGTACTGGCGGGCGCCGTTGCTGGTCTTGCGGGCTGGCTTCTGGCCATTCGCACCTCCGGCGCATCGGCGGGCCTGGGTGTGGGCATGTTGTTTCAGGCCTTCGCCGCCGTGGTCATTGGCGGTGTCAGCCTGAAGGGAGGCGTCGGCCGCTTACCGGGTGTCTATGCGGGCGTGTTGCTGCTCCATTCCATCCAGACCGCCATCAACCTCATGGGCATGCCCGCGCATTATACCCAGATGATCCTCGGCAGTCTGGTGCTCGCGGCTGTGCTGCTGGATACCGTTAAACTGGCAATCAGGCAGAAACTGGCATGAGCGGAAGACTGGATGGACGTGTGGCTCTTGTCATCGGCGCAGCCCGTGGCATTGGCGCTGGAATAGCCGAAAGGTTCGTCGAAGAAGGGGCACGCGTGGTTATCGCGGACAATCTGGTTGACCTCGGCAGAAAAACGGCAACCCGCCTCGGCGGCACCTTCATCGAAATCGATGTCTCCAGACTCGAAGACAACAATGCCGCCGTGGCCAAGGCCATCGCGGCCTATGGTGGCCTCGATATTCTGGTGCAGAATGCGGGCATCTATCCGTGGACGCTGATCGAGAACACCTCGCCTGAGGAATGGGACGAGGTGCTGGCTGTCAACCTCAAGGGCACATTCCTCTCTGCCCGTGCCGCCCTTCCCGCCATGAAACAACGTGGCGGTGGCCGCATGGTCTTCACCTCATCCATCACCGGCCCCCGTGTCACCAGCCCGGGTCACGGCCACTACTCCGCATCGAAAGCGGGCATCAACGGCTTCATCAAGGCAGCAGCGCTTGAGTTTTCGGGCTACAACATCACCGTAAACGGCATCGAGCCCGGCAACATTCTCACAGACGGCATGCAGCAACATCGCTCGCCTGCCTTCATCAAGATGATGGAAGACGGCGTACCCCTGGGCCGCCTCGGCACCCCCCGCGACGTGGCCAACGCCGCCCTCTTCCTGGCCTCCGATGACGCGTCCTATATCACTGGTACAACCATCATCGTCGACGGCGGCCAGACTTTGCCCGAAGGCAAGGACTTCCGTCTTAACCCGACCTGACAAGGGCAGCAGGACCATGGCATTGATTGACTATCTGAAATTCCGCAACGTCGGCAATCATCTGGAAGATTTGCAAACACCCGTTCCGATTATCGACATTGATATCGTGGAACGCAACGTCACCCAATGGCAAAGTCGTTGCAATATTCTGGGCCTCGCCAACCGCCCCCATGTCAAAACCCATAAACTGGTTGGCCTTGCGCAATACCAGTTGGCCGAAGGTGCCAAAGGCATCACTGTGCAAAAGCTCGGCGAAGCCGAAGCGATGGCCGACGCCGGCATCACCGACATGTTGTTGACCTTCAACGTTCTCGGTCGCCAAAAGACCGAACGCCTTGCAACATTGGCGCGCCGCACAGACATCGCAGTCGTTGCAGACAATCATGAGATGCTTGAAGGTTTATCTGCGGCGGCCGCAAGAGCAAGCCGCAAAATTTCTGTATTGGTGGAAGTTGACACGGGCGCTGGTCGCAATGGCGTCCAGACGCCAGAAGCCGCCCTTGAGTTGGCGCAGATAATCGACAAGGCAACCGGCCTTCGTTTCGGCGGCCTGATGACCTACCCCGCAACAGGCAAACGCTGGCAAGCTGAGAGTTTCCTCGTCGACACCAGGGACAAATGCAAACGCTCTGGTCTCGACGTCAGCATTATTTCATCCGGTGGCTCGCCCGAGATGTGGAAAGACGATGGCCTCGCCCATGTGACCGAATATCGCGCGGGCACCTATGTTTATCTGGACCGCTCGCTGGTCGCCAGCGGCAACTTTGACTATGAAGATTGTGCGTTGACGGTTTTGACCACAGTGGTGAGCCGCCCCACCCTGGATCGCGCCATCATTGATGCTGGAACCAAGGCGCTGACGAGTGATCTGCTGGGCCTTGAAGGCTACGGTGTCGTGCAGGAATTGGGTGAAGCCAAAATCTATGCGGCAAATGAGGAACACGGATATCTCGACATCTCCCACCTCTCGCAAAAGCCAGGGATTGGCGACCTCGTGCGTGTTACCCCCAACCATGTCTGCCCCGTGACCAATCTGTTCGAAGAAGTGGTGTTCATCCGGGGCAACGACGTCCTCGGCGCAGTCAAGGTCGACGCCCGGGGCATGGTGCAATAATACGGATTGGCTGGGG
>CAXTKL010000162.1:0-4332 GCA_964244825.1 uncultured Aestuariivirga sp.
CATCGGCGTCTTTCGCCTGTTCTGCTTTGGAGAAATCAGCAGACATTCAAGCTGAACAATTTGGACGTTTTGCTGCCGTTTGACAAATTGCATGGACTGCGGCACTTTCTTTCCGGGGCATATCTCGCGGAGTTTTCCATGCTGCTGAAGCGCATCGCCCTTGCCCTGCTGTTTTCGTTACTCGTGTCTGTTTCAGCCTTGGCCGAGGGTCAGCGTGTCATTCTTGTGTTGGACGCGTCTGGCTCCATGTGGGGCAAGATCAATGGCAAAACAAAAATCGACATTGCGAAAGAGGTTGTGGGCAAGGTGCTCTCCACCTGGAAGCCTGAGGATGATATCGGGCTTGTGGTCTATGGCCATCGCGAAAAAGGGTCTTGTGACGATATCGAGACTGTTTGGCCACCCAAGCCTTTGACCATGTCCGAATTCATGTCGCCATTGCGTGCTTTGTCACCCAAGGGCAAGACGCCCATGACGCAAGCCGTGCGGCAGGCTGCTGAAGCCTTGAAGTATACTGAACAGAAATCGACCGTCATTCTGGTGTCCGATGGTCTGGAGACATGCGGCGGTGACCCTTGCGCCATGGCACGGGAGTTGGAAAAAGCGGGCGTGGACCTGACGGTTCACACTGTCGGCTTTGGTCTTGATGATAAAGGCGCCATCGCACAATTGAAATGCATGGCGGATGAAACCGGCGGCATCAGCGTTTTGGCTGACAATGCAGACCAACTTGAGTCGGCGCTCAATCAGGCCGTTGAAGCAGAAGCCCCACCGCCGCCACCGACCGCGCCAGCACCTGAACCCGTGATTGCCAAAAATTTTGCCGGGCATGTTTACATGGCGGAAGGCATTGAATTGCCAGACCCCTACAATCAACCCGAATGGGTGTTCCGGACGGCAGTGGACGGCAAGCCGGGTGAATATCAGAAAACCGAATATGGCAGGGAAGTCAAGACCGATCTCTCCGTATACGGACAGCTTTATGCCACCGTGACGTCGGACTTGGCCAGTGTTGCCGTGCCTTTCACTTACAGTGAAGGGCAGCCGGTTTCCCTTGACGTGAACCTGAACGCAGGTGTGGTGCAATTCCAGGGTATGATTGACGAGGGCAAGGACCTGCCAAGTGAAGGACCATCATGGGTGTTCCGTTCGGCTGCCGGAGTTTACTATGGCACCAGCTACGGCAATGCGCCGAAGAACATGTTCACTGCAGGGGACTATGTTGCGACGCTGCAATATGGTTCTGCGGAAGTTCAGGCCCCCTTCACCGTGGCGGCTGGCAAGGTCAGTGATCTGGTGGTTGTGCTGGGGGCAGGGATTGCAAATGTGTCGGTCACCTACGACGGGTCACAAGCTGTGGGTGATGGCACCGCCATCGAACTGCGCAAGGCACCAGACATCAGTGGCGAAAAGAAATATGTGGCCACCGAATATGGCGCGGAAAAACAGTTCAAGGCCGAGGCGGGTGATTATGTGTTTGTTGTGTCGCTCAACATTGCCAAGGTTGAAGTGCCTGTGAAAATCGTGGCGGGGCAGGTGGCGGATGTGAAGATCAATCTCAACGCAGGTTTCATTGCGGTGAAAGCGCCGGGTGCCAAGCGCATTGACATCGAGAGTGGAAAACCCGGCATTGACGGCAAGCGCATCCGTCTGGGAACCGAATATGCCGAGGAACTCAACTACGCCGCCAACACGGGTTCCTACCATATCATCGCCTATGGTGATGCTGATGCGGTGATCAGTGAGCAGGACGTGACCGTTGCGGCAGGTCAGCGCGTGGAAGTCACAATGCCCTGAGTGATACAAGCAGGACAATGTTTTGCTTGAACAGGACGACATGGCGCGACTAGCCTCGCGCCATGAAACTGCAATTCCACACCCTTGATGTCTTCACCACCCGCAAATTCTGCGGAAATCCGCTGGCTGTCGTACTTGGCGCTGATCATCTGTCTACGGAGCAAATGCAGACCATCACGAAAGAGTTCAATCTCTCTGAGACGTCATTTGTGATGACGCCGGCAGACCCCGCCCACACGGCGAAAGTGCGGATATTTTATCCCGGTGGTGAAATGCCCTTTGCGGGCCATCCCACTCTGGGCACGGCAGCCTTGCTGGCTGAGTTGAAAAACAAGCCGGGATGCAGTTTCGAAACCAGAATCACGCTGGAACTGCCGGCAGGCCTCACCCCCGTTTCCATCACGCGCATCGCCGACCATATCAGCGGTGTGTTTACGGCACCCATTGTGCCGTTCCGGGCACCTGTTGCGTTGCCAGGCATTGCCGATACCGCCAGGGCCTTGTCGCTTGAGACCACTGACATTGGCTTCGATGATCACGCCATTGCGTCGCTGGAAGGTGGTCCCCGGTTTTTTTGTGTTCCGGTGAAGAGCCGGGCAGCACTTGAGCGGTCACAGGTGCGGGAGCCCTATTGGTCGAGCCTGATCACACCCATGGGCGGTGTCGATGCGGCCTATGTTTATACCCGGGGCGGCGATGATCCGAAGACCAACTTTCGCGCGCGTATGTATTGCCCCACTGGCGGAATTATTGAGGACCCTGCCACCGGCTCTGCCACTGCGTTGCTTGCAGCCCAACTCCTCAGCGCCGAAAACCTGAAAGACGGCACCCATCACTGGCAGTTGGAGCAGGGCTATGAGATGGGCCGCCCCTCGGATTTGCGCTTGGAGGCAGATGTGAAAGAGAGCAAGCTCACGGCAGTGCGCGTTGGCGGTTCCGCCGTGCGCGTGATGAGTGGAGAGATCGACCTATGACGGCCAGCATGACGGTTCTTGCCTTGCATCTCGCGGTGATTGCCATGGGAATCGGCATGACCTTTTCCAATCTCGTCAACGCATCGCTCAGCCTCGGACATGCAGCAGAATTCCAGAAGGGCCTCGGCCTGCAACGCCGCATGATTGGCCGCATCGGTGACATCGTGATTCTGTTGATCTGGATCACGGGCGGACTCGCCCTGTGGCTGCGCGGTCACGACGGTCTCGGCACGGCCTTTGCCTTCAAGATCGCATGTGTGATTCTGCTGACACTGGCCCATATCCGCGCCCGCACCCTGGGTGAGCGCATGCGCCGCGAGTCACACCTCAACCATGTTGCGGATCAGCGCAATCTCATGCTGGCAGGGTGGGGCCTTGCATTGGCGGCGCTGGTTTGCGCCGTCATCAGTTTCGGCGCGTGATTACTGTTCGACCTTCAGCAAGGCCTTGGCTTCTGCGGTTACGGCAAGACCTTCATCCAGATTACCCGCGCCACAGAGTTGCACAGCATTGTTGCGCAAATCTTCGGCCTGCGCCTTCACATCGGCATCCAGACCTTCGGTGGCAATGGCCTTGTCGATCTTGGCCACGTCATCCTGGCAGGTGTCAGCCAGTGCCGGAACTGCGAAGAAGCCAAGCACAAGGGTGGCGGCAGCGATAGTGCGTATCATGATTCGAATGGTTCCCGTCGTCAATGAAACCGGGCCACTACCAGCAAATTGTGACCAGACTTTGCCCACCATGAAACGCCAGAACGGAGACGTGCGCACCCCGCACGTCTCCGCCCCCTGTTCCGGCCTGTCTTAGCTTAAACCAACAAGGGTTTTCAGTTCCGTGGCGGACGCCGTACATGTGGCTTCGTCCTTGGCGTCACGGGCGGCCGTGGCCTTGTCCATCAGTTCCTTGGCCTTGGTTGTGCCGGCTTCATCCAGCTTCACGGTTTTCATGGCCTCTTCGATCTTGGTCAGATCACCTGCGCAATCGGCAAAGGCCGGTGCCGCCAGCAAGGTTGTAGCAAGAGCGGCAACAACAAATGTCATCTTCATGGATAGTCTCCTTGTTAGAGTTTTTGGAAATCGACGCCGTCCACAACTTGCGTCCTGCACAGGGCAAAGCGCCCCATGTTCCGTTTCCCATGAATGCACCGCATGTTGCGGCACAGGCAAAACATGATCTGCGAATGGTACCATGAGGGGGCGAGACTGTGATCAATTGTGGCAAACACTTGACAGATTGTCGCGCCATGACCTATGAGCACACCATGCGCATTCTGCTGCCATCACTTCTGCTGCTTAGCTGCCCCTGAGGGCCGCCTGGGCGAAGCCTTGGCTCTCTGGGGAATTTCACCTAAGAGCCACCACAGCAGAAAGACTTCCAAAATGATGATTTCCCCCCGCGAGAAGTATCGCGCCTACCCACCCGTTGCCTTGAAGGGTCGCACCTGGCCGGACAAATTAATCACCACAGCACCAACATGGTGCAGCGTTGATCTCCGCGATGGCAACCAGTCGTTAATTGAGCCCATGGGCCATGAGCGCAAATTGCGCATGTGGAATGCCCT
>CAXTKL010000163.1:0-1284 GCA_964244825.1 uncultured Aestuariivirga sp.
TGAACCACTGGGGGGAGTTGGGGGCGCACATCTGGCGGGCCAGCATGAAGCAATGCTCATCATAAAAGGCGCGGGCATCATTTTCCGTGTCGAAATACTTGCCCTTCCAGCCCCAATAGGTCCAGGTGCCGGCGAGGCGGTTGAAGACCTGTTTTGCCGAGCGTTCACCCGTAATCCGGTCCTTGTCGGGCACACCTGCCAGCGCGTCTTCGTCCATGACGGAGCGCCAGAGCCAGGACGGTACGGTTTCTTCTTCCACTTTCTTGAGGGCCTTGGGGATTCCGGCCTTGCGGAAATATTTCTGCGCCAAAATATCCGTCGCAACCTGGCTCCAGGAGGAGGGCACTTCAATATCGGCCAGCCGGAACACGATAGAACCGTCAGGATTCTTGATTTCGCTCACAGCGTTACGGAACTCGACTCCCTGATACGCATCCTGACCTTCAACCGTGTAGCGACGTTCAATTCTCATGGTCTTCCCCTCAAAGTTCTCAATTTTAATGACCGCGCGCGCACGAATACGCGCACGGAATGCAACCCCACCCGTGTTTCACACACTTCCTGTTTTGGCGCTGTTACGCCCCCGTAACCTGCAAGGCAGGGCCCGGAATGACGCACCGGAACCCACTCGGCTTGACGCCTGCGGCCTTGCTGGCCTCAACGCAAACACTAAGCCACCCACGGGACCGCGTCAACAGTTAGTGTGTTAACGGAAGGTTAATACCATATGTTGTGGGTGACAACGGGCAACGGCCTGTCTTGTTCCCAACATCCACCGATTCTAGGGCTAAGCTCAAGCACCATCACGAAATTAGCCACAGCCTGAAATGTGACAGTGGATTAACGCTGCCTGAAGCTTGACAGCCGTCAAGGGGCAGGGGGTGGTGTGGTGAGAAAATATATCCGCAGACAGGACCGCCTGAATCGGCGCGGAGAATCAATAATTTACGGTTTAATTCGGCGGTCGGGAATAAAATGCTTGACACCGCGCGGTCATTCGGCTAGAAAAGCGGATACTCCAGAAAAGTGACCAGACGAATCTCCCCTCGGCCAAGTCTTGGGCAAGTGTTGCCATATGCGACATCCCGCGAAGACGACGGCTGATGACGGAGTTTGACTGTGTAGTCAGAGTGATTACCTCGTGATGACGTGTGGAGTTTGAAGTGATAACTGCAAAATCTGAAAATATGTCGATGCGGCAGATTGAAAATTGGAGACACCAGGAAGCGTCTATTTTTCAATGCTGCCTGCCCTGTGTACACAAGGATCCGTTTGACAGACTGC
>CAXTKL010000163.1:1384-4288 GCA_964244825.1 uncultured Aestuariivirga sp.
TCTATTTTTCAATGCTGCCTGCCCTGTGTACACAAGGATCCGTTTGACAGACTGCTGGCGGCGCAAGCGATTGTTGAGGATATGGCGATTATGACGATTGATAAACGAATTGCGGATTTGGGTGCGCGGGTGGTGTGGTAATGGGTGGTGCCGCAAGACAAAGGGGTCCTGTCTGTCTCTATTTTAGCTACGTCGACCTCGACGACCTTCCATGCCAAATCGTTCAGTGCCCGGGTGCAAAAATCTCCGTAGGTTGCGTGAAATAAATTTGGGAGTTTCAGCCATGCATTTTTTCAACCGCGTGCTCGCAGTCATTTTCGTTTTTTTCGCGGGCGCTGCTTTCCCTCAGGCGGCCGATTTTGGAGTACCTGCGGTATCCTTCGCGGCAAGCCCGGCGCCATCGGCGCCGGATTATGCCACCGCCAGTTCCTGGGTTGTGTGGCCGGGCAGGTCAAGTTCAGCCAATATCATTCCGCAGGGTATACTGGGCAGCATTCCGCAGAACCCAGCAGTTGATGTGTTTTTCATCCATCCAACAACTTATCTGTCCAACGCGACATGGAATGCGCGTTTTGACGAGGGGGGTGCAACGAACTTGCAATTGGAAAAGGGCGTGCTCCGTTATCAAACCAGTGTGTTCAACGGCTGTTGCCGCATCTTTGCACCACGCTACAGGCAGGCCACCATCAGCGCATTCTTGCGCCCGGGACCAGACAGCGCTTCGGCCTACGACCTCGCTTACGGTGATGTGGAACGGGCCTTCGACTATTACATTGCCAACCAGAACAAGGGGCGGCCCTTTATTCTCGCAAGCCACAGCCAGGGTTCGCTTCATGCCACGCGGCTGCTGCAGGCGCGCATCATCGGAAACAAGGCGTTGCGCCAGCGCCTGGTTGCGGCCTATGTGGTGGGGGCGTCCCTGCCCGAGAACATGGAATATACCGGACTGCCGCCGTGCAACAGTCCCCGGCAGACCGGATGCATTCTCGATTGGAACAGCACCGCACCGCTGGTGCCGCTTGCCATTGGCCGTGGTATCATGATGACTTATGGTGAAGGGCGTTATCAATCCGTGGGGACCAAGACCTGGCTGTGCATCAACCCGCTGACCTGGCGCGCCAAGGGAATCGCACCCGCATCCGTGAACCGGGGCGCACTTCCCTTCGTGGCAAACACCGCAGACTTGCCGCCCGTGATGGCCGGCGTCACGGGTGCAACGTGTTCTCGTGGACGACTGGTGGTTAAACTGCCGCGTGCCAAGAGAAAAGGCTTCATTGATCCCCTGACGAAACTTGGCAGCTATCACAACCATGATTACAATCTGTTTTATGCAAGCATCAGAGACAACGCGATTGATCGGGCTGAGGCATTTGTGAAGGGGCGATAAGGGAGAAACAAGTAGCTTTTTGGGATTGAAATCGGAATTGGGGAGCGCAACTTTTACTTCTCAATCCAAGTTTTCTTTCGGGTAAACACGCCTCGCCCTGAAATGCCTCGCTTCTTATGCGATGTCTCGAAGGGTTCACCCCACGTGCGGTATTTGCAGCGCGTGCTTCAAAGCGCGCAAGGGCTCGCACCTCAGCACGAGGGGCGTGTGACAACGACGTAAGTGAACAGACGTTTTCCTTCGCAAACCGTTTGACAGACTGCTGGTGGCACCGGCGATTGTTGAGGACATGGCGATCATGACCATTGATAAACGGATAGCAGATTTGGGCGCACCGGTGGTGTGGTGAAAAAATTGATGAACAGGGATATGCCGCCGCTATCATACATGCTGGTGAGGTCGAAAACAGAATGGTTGGTTCTTCATGAAAAACTGCGGATTACATCGCACGTCTTTGGCTTTGCTTCTTGCCGTCTTTGCGGCCCTGTGGGGAACGGGTCACGCCAGGGCTGATGTTTACGCTGATTGCATGGAGGGAAGGCTGGGGCAACGCATTGCTTCATGCAGTGCCGTCATTGCTGATCCGGCCACGGCTGCCCTTGATCTTGAGCATGCTTTGGAGATTCGCAGCGTCGATCTTGCGATTGCCAAAAGATATGCCGAGGCCAAGCAAGACCTCGATAGGGCGCTACAGCTCAATCCACAATCGGCCACAGCGTTGAACGGTCGTGCCTGGACATTGTATCGCTGGAAAAACACGACAGACGGAATGAATGACGTCAATGCGTCGCTGCGCATCAATGGTGCCTATGCAGCAGCCTGGGACACACGCGCGCATCTCTATCAGTTGCTGGGTCAATTTGACAAAGCCTTCAATGAATACGAAGCCGCCATCGGGTTTGGCGGTGAAAATTTTATCCGCATGTATCAGTGCGGCCTCAAGGAACGGGGGCTCTACAAGGGTCCGGCCGACGGAATATACTCATCTGCGGTGCGTGTTGCCCTTCGGACATGTGCATTTTCAGCGAGCTGTGATCCGCTGCCTGAGAATGAATATGAGCAGGAGTGTGAGAATGTACTGTCGTGAAGGGGAGGGTGATTTGTGAGGAAGAGAGAAGTGTGCTCCATTCAATTTTTTGAAACTGCCGTCGACAAAAATTCGGGTCTGGTTCGACTACTCACTTATTCAAATAGCCATCGACCGTTGGACGCGACTCGCCCGATTAAATTTAATGCTACGCTCAAGGCCCGTTGTTGGCAAAGAAGCTTTCAATGTCGCGATGGCCTTCGAGTATGTTGACGATTTCGAGCGCCTCGGGGAAATAGCGGAAGAAGATCACATAGTTTCCGAAAGCAAAACTTCGGATGTCGGGGCGCAGTTCCGGTCTTGCCCGCCCGAGCGTTGCGGGCAAAGATGCGAGCTTGCTGCATTGCTGGCGGAGTTGCGTTGTGAACTGCAAGCCAACCGCCACGTTTTGGCTTTCGGCTGCGATGTAATCCAGTATGGCGAGCAAGTC
>CAXTKL010000164.1:0-4280 GCA_964244825.1 uncultured Aestuariivirga sp.
CGATCTCAGGGTTTGCGCGTGCGCGTTCCAGACTGTGTTTCGCCCTTTTTGTTCTTCAATCCACCCGTGCCATAAAGCTTGGTGAACTCCGCTTCCTTGCCCTCATGCAACAGCCGGGCCTGCCTGATCCACTCTTCACGCTTGATCCGGCCGTTGAATTTCAGGTGATCATCCACCCAGTTCACTTCGGTTGCGGTCCAGGCTGCAATCTGGTCGAAGTGGAAGAAGCCGAGGCCGTGTAACACGCTTTCATTCTTCGGGCCGATGCCGCTGATGCGTTGCAGATTATCGGGCTTGCCGCCACGGGCCTTGGACATGCCCTTCGGTTTCACCATCTTGCCAGAGGCCGCTGCCTTTTCATCGTCGGCCACTGCTTTTTCTGACATCAATGCCGCGACGGGTGACACCACTTCGGCTTTTTCCTGCGGCCCACGCACGGTGCGCAGACCGGCCTCCTTGGCACCTTCGCCGCCGGTTCCGTAAAGTGTGGCGAATTCTGTTTCGTTGCCCGCCGCCAGCAAGCGGCACTGGTTGATCCATTCTTCGCGGTCAATGCGGCCATTGAACTTCAGGTGATCATCCACCCATGACACGTTTTCCGGCGTCCAGGCCGCGATCTGGTCGAAGTGGAAATAGCCCAGGGAATGCAGGATTTTTTCATTCTTTGGACCCACTCCACTGATGCGCAGAAGATCGTCAGGCTTGCCGTTGCGGGCCATGGCAATGCCGCGCGGACGTTCCATGCGGGCCATGCGCAGCGGTTCTGCAGCTGCGACGACCGGCACGACAGGCGCAATCGGTGCCTGCACAGGAATGGGTGCAACAACAGGCCGTGGCGTTTCCACCTTCGGCATCGGTACTGCTGTCTTCATCTCCGGTGCGGCCATCACGGGTGCTGCAACATAGTCATCAGCACCAAAGAGTTTGCGCAACAGACAGCCGATGCAGGCCCCGGTGAAATAGGCGGCCAGCAGCCACACTGCGAGTTCAATCAGATAATGCAACATGATGTTTCCCCGGCTTTCAATTCACGGTGCGGTTGGACGTGTCGCAGGTGCGCCAGCCCACCCAAGCGCCAATGGCAGCGGCCAGCAGCATCCAGTACCAGTTATGCTGCACCACAGCCCAAGTGTCGTGCCAGTTGAAAAATTCGTTCATTGGTCTTTCCCCTTATGGCTTAACCGAGATTTCAACACGGCGATTCTTGGCGCGGGCTTCATCAGTGAGGGCCGGATCAAGTGGCTGTAATTTGCCAAAGCCGATGGTGGTCATGCGGCCCGCATCAACGCCCGCTTTCTCAAACATGCCCTTGATGACCTCGGCGCGGCGTTCGCTCAGCCCCATATTATAGAGCTGAGAACCACGGAAGTCGGCATGGCCTTTGATTTCAACATGTAGCGACGTGCAACGCGGGTCTTTCAACAAGGCCGCATACTGGCTCACCGACAGATCAAACGGCTTGGTGATATCCGTCAGGTCATAGTCAAAGCGAATCGGGAACACGCTCCCAATGCGGTTCATCACTGCCACACAATCATATGGCGGCGGTGGCGGCGGCGGTGTTTCACCTTTGGCCACCACAACAACCTCACCTTCCGACACGTCGGTTTGTACGCGTCCGCGCGTGTCGGTCGATTCGGCAACGATGTTGTAAGTGCCTGGCGGCAGCGGTGCGGCCAGACTCAGGCGCCATTTGCCTTTGCCATCGCTGGTCAGGGGGCTGCCGGGTGCACCGAGTTCGGCTGCAATATTGGCCTGAGGCACCGTGATCTTCAGGCCCTTGGCACCTGCCTCATCCCAGGTTCCTGACAAGTGATCAGGTGACGCGTCACCCGATGCCGTCATCACCGTTGGTGCGGCGGGCTGGGTGACATCCACTTCCAGTTCATTGTTGGTGACGTCCATGCCCATGTTGCCCGCAGCATCTGTGGCCTCAACCACAACATCGTAAGTACCGTCTTTCAGTGCTGTGGCCGGGAACAAGGTCCATGTGTCGTCCTTGACACGCAGATTGCCGTCCACACCAAGCTTGTAGGTCCGGCCATCAAGCGTGACATTCAGATTTGTCGCCAAGCTGTTGGGCCAGCGGCCTTTTATGATGGGGGCACCCGTCAGATCCAGCTGCGACACAACCGTCGGCGAGGGGATGTCGACAGCCGGTGGTGGCGGTGGAATCACTGGCGCTGGTTCCGGGATCACGATGGCGGCCTTGGCCGTTGCCACCTGCGTTGCCCCGGTTGCATCCGTGGTGATGAAATCCACATCATAGCTGCCAGGCGCAAATTTTGCGGACGGCGCAAAGTTGAACTTGCCTGCCGCTTCGCTGGTGAGTGCGGCACCCCGGCCCAGAAGATAGGTGTGCCCGTTGACAACAGCCTTCAGGGTGTTGCCCGGGCGGTCATCCCACGTGCCTGCAATGGCATAGGGCCACACAGAACCCGCCGGAACAGCGCCCACAACGGCCGCCGCCAGGGGCACAGGTGGCGGCGGTGGTGGGGGCGGCGGCGGAGGTGGCGGTGTGACGACGACAGGTTCAGGAACCACGATGGCGGCTTTCGCCAGTGTGGCGACGGCAACTCCTGCAGCATCTGTGGTCGTGAAGGTCACATCATGACTGCCGGGAGCGAATTTAGCTGAAGGCGCAAAGCTGAACTTGCCAGCACCGTCACTGGTCAGCGCGGCACCACGGCCGAGAATATAAGTGTGGCCTTCCACCATCGCTGACAGTGAGTGTCCGGGCTTTTCATCCCATGTGCCTGTGACCGCATAGGGCCATTTCGCATCGGCAGCCGGTGCTGCCACCACAGCGGGTGCGGCGGGAACAACGGGTTCCACCTTTGGCGGTTCAGGAATAATGACCGCCGCCTTCGCCACCTGCTTTGCCACATTGCCCACAGCGTCCTTGACCGTGACTTCCAGATCATAGGAACCCGGGGCCAGATCGACCTTGGGATCAAGTGTGAAATTGCCCTTGCCGTCGGTTTTCAGCGCATCGCCCTTGTTGGCCTCATAAACCTTGCCCGCCAAAGCAGCAGCGAGGGTATTGCCACCCACTTCCGGCCAGCGCCCGGTGATGGCGAAGGGCCATTTTGCATCGGCAGTGGGCGCCGCCAATTCGGGGGCGGCAGGCGGCGTGAGGTCAATCACCACTTTGGCCGGTGCCTCAGCCTTCTGCCATTTGCCATCGGTGCCGACGATTCCCGGCATCACCTGAAGTTCACCTTCAAGCAGGGGCATGGACGGTACCAATTGCCAGTTGCCTGCACCATCGCTGGTCAATTCAGGGTTCTTGCCCAAGACAAACAGCGTCTCGCCCACCTTGACCTGGAGATTCTTATCCACAGCTTTCGCTGCCACCTCAGGCCAAGTTCCCTTGAAGGTGGGCTGCGTCAAATTGCCGACATAGTTTTCCACAGTTGGCGCTGGCAAAACCACTTCAACCACAGGATCAGGCAGATTCACCACCAGTTTGCCGGGGGCGGCAGCGGCCATTGTCACTTTACCGTCAGATGATTCTGCCGTCACATCATAACTGCCCTTGGCCAGCGGCTTTGTGAGCCGCAACAACCAGTTGCCACCGATGGATGTCAGTTCCGGATTTTCGTTCAGTTTGTAAGGCGTATCGCCAACTTTCACCGTCAAGGTATTCGCCACCCCTTCATGCCAGGTGCCTTTGATCTCCGGCGTTGCCGTGGTCACGGTCACTGATTCCACCGTCGGGGCCAGCATTTTCACTGGCTCGACAATCTGGATGGTGTTTGTAACCGTGCGGACGCCATAGGTGCCTGCGACAGTTTTCACTGCCATATCAAGGGCTTCCTGGCTCGGTGCAGTGCCACTCAGTTGATAATCGCGCACATTGCTGTCGATCTTCGCCCAGGCGGTTTGTTCATTGGCTGACAACAGTTTTCCAGCCCGTGTCTTGATATCGTCCGTGAGTGAATTGGTGCCGGTCACATAGGCTGCCAGTAACGGCAGACCTGCCCCCAGCAACGCCCAAGGCACCCATTTGGTTGGACGACATTTCGCCATGACTTCGATTCCCCCTACTGGTTGACCGCCACGCCCGCATTGAACCATTCAAAAAGTTTCTGCGGCAGCCTGAATTTAAGGATTTGTTAGCATTATCATATGGCTTTGGCTACCCGTTCAACAGTTTGGCAATAGTTTGGGTTGTTAATCTCCACGTGGACAGCGCTCGGACAGCTTCAACTGTTGCACCCCTGCCACATGTGGCTGAATTCTGGCCAAGTCGTGGCCAAGTAGGTTGACGTTAACTG
>CAXTKL010000165.1:0-4263 GCA_964244825.1 uncultured Aestuariivirga sp.
TTGTTGATGCGATGGTCAACAGCATGACTTCCGAATATGCCAATGTGCATCGCGGTCTCCATTTCCTGTCCAATGCAGCGACGCAGGCTTTTGAGGATGCGCGGGAAAGTGTTCGTCGCTTCCTCAATGCGCCTTCCAAGGACCAGATTATCTTCACGCGCAACGCAACGGATGCCATCAATTTGGTGGCGTCCTCGTTCGGTGGCATGGTGATTGGGGAGGGGGATGAGATTGTTTTGTCTATCCTCGAACACCACTCCAACATTGTGCCCTGGCATTTCCACCGAGAGCGGCGCGGCGCGATTTTGAAATGGGCGCCGATTGATGAGGAGGGGAATTTTCTGCTTGAGGAGTTCTCCAAGCTTTTGACGGCGCGGACGAAGATGGTGGCCATCACCATGATGTCGAATGCGCTGGGCACGATTACGCCGATTCACGAGATCATCAAACTGGCCCATAACAAGGGTATTCCCGTGCTGGTGGATGCCAGCCAGGCGGCGGTGCATGGCACGGTCGATGTGCAGGCGCTGGATGCGGATTTTGTGGTCTTCACGGGACATAAGACTTACGGGCCGACAGGCATTGGCGTGCTCTATGGCAAGGCCGAACACCTGAAGAAAATGCCGCCTTATCAAGGCGGTGGCGAGATGATCTTAGAAGTCACTGAAGCTGGCGTGACCTATAACGATCCGCCGCACCGATTTGAGGCGGGAACACCTGCGATTGTGGAGGCCATCGGGCTTGGGGCGGCGCTGGAATATATGCGCGACATTGGGGCGGATGCGATTGTGGCGCATGAAAATGCTTTGCATGAACATGCCATGGAGCGCTTGACCAGGATCAATTCCCTGCGGATTTTTGGACGCGCCAAGGCCAAGGGGCCGATCATTTCCTTCACCATGGAGGGGGCTCATGCCCATGACGTCGCCACGGTGATTGACCGGCAGGGTGTGGCTGTCAGGGCTGGTACGCATTGCACCCAGCCACTGTTGCAGCGCTTTGGCGTGACGGCGACCTGCCGTGCGTCTTTCGGGATGTACAATACGCATGAAGAGGTTGATAAACTCGCAGATGCACTTATCTCTGCACAGAGGATATTTGGATGATTGAAGCTGCCACGATAGCGAACGCCCCCAACCCCTCTGCCATTCCGGCGGACGAGTTGGCGCGGCTGACCGATGATATCGTGGGTGCGTTGAAGACGGTGTATGATCCGGAAATCCCGGTCGATATTTATGAGTTGGGTCTGATTTACAAGGTCGATATCGATGACGACCGCTTTGTTGCCATTGACATGACGCTGACGGCCCCGGGTTGCCCTGTGGCCGGTGACATGCCGGGCTGGGTGGAGAATGCTGTGGGTTCGGTGGCTGGGGTATCGGGCGTCAAGGCCAAGATCACCTTTGATCCGCCATGGGACCAGAGCCGCATGTCGGAAGAGGCCCGCATGGCCATGAACATGTGGTAAGGGAGCAAATTATGAACATGCAATCACCGCGACCACGCCCTGCAATCCTGTCAATGACCAACGCTGCCGCCACACGTGTACGTGAACTCATGGCCAAGGACGAAGGCATTGGCCTTCGGGTTGGCGTCAAGAACGGTGGCTGTGCCGGTATGGAATATACCATGGAGTGGGCCAAGGAACCCAAGCCGTTTGATGAGGTTGTGGAGCAGGATGGGGCGAAGGTTTTGATTGAGGCCAAGGCGCTGATGTTCCTGCTGGGCACTCAGATGGACTATCAAACCGGGATTCTGAAATCGGGTTTTGTCTTCAATAATCCCAACCAGATTTCGGCCTGTGGATGTGGGGAAAGTGTCGAGATCAAGCCGGCTGAGATGCCTGCGTAGGCAAGGGAAGGGACGTCATCCTGTCTTCGGCCACCTTCCCCACAGGGGAGGGACTCGTTGGCAGCCCTCGCAAAATGGTCAGGGAATGAGGGAAGTCTTTCCTCCAGCCGCTACCGCTGTGGAGAAGCTGCCCGAAGAGCTGATGAGGTTTCTCAAAACTTCCGCAAGGCGGCGCTTTTGGGTTCGCCCACGAAGGTGACGCCGAGCAGGCCTTTTTCTTTCCAGGCGATCTGCACATCGCGGATGGTGTTGTCGGCGGCAACGAACAGGCGGAATTTGTCTGGCATTTCCAGTGCACTCGCACAGACCAGCTTGGCCCCTGTGGCCGATACATCGCGCAAGGTGCAGTCAATGACGCTGCGGTTTTCCATGACGATTTTGCCAGACTTCAGCACGCGCATGCGCTTTGCGGCGCGGCGTTGTTCGGGCGAGTCGTGGGGCATCACAGCGCTGGGTTGAGTGTCAGACATTTACCCTGTCATACACGGGAGACGTTAACGTTAGCCCAACGTGAACGCAGCTGCCGGGTTAGCGTGTTGCTGTCTTGGCAGGCCGTTGCAGGAATGCTGGCATGTTTCCGGCGTTGAAACCGCCATGATCCGGTGCGTCGCTTTGCTCGTGATAATCGCGGCGCGGGCGGGCGGGGCGTTCGGGCTTTGCCACGGGTGCGGCAAATTCCACGACGGGTGCTGCTTCGACAAGACGCGGCTTGCGTTCTGGTTTCTTTTCCCGGGTGCGGCGTTCGCGCACGGGTTTCGGGGCATCTTCAACGGCGTCTGCTGTCGCCGTGTCGAGCGGGAACCATTCGATATCCTTTTTCAGCAGGACTTCGATGGCCTTGAAGTGTTTCGAGTCGGTAGGTGAGACCATCATGTAGGCGTGGCCTTCGCGACCGGCACGGCCGGTGCGGCCAATGCGGTGAACGTAGTCTTCGGCGTGTATGGGTACGTCAAAGTTAAAGACGTGGCTGACTTCAGGAATGTCGAGGCCGCGGGCGGCAACGTCGGATGCAATGAGGAAGGTGACTTCTTGCGCACGAAAGGCCGTCAACATCTTGAGACGTGCCGATTGGTCCATGTCGCCGTGCAGCGCACCGGCGTTGAAGCCGTGGCGGATCAACGATTTTTCGAGCAGGGCGACGGTGGTTTTGCGGTTGGCGAAGATGATGGCGTTATTGATCTTGTCTTGACTACGGATGAGCTTGCGCAGGGCGTCGCGCTTGGCGGCGGCTTCTGACGGCACCTTCACCGCGAACTGCGAAATCGTCGCAGCGGCGGAGGACACAACAGAGGTTTCAACCTGCACCGGATTGTGCAGGAATTGCGCTGTCAGGCGCTGGATTTCGGATGGCATGGTGGCCGAGAAAAACAGGGTTTGGCGCGTAAAGGGCAGCAGCTTGCAGATGCGCTCGATGTCGGGGATAAAGCCCATGTCGAGCATGCGGTCTGCTTCGTCGATCACGAGGAGTTCAACGCCAGTGAGCAGCAGCTTGCCGCGTTCGAAATGGTCAAGCAGGCGGCCCGGTGTGGCGATGACGACATCTGCACCACGATCAATCTTGGCGGCTTGCGGATCAAAGGCCACGCCGCCGATCAGGAGAGCAATGTTGATGTTGTGTTGCTTGCCCAAGCTTTCAAAGGCTTCCTGCACCTGCACGGCCAATTCGCGTGTTGGCTCCAAAATCAAGGTGCGCGGCATGCGGGCGCGGGCGCGGCCTTTTTCGAGAAGGTGGAGCATGGGCAGCACGAAGGCTGCTGTTTTGCCAGAGCCTGTCTGGGCGAGGCCCAGCACGTCGCGGCGGGCCAGGGCGTGGGGAATGGCTTCAGCCTGAATGGCCGTGGGCGTGGTGT
Organism: uncultured Aestuariivirga sp.; assembly: GCA_964244825.1. Lineage (GTDB taxonomy): Bacteria > Pseudomonadota > Alphaproteobacteria > Rhizobiales > Aestuariivirgaceae > Aestuariivirga. Next base: position 3,702 of record CAXTKL010000165.1, read on the forward strand.
ACCCGGCGGCGGTCACAGCTTCAAGAACTTTGGGGCTGAGCCCCAGGGTGGAAAAACTCATGCGGGTTAAGAAGACCTGGGCGATAAAAAGGGAAAACGGACGGGGGACCTCGCCATAGGCCAGCGTCGCATGTGGGTGCCCATAGGCGTGTTGGGGGGAAGAGTCAAATGTGAGATGTCGCGCAAGATCTCCAACCCCGGCCCCTCCCCGCGCGGTGCGGGGCGGGGTGATGAAAAAATCACCCCGCCCCGATCTTTGGGGAGGGGCCGGGGGTGGGGACCTACCGTCTTCGCTTTGACTGCCGGACCTGTGGTCTTGCCATGCGCTTCATCGGCTTTCCTGTCTTGCCTTCGGAGATTACATCAAAACGCAGGCCACCCTTGATTGGGGCGACTTCCATGAGTTTTACTTCGACATCGTCTCCGAGTTGGAAGGTTTCGCCTGTGGCGGTGCCGACGAGTGAATGTGATGCAGCGTCGAAGGCGTAGTAGTCTTTGCCCAAGGTAGAGGCGGGGACGAAGCCGTCGGCTCCGGTGTCGGTGAGGACGACGAACATTCCTG
>CAXTKL010000166.1:0-4253 GCA_964244825.1 uncultured Aestuariivirga sp.
GGGTGTTGGAGATGTAAACCACATTGATTCACCAAACGGGTGAATTTGCCTTGCGTCCAAATTGCTTTCCCTGAATGTTAACAGTCAATTAACAAGGGAAGCGAAAATGTATTCAAAAATTCTTGCGGCTGCCGCAACATCCGCATTGCTGCTGGCCGCAACGCCGATGGCCCAGGCACACACCCGCGAACTCTGGATGCTGGGCGGCTTCAGCCATCCGGAAAGCGTCGAACTCGATATTTCGCATCAGGTCTTTTACGTTTCCAATGTTGGCGGCGCCCCTCTCGACAAGGACGGCAATGGCTTCATTTCCAAGATGACCAAAGATGGCAAGTTGGAGCAGTTGAAGTGGATTGAAGGTCTGAATGCGCCCAAGGGCATGGTCATCAACGGCTTCAAACTTTATGTGTCCGACATCGACAAGCTGGTTGAAATTGACACCCGCACTGGCAAGATCGAAAACCGCTATGAAGCGCCAGGCGCTGTTTTCCTGAATGATACCGCTGTCGATCATGACGGCAATGTTTACGTGTCTGACATTGCAAAGCGGAAGATTTGGCAGTTGAAGGACGGCAAGATGTCGGTCTGGTACGAGAAAGATGACCTGATGCACCCCAATGGTTTGCGCGTCATCTATGGCGGCAAGCTTCTGGTTGCCGGCTGGGGACGTGACATGCAGGATGATGGTTCAACCAAGGTACTGGGCAATCTCTTGACCATTGATCTCAAGACCAAGGAACTGAAGAACCTCGGCTCCGGTGCTCCCGTTGGCAACCTTGATGGGCTTGAGCGCGATGCCCACGGTGAATTCCTGTCAACCGACTTCATGGCTGGCGGATTGTACCGCATTCACAAGGACGGCAGCTCCGAACTTTTGATGGACCTAAACAAGGGCAGCGCCGATCTGGACGTCATCAAGAAGGGCCACATTGCTGTGGTGCCCGTCATGTTGGATGACAACGTCCGCGCCTTTTACGTCGACTGATTTTGGATCGGGGACAGCTCACTTTTTGCGAGACCGCAATTTTGCAAAAACCAAACTGTCCCCGGTCGTCTACACCCGAAACATCCCTTGAATGAACTTCGCCTGGTGCCCCGGGAACACGGCGTGCACGGCAGCACCTGCCCCGTGCTGAACCAGCACGGATGCCAATACATCCCTGAAATCCGTGGTCACGGCGAGGTCCATGCCCTCGTCAAGTTGCTCTGTTGCCAAGCCTGGCCAGCGCCCGAACATTTGTCCACCATTGACCTCATCCCCCAGCACCATCATCACGCCGCCATGGCCGTGATCCGTGCCGCCGCTTTCATTGGCTTTCACCCGCCGCCCAAATTCACTCATGACAACAATTGTTGTGGGACGGCCAATTAAATCGAGATGGTCATGAAACGCCATGAGGCTGGCTGCCATCGTGGTGGCGAGCGGTGAAAACTGAGACGCCTGGTTGTCATGCATGTCCCAGCCATCAAGATCGGCAGTGGCCAGGTGAATGTCTGGATTGACACGCATCATCTCCGCCAGAAAGCGTAACTTGTTGCCGAATTCATGGTCAGGATAGGCAATGCCGGTGGGCAGGTCTTGCAGGCGCGGTTGCCTGTTGGTATCGCGCTCCAGCTTGCCGGCCAAAAAGCCGGTGGCTTCCACGGCCTGCCTGCTGGCCTTGTCGAGGCTGCTATCGCCCGAATGCATGGCGAGAAGCGTCTCGCGGAAATGCGCTGAGGGCATCCAGTCCACATCCCACACATCACTGATGGGCAATGCCGTTTCACACAGCGACAGGGATTGCGGCATGGCACCGCCCAGGCACAGCGTAGAACCGGGAGCAGCATGGCCCAGGCCAGCGACAAGCCGCGTCAACCAGCCATCCCTTGGTAAATCAAAAGCATCAGTGCTGACACCGCGTTCCATCAAATCCATGGCCTGGAAATGGCTGCGCGTGGCATTGTTGAGGCCCGCAGCGGGAATCAGCGCAAGCCGCTTTTTTGTCCACAGGTCATGCAAGGGCTTGGCAGCGGGGTTCAAAAGTATTTCGGTGCCACCCGCAATTTCCCCCAGGGATAGTCCGCGATTCTCGCCCGTCGCGGCCACACGCAGTTCAAGCGGCCGCGCCGCCACGTAGGCCTTGTCGTCAACGGGAGCCAAAAGGTTCAGCACATCCATGCCGCCGCGCAGAAACACAACGACGAGAGAACGGTCCACGGGCTCTGCTGCCCGCGCCCAGTTCACACTGAATTGTGGAAGCGTTGCAGCTGCGGCTGCGGTTAAAAACTGGCGACGGTTGAACATCATGCTTACACCGTTTGATAGGAGGGGGATGCGGAAAGAACCGTCAGCGCCTGCGCCGTGGTCCAGCGGTCATTCTCGGCAAAACTGATCAGCCGCATGCTGTCACCGTATTCTTTGTCGAGCAGCGCAGCACTTGCAGCCGCCTGCGCTGCATCAAGTCCCAACGCACCAGCCCAGTGTTCGGCAAAGGCACCCGCGTGTGGCCACGTTCTGTCAGGCTGTTGCGCCATGATGCGTGTCCAGATGTCAGACATGCCCCGCCAGCGCCGCACCAGAAAGCCTGGTGATTGCCAATAGGCCGAGGCCAGCGGATGCCCGGCAGGTGAAGGCCAACTGTAAACGCTATGGCCCATGCCATTTAGCAGCCACACGTAATCTTGCGACGGCGGCAATGTGACGCCCGCTCCACGTTGCAGCGATGCCAGTAAAAACAGAGGCCGTTGCAACCGCGCTTCGGCAGCAGCAAACTCCTGCGAGAGCAGAATGTATGCGATCACCTGCGCCAGTTGATCTTTTGCTCCGGCCTGCTCTGTAAACAGCTTGGTGGATGATTTCACCAAGTCAGGCGGCGGCACATCGGCGACAAAACGCCTGCACAAGCGCCAACACACATAATGCGCCGTGGCCGGATGAAAGGCGAGAAGGTCCAGCACCTTGCGGCCATCAGCCATCGGCGCAGTATGGGGATCAAACTCAACGCCCAGCACGCGTTTTTGATAGGGGTCATGCCATTGTTCGGTATAGGCGAAGGCACCTGTTTTCGGCAGGTTCACGCCCTCGCTCACATATTGTCCGCCACCATAGGTCCAGCCGGTGAAGGCCCGCGCGGCTTCGTAAACATCTTGGTCGATATAGCCTTCGGGCTTGCCTTCAAGCGCACCCGGCACTTCACGCCAGCGATCAAAGCTCGCGTTCAGATAGGCGGGGGCACCCAGTGTGTGCAGCTCTAAAAGCTCACGCGCAAAATTCTCATTCGCGGGCGACGCCTTGCTGGAGGCATTGTTGAGATAGGCCAGCATCGCGGTGGACGTGGCCACCGCTTCCAGCATGTCGCGAAAGTTTCCAAAGCCGTGGACGCGCAAAACATCCTGATCATAGGCCGGAAGGGCAATGGCCACATCCTCAACTGCATCGCGATTGACCGAGAAGTGATCGCGCCAGAAATCCGTCACCGTCTCGCGCAGTTGCGCCTCCGAAAGCGTGGCCCGCAGAATCGTGGCGGCATGTAATTCGTCCGCCGGCCGCACCCGCTCTGCCCAGGCCATTTTGGTTTCCCAATCCGCCAAGTGCCAGAGCTCTTGGACAGGCTTATGCAACAGCGCCAGAGGACGAACTTCTTTTTTGGCCGCGAACCCGTCGCCAGCTTCATACTCAATGCGCAGAACGGCTTCTGATATTTTCTTTGCAACATCGGCGCTGTCACCGGGTGGCATGCGCAATTGTGCCCTCACCCAGCCTACCCAACCCTCCTTCGCCAAGCGGTCACGATCAACAGCGTCAGCACGAATGCCAGCGCGATTCACAAGTCGTTCGTGTTCGGAAGTTCCTGTTGACATACCACGCTCCGGTTGAATCACCTCAGAGCAAGAACCGTAGGGAGGGAATACGGCAGCAATCTGTCACATTCTGGCCAGTGAAGTGGGGGCGAGAATACAAACCTCATCAGCCCTTCCACCTTCGCCAAGGGGCTTCGGTGGACGGGCTGATGAGGTCACTTTCTATCCATAACAAAAAAGGCGGGCCTCGCGACCCGCCTTAAAACTCAATTCACAAAACCTTTACGCCGCAACAGCCTCAGCTTCAACAGCCTTGCCCTGCTTTGGCCCTGAATCCTTGCCCTTTTCATTGACGTCACGGTCAACGAATTCAATAACCGCAACGGGCGCATTGTCGCCCATGCGGAAGCCGGCCTTCATGATGCGGATGTAACCGCCATGACGGTCCTTGTAGCGGGCGGCCAGCACGT
>CAXTKL010000167.1:0-4244 GCA_964244825.1 uncultured Aestuariivirga sp.
CGCCCGCTTGCGGGAGAGGTGGATCGCAGCGCAGCTGCGAGACGGAGAGGGAAACCCTACTTCTTTTTCCTCTTCGAAACCTTGGCTTCTGCCAGCGACGGCAATTGTCCATCGCGCCTGACGGGCGCATGCACGGCGAGCGTTGACACATCCTGCCCCTTCAAATCCGCCGCCTGCTTGCCATAGGAGCCGAAGCGCTTCAGCACAGTCGACATTTCGCCGTCGCCCAGAACCACAGGTTTGCCTGCCAGCAATGCGGCCCAGTACTGATGCGATAGCGCCTCAATCTCGCCCGCACGCCACAGGGCCTGGTCCAAGTCTTTGCCGAAACAGATCTGTCCGTGATTGGCCAACAGACAACCGGAGCGCCCCTCAAGCGCCTTCAACATCGTATCCGACAGTGCCTGCGTACCAAATTCAGCATAATCCGAGACGCGCAAATTGGAGCCGCCTGCGATGCCAATCATATAGTGAAATGACGGAATGTCCTTGCGCAGGCACGCCAACGCCGTGGCATAGGTCGAATGCACATGCACAATCGCCTCAGCCTCTGGCCGCGCCTTGAAGATGTCCATATGCATGCGCCATTCCGTCGATGGGAAGTATTCGCCGCGATACCCGCCTTCCAGATCCATCTCCACAACATGTTCAGGCTTCATCTTCTTGTAGGGAATGCCGGACGCTGTGATCAGAAATCCCTCGTCCGTTCGCACACTCACATTGCCGGAGGTGCCCTGGTTGATGCCCTCCTCATTCATGGCCAGACAGGTTTTGATCACGGCCTTGCGCAGGTCCTGGTATTTCAGCTTGCTCATGAGCATTTCTCCAACGGCATTGAGGTGGCAAGCTGTAACAGCGGAAAAGCCATTGCGTCCAGTGGTCTCACACGGAATAATACTGATGCGCCTCACACCGGACCACGATGACAAACGCTCAAGATCACTCACCGCCTCGCAGCATCGCCGTTGTCGACGTCGGTTTCACCAATACCAAGGTCATACTCTATGACGCTTCACTCCAGGTGATCGCCGAACGCAAGATCATCAGCCCGCACCGTGATGGACGCTCCTATCGTGAGATTGACGTCGCGCAGATTTTGAACTTTGCAGCCCAGGCCCTCATTGAACTGGACAGCGTTACACCCATCGATGCCATCGTGCCCTCGGCCCACGGGGCCTGCATTGTCAGCTTGAAAGCCGACGGCTCCCTCGCCGTGCCCGTGATGGATTATATGTCGGAGCCACCGCCCGAGGTTTTGGCCAATTACAAAAAGTTGATGCCGTCATTCGAAGAGTCCTATTCGCCACTGCTGCCCATGGCCTTGACCCATGCCGTGCAGCTGTTCTGGCAACAATCGGTACTGCCGGGCGTCTTTGCGCAAACCACAACCATCCTGCCGCTGATGCAATACATCGCCTTTGGCCTCGGTGGCCGCGCTGTTACCGAAGTTTCCTCCATGTCCTGCCAGTCTCATCTCGTGGATATGCGCAGTGGCAAACCCTCCTCGATCAGTCGCACCCAGGGTTGGGACAGGCTGTATGCACCGCAAGTCAAGGCCTGGGATGTGGTTGGGACTTTCACCACAAAACTCAATGGCCACGGCAAAATACGTGCGGGCGTGCACGACTCCAATGCCAACTTCCTGCGCTATCTCGCGGGCGGCCAGAAACATTTCACCCTGCTCTCCACCGGCACCTGGATCATCGGCTTTGATACCGATGCCGATATGCTGAAGCTTGACCACGGCAGGGATATCGTCGCCAATAAATCCGTGTTTGGAAAAACCGTCGCCTGTAGCCGTTTTTTTGGAGGCAAGGAATTTGAAGTCTTGGCGCAGGGGGCATCCGGCAGCGATGCATCGCAGTCTGCCGTCGCAAAACTGATATCGCAGGGAACATTTGCACGTCCGTCATTCACTGATTCCGGCGGCCCTGTGCCGGGTACGGGCGGCAAGGGCCGTATGACGGGGCCGGCCCCGGCAACACCGGAAGAGCGTGCGAGTCTCGCATCTTTGTATTGTGCGCTGATGGCATCAGAATCACTCAATGCGCTGCAATCAGCCCACATGGTCATTGTTGATGGCCCCTTTTCTCAAAATGGTGTTTTTCTGTCTGTGCTGGCCGCGCTTCGCCCGCAGCAAACCATCATGGCCTCTGAGGCGCAGGACGGAACAGCCGCAGGTGCGGCCTGCCTGGCCCTGATGCCAGATGGAGCACTGCCACACATTGCACTGGCCATGCGCAAGGTGGTACCTTCGCGGATTTACGCGCTCAGTCACTATCAATCCCAATGGAAGGAGGCCTCACGCCATGTCCACACCCATTCTTGATCATGTCGGCTATCCCATCTCAGATTTTTCCCGGTCCAAGGCCTTTTATCTCACTGCGTTGAAACCCCTGGGCATTGGCCTGATGATGGAAATCGGCAAGGATATCACGGGTAAAGACGAACACGCGGGCTTTGGCCGGGACAAACCCGATTTCTGGATCGGCACCGGCAAAACTGCACTGTCAGGTGTTCACATTGCATTCGTTGCAGCAGATCGCGGCGCGGTGGATGCCTTCTACCAGGCCGCCCTTGCCGCAGGTGGACGCGACAATGGCCCGCCCGGCCTGCGGCCCCATTATCACGCCACATACTACGGTGCCTTTGTGTTGGACCCTGACGGCAACAACATCGAAGCGGTCTGCCACACGCCCGTTGCCACCTCTTAACTTTATTGCAAGAGGAAGAGCGCACACTGCATAAATGTTAGTCAGTGTGTAGGAGGCTGCCATGGCGCAGGCCCGATCCTTGAGTCTCGTCAGCCTCAGTTGCCCACCCCTTGATACGAGTGGACTGGCCGGTGAAATCCGCAAACGCGGCAACATTCCCCTGCGTGTGGCCGATAGCCTTCTGCTGGAATTGCCGATGCGCGACATCCGCCAAAGCTGGGCCACAACCCAAAAACTTCCCGCCCAGAAAGTGGCGGCTCTCTCCTGGCAACTCGCCCATGACCTCAGCGAAGATGACGAACCCGAGAGCCACAGCCGTGAAGCCGCAGCCCTCTTTTTGTTGGCTCTGCGGCACCATCATGCCTCACTCGAACGCGCCCTGTCAGGCTGCCGCATCACCTGGAACGACAATGCCACCACCGAGAAGGTGGAATACCTGACCTGACGCCAAGCGGTCTGGACAATCACCACATCCAATGATCTCTTGAATGAATGTCTGAAGTTGACCTCGCAAAGCCGCGCATGTCCGGTGCTGACTATGGCCGCTCTCTCGCGGGCCTGGGCTTCAACCTGATTGTCAGCGACCTTGAGAAGGCGATTCACTTTGCAAAGCAAGTGATTCAAGCAGAAGTGTTTTTCAGAACCGACGTATTCGCGGCCATGAAACTGTCGGGCCAGCACTTCATGCTGCACATCAATGACAGCTATCGCGGCAACGAACTTCATGCCACGCTGACATCTGATGCACCGCGCGGTGTCGGCATCGAATTGCGCTGTTACCACGTGGACCCGGACGCCGCCGAAGCCCGCGCCAGAGCCGCTGGCTATACTATTCTTGCAGGTTGTCTCGACAAGCCTCACGGCTTGCGCGAATGCATGATTTTGGACGATGATGGTTTCGTCTGGATTCCGTCACGCCACGTGAGGCCCAATGCCAACCCTTGATCTGCCCAACGGCTATTACGAACTGCCCCCCGGCAAACTCGCCAACATCGCCACCTATCTTGAAATGAAGACCATGCCACAGCGCAAGCTGGCATCCCTTGCACCTGATGTGAAATTGGTGCCCGTGGGTGAGATGTCCGTTGATGAGTACCGCTCCCATTTCAAGGCCGTGGGACGTGATCTCCTGTGGTTCTCAAGACTTCTGATGGACGATGAAAAACTGCGATCCGTCCTCGCCAATCCTGCCATCGCATCCTTCGTCTTCTGGCGCGAAAACCGGATGCTGGGCCTGCTCGAATTGAATTTTGAGGACATGGCGAATGCAGAACTCGCCTTCTTCGGACTGGTGCCGGATGCTGTGGGCGGCGGCCTTGGCCGCATGCTGATGGACGAAGCAATCCGCCGCGCCTTCGCCCAGCCCATTGGCCGGCTCTGGCTCCACACCTGTACCCTCGACCACCCCGCAGCCCTGCCATTCTATCTGCGCTCCGGCTTCACACCCTATGCCCGCATGGTTGAAGTGCACGACGACCCGCGCCTGCAAGGCAAGCTGCCGCCAGATGCGGCACCGCAAATCCCAATCTT
>CAXTKL010000168.1:0-4141 GCA_964244825.1 uncultured Aestuariivirga sp.
GACATTGCGGGCATTGTGAATGAACAAGGCAACGTCATCGGCATGATGCCGCATCCGGAAAATATGGTGGAACCTTTGCACGGCCGCTCCGATTGCAGGCCGCTGTTTGAGAGCCTGCTGGCGGCGTGATCTCATTCAAACTTGAATGATTGCGTCAGCACCCCAGCAACTCTGGCATTATTTTACAATCGATTCACTTCAAGTTTTAGCCAAATTACCATGGGGCTGTGCGAAATTGCATTTACCAACAACCAGGGCGCACAATGCAAAAAGTTTTGAACATGCTGCTGCAACGGAAAATCTCCACGCAACGCGTGGAAGATCTGCCCAATGCTCTGGCCTGCACGGCTCTGGACCAGCGCATGAACCGCATGTTGGCATTGCATGCGGACGTGCCTCTGGTGCAGCGGCAATTCGCACCTCTGTCAAATCCGATTCAAAACCAGCAGAATTCCTGAATGCTTTATTTGCAACGATCCGCGTTAAGGCTGGATTAGGGTTCACAAAAGGTGTGGAACTTTGCGGCGCAGGCAGCACCTGTACGCAAGGGAGACACGCAATGCTGAAAAGCTTTTTCATGGCAAAATCCGCGACACCGGAAATTGACGCTGAACTTGAACGCACCATGCAGATGATACATGACCGCATGGAAAAAATGCTGAAGGAAGAAAACGCCAAGCGCCAACGCTTCGCAACGCCGGAGCGAACACCAAGCTACTATCGTTGAGTTTGTGTTTGATAGGGACTCTATGCGCAGATTTTGCGATCGGGCGCTAAACGCTAACTCTGTTCATCGTTTCAGTATGCAGCGCCTTGTGCACCAGTGTTCCGAAACAGGCGCACATTGTAATGGCAATGACTGGAAGGCCAGCGGCTTGCAACGTGATGCCCACAGCAAATGGCAACAGCCACAGCAGCGCCAAGATCAGGAATTCCTGCTCCGAAAATTTGGCATCTTGATCACTGATATGCCACAGTAGCGCAGCGACTGGCATGGCCAGATCATAGACCAGCAGATAAGGTGTCAAAAGTGTCGCGCCAAAGGCAATGACGGCGACCTGCAATGACCATGGGCATTGTTTCCGGCGCAGGACTGCGACACTCGCAATCATGACCACAATGGATACCAGAATCTGAAAAGCCATCGAAACCGGATAGGGCAATCCGAGGTAGCGCATGATCGCGAAAGGCGTGGTCATTTGCGCGGCCCAATATCCTTCAGCCGTGTGCAGAAAACTTGCCTGGGCACTGAGTGTGGTTGTGAGGTAATAATGCCACGGCGCAAGGCCCCACAGCATGACACTGAAGCCCGCCACTGCCGCTGCCGTGATGATGGCCGCAGACATGGTGCGCCATTGCCTTTGCATCACAAGTGTCAAAACCAGCAAGGGACCAAGTTGCGGCTTGAACGCAACAAGGCCGATGAGCACACCCGCGAAAACTGGACGCGCGGGTAACAGCCGCAAGCCACCCACAATGCCTGCGGCCAGAAAAAATCCGAGCTGACCAAACAGGATATTGCACAATACACTGGAATTGGTTGCCGTAACGGCAAATGAAAGCCAGCTCCGGCCAGGTGCTGTGCGATAAAAACTGACGCACCAGAATGCCAAGATGCCCAATACCTGCCACAGCCCGAGCGCCACACCATAGGGCAATGCGCCGAACGGAACCAGCAGCGGCAGGATATTTGGAGGGTACGAAAACAGCATTTGGTTGATGGCGGGATGGAAGCTTTGCTGGATCCATTGCCAATAGGCGTCAACATCATAAAGCCGCATGACGTCGAAATGCAGCGCCAGATTGCCACCGTTCCAGAAGTTGACGAAGTCGCGGCCAAAATAGGTGTTGTTGACGGTCAAACCCTGGGGTCCAACCTTGCCCATGATCCAGAGATACATCACATTGGCGGGCAAGATCAAAAGCCCGACGACAAACAACCCCCACAGTGGCCGCGCCCGCACGCGCTGCAAATCGTCCCGGTATCGCTGAAAAAACTGCCCCATGTGAGGACGAGGCTATTTGATTCTTGCACATGGTGAAAGCGCAGACGCCGCCGCTGCTTTGCCGGGGCGCATATTGAATTTGAGAATCCCGAGGCCCGCCGCTAAACGGGCGGCATGACACAGCATGCTGAACCCAAAATCACCCCCGAACTTGTTGCTCAGCATGGGCTGAAGCCGGATGAATATCAGCGCTTCATCGGCCTATTGGGCCGCGCGCCAACGTTTACGGAACTGGGCATTTGTTCGGCCATGTGGAATGAGCATTGTTCCTACAAGTCGTCCAAGAAGTGGTTGAAACAGCTACCGACGACAGGCAAGCGCGTGATCCAGGGCCCCGGCGAAAATGCCGGTGTCATCAACATTGATGATGGCCAGGCCATTGTGTTTAAAATGGAAAGCCACAATCACCCCTCCTTCATCGAACCCTATCAGGGTTCAGCCACGGGCGTGGGTGGCATCCTCCGTGACGTTTTCACCATGGGGGCAAGACCCATCGCAGCACTGAATGCGCTGCGTTTCGGCGAACCCTCACACCCCAAGACACGGCATCTTGTGTCGGGCGTTGTTGCCGGTGTGGGGGGCTACGGCAATTCCTTTGGCGTGCCCACACTGGGCGGGGAGGTGAATTTCCACAAACGCTACAATGGCAATATTCTGGTGAATGCCATGGCCGTGGGCCTGGCTGACGCCGACAAGATTTTCTATTCCAAGGCCAAGGGTGTTGGTTTGCCTGTGGTTTATCTCGGTGCCAAAACAGGCCGCGATGGCATTCACGGTGCCACCATGGCGAGCGCCGAATTTGACGACAACGCCGATGAAAAGCGCCCTACTGTGCAAGTGGGTGATCCTTTCACGGAAAAATGTCTGCTGGAGGCGTGTCTTGAGTTGATGGCAACGGGGGCCGTGATTGCCATTCAGGACATGGGGGCTGCGGGTCTCACCTCATCATCGGTTGAAATGGGGGCAAAGGGTGATCTCGGCATCGAACTCGATCTTGATCATGTGCCGTGCCGCGAAGAGGGCATGACGGCCTATGAGATGATGCTTTCGGAATCCCAGGAACGCATGTTGATGATCCTGCGGCCCGAGATGGAAGCTGCGTCGCATGCCATTTTCAAAAAGTGGGGACTGGACTTCGCCATCATCGGCAAGACCACCGATACGCTGCGCTTCATCATCAAACACAAGGGTGAAGTGAAAGCTGATCTGCCAATCAAGCAAATGGGCGATGAAGCCCCGGAATATGACCGCCCCTGGGTGGAACCGAAAAAGCCTGCGCCGCTGGGTGCCGTTGCTGCACCTGCGGATTTGAAGGCGGCGATCCTGAAACTGGTGGGCTCACCCGACATGTGCTCGCGGCGCTGGGTGTGGGAGCAGTATGACACGCTGATTCAATCCAACTCGGCACAGGTGCCGGGGGGCGACGCGGGCGTGGTGCGCATCAATGACAAGAAGGCGATCGCCGTCACGTCAGATGTCACCCCGCGCTATGTTGAAGCTGATCCTTACGAAGGTGGCAAGCAGGCGGTGGCGGAAAGCTGGCGCAATCTCACGGCTGTTGGTGCAACGCCCATTGCGATGACCGACAATCTGAATTTCGGCAATCCCGAACGGCCCGAGATCATGGGGCAGTTTGTGTTCGCGCTGAAAGGCATGGGTGAAGCGTGCCGTGCTTTGGATTACCCGATCGTATCGGGCAATGTGTCGCTGTACAATGAAACCAACGGTCAGGCGATTTTGCCAACACCAACGGTGGGCGGTGTGGGCTTGCTGGCGGATTGGACCAAGATGTCCACGGTGAAGTTCAAGGCCCAGGGTGATGCGATCTTGCTGGTGGGGATGAAAGGCTCGCATCTTGGCCAATCGGCCTATTTGCGGGATGTTGAAGGACGCGAAGAAGGGTCTCCTCCTCCGGTTGATCTGGTGCTGGAAAAGAACAACGGCGACTTCGTGCGGAACTTGATCAACAATGGTCAAGTCACTGCAACACATGACATTTCTGACGGCGGGCTGGCGGGAGCAGTGGTGGATATGGCGCTGGCCGGTGCACTGGGAGCCGAACTGATGGTGAGCGATCATTACGAACTGTTCGGTGAAGACCAGGCGCGCTATGTGCTGACCTGTGCGCCCAAGGA
>CAXTKL010000169.1:0-4068 GCA_964244825.1 uncultured Aestuariivirga sp.
GTGCCGCCTTGCATGTCGGCGATGGTGAGTTGGCCGTCTCTCGCTTTTTTACCATAGCCTGCGATGGTCTGTTCGATGCCTGCAAAGCTCAGCATATCGGCGTTGCGGACGACGGGGACGACGAGGCCCTTGTCGGTGCCCACGGCCACGCCGATGTGGTAGTAGTTCTTATAGACGATGTCTTCGCCATCGATTTCAGCATTGACGGCTGGCACGTCTTTCAGCGCCTGAATGGCGGCTTTGACGAAAAAGCTCATGAAGCCCAGTTTGGTGCCGTGCTTTTTTTCGAAAGTGTCCTTGTACTGGTTGCGCAGTGCCATAACGGCGGTCATGTCGACCTCGTTGAAGGTGGTGAGCATGGCGGCAGTGTTTTGCGCGTCTTTCAAACGGCGGGCGATGGTGGCGCGCAGGCGGGTCATTTTCACGCGTTCTTCGGTGCCCTGCGGCGCTTGGTTTGAAGGCCCCACCCCTGCCCCTCCCCGTAGATCGGGGAGGGGTGAAGGAACGGCCAGATGCTGGATGACGTCGCCCTTAGTGATGCGGCCGTCTTTGCCCGTTCCCGGGATATCAACAGGGTTGATTTTGTTTTCGACGACGGCTTTGCGCACGGCGGGAGAAAGAGCTTGTTCTGCGGGTTTTGCAGGTGCTGGTGCGGGGGCTGCGGCTTTTGGGGGTGCGGCTGATACGGCACCTTCGGCAATTGTGCCGAGAAGAGCGCCGATCTTGACGGTTACGCCTGGCGCAGCAACGATTTTTTCCAGCTTGCCGGAGGCCGGGGCTGGGACCTCGACTGTCACCTTGTCGGTTTCGAGTTCGACCAGTGGCTCATCAGCCTTGACGCTGTCACCTTCCTGTTTGAACCATTTGCCGATGGTGGCCTCCACCACGCTTTCGCCGAGGGTTGGAACCTTGATGTCTTTGCTCATGATGGATCGCCTTGAAAAAGTAAAAATTAAGCCAGTGCTTCGTCGAGGAAGGACTTGAGTTCCTTGAGGTGCCTGCTCATCAGTCCGGTGGCGGTGGAGGCTGACGCGGTGCGGCCGACGTAACGGGGTCTTGCATTTCTTGCCTTGATGAAATCCAACACGCGTTCAATACCGGGCTGCACAAATGTCCAGGCTCCCATGTTGTGGGGCTCTTCCTGACACCAGACGAATTCGGCCTTGGGGAAGCGCGAAAGTTCCTGGGCCAGGGCCTTGTGGGGCCAGGGATAGAGCTGTTCCACGCGCAGCAGGTAGATGTCATTGACACCGCGCTTCTCGCGCTCTTCGTAGAGATCGTAATAGACCTTGCCGGTGCACAGCACGACGCGCCGAATCTTGTCGTCTTTCACCAGCTTGATCTTTTCGCTCTTGAGGAATTCGGCATCGTCCCACAGCAAACGGTGGAAGGATGAGGTCTCGTCCATCTCCGCCAGGGTTGATGTGGCGCGTTTGTGGCGCAGCAGTGATTTCGGCGTCATGATGATGAGCGGCTTTCTGAAGTCGCGTTTCATCTGGCGCCGGAGGATATGAAAGTAATTTGCCGGCGTCGTGCAGTTGGCAATCTGCATGTTGTCCTCGGCGCACATTTGCAGGAAGCGTTCGAGCCTCGCGGAGGAATGTTCCGGACCCTGACCTTCATAGCCGTGGGGCAAGAGACAGACGAGGCCTGACATGCGCAACCACTTGCGCTCACCCGATGACAGAAACTGGTCGAAGATCACCTGTGCGCCATTGGCAAAGTCGCCGAACTGGGCTTCCCAGATGGTGAGGCCATTGGGTTCAGCCAGAGAGTAGCCATATTCAAAGCCCAGCACCGCCTCTTCCGAGAGCATGGAGTTGATGACCTCGATCTTGATATCCTGGTCTTTTTTCAGATGATTGAGCGGCGTGTATCGCTTCTCATTGACCTGATCGACGATGACCGCATGGCGTTGCGAAAAGGTGCCGCGCTGCACGTCCTGGCCCGAAAGACGGATTTTGGTGCCTTCATCCAGCAGTGTTGCGAAAGCAAGGGATTCCGCCATGGCCCAGTCAAGGCCTGCTTCGTCTTCAATCATCTTGGCGCGGGTGTCGAGGACGCGCTGCATGGTCTTGTGGGGGGTAAAGGATTTTGGAATTTTTGTCAGGCGCTGGCCCAGTTCCTTCAGCTTGCTCACGGCCACTCCGGTCTGGCCGCGGCGGTCTTCTTCCATGGAAGCTGCGGTTTTCATGCCGGCCCAGCGGCCGTCCAGCCAGTCGGCCTTGTTGGCCTTGTAACCAGTGGCCACACTCATGGCATCTTCAAGGGTCTGGCGGTATTCTGCCTTCATGGCCGCGAATTCATCGGCGGTGATGACGCCTTCATTGATCAGGCGGTTGCCATAAATTTCCACCACACGCACATGGGAGCCAATACGCTTGTACATCAGAGGCTGGGTGAAGGCGGGCTCGTCAGTTTCGTTGTGACCGAAGCGGCGGTAGCAGAACATATCCACCACCACGGGCTTCTTGAACTGCTGGCGGAACTCGATCGCAATCTTGGTGGCAAAAACCACAGCTTCCGGGTCATCACCATTGGCGTGGAAGATGGGTGCTTCAATCATCTTGGCGATGTCGGAAGGGTAGGGTGACGAGCGTGACCAGATTGGACTGGTGGTGAAGCCGATCTGGTTGTTGATGATGAAGTGCAGGGAGCCGCCATTGCGGTGGCCCTTGAGGCCGGAAAGGCCAAGGCATTCCGCCACAACGCCCTGGCCTGCAAAGGCTGCATCCCCGTGGATGAGGAGAGGCAGAACGGAGGTGCGGGCCTTGTCGCCGCGCTGGTCCTGCTTGGCGCGGGCTTTGCCGAGGACCACGGGGTCCACGATTTCAAGATGCGATGGATTGGCCGTCAGCGAGAGATGAACGGTGTTGCCGTCGAAGGACCGGTCGGAGGATGAACCCAGATGATACTTCACGTCACCGGAGCCCTCGACTTCGTCTGGTGTCGAGGAGCCGCCCTGGAATTCGTGGAAGATGGCAGAGAAGGGCTTGCCCATGACATTGGCCAGCACGTTCAGACGGCCCCGGTGGGCCATGCCGAGCACGATGTCCTTGATGCCGAGATTGCCACCGCGTTTGATGACCTGCTCAAGGGCGGGAATCATGGACTCGCCGCCATCAAGACCGAAGCGCTTGGTGCCGGTGTATTTGACATTGAGGAACTGTTCGAAATCTTCACCCGCGATCAACTTCGCGAGAATGGCTTTCTTGCCTTCCTTGGTGAAGCGGATTTCCTTGTTCTCTCCCTCGATGCGCTGTTGCAGCCATGCCTTCTGCTCGGGATCGGAGATATGCATGAACTCCACACCCAGTGTACCGCAATAGGTGCGCTTCAATATCTCTACAATCTGGCGAATGGTGGCCTTCTCAAGCCCAAGCACCATGTCGAGGAAGATGGGACGATCCAGGTCGGCAGCGCCGAATCCATAGGTTTCCGGGTCCAGTTCTGGATGCTGCATGGGTTCCTTGAGCTTCAGGGGGTCAAGGTCTGCTGCCAGGTGGCCGCGCATGCGGTAGGCGCGGATCATCATCAGGGCGCGCACCGAATCCATGGTGGCTTTTTTGACTTCGTCGGCGGTGTTGGCGGCGGCTGCGGGCGTAGGTGCTGCTACCGGTGCGGGGGCTGGTTTGGTGCCCTTGGGCATGGAGGCGGCTATTTTGGCGGCGATGACTTTTTCAACTTCGACCCAATTGCCATCAAGGGCTGCTGTTTGTTCGTCTGAAGGTTTGGGTGGCCAGTCGGCCCGCGCCCAGGACGGACCGGAAGCTGTTGGGGCATCTCCCGCCATCTGGTCAAAAAACGACCGCCAATGACTGTCCACGGCGGCGGGGTTGGTCAGATATTGCTGGTAAAGTTCTTCAACGAATTTGGCGTTGCCGCCATAGAGAAATGATGTCTCTTCGAATGCCGCAGTGGCTTCGGATTTATTCATAATATCCGTCCCGTCTGTCCGTTGTCCGGGCTTTGGCTTCATTGCCAGCTTGCCCGGTGGAGCACAATCGCCCCGCTTTGAACCTTGGTACTTCGCTTAAGATAATGCCGGAATATTGTTTTGCCAACAGG
>CAXTKL010000170.1:0-4038 GCA_964244825.1 uncultured Aestuariivirga sp.
GCGCCTTCGCCGGGGGAGTACGGCGAAGCCGGGAGGGGGTGTGTCCGCGAGTCCCTCACCCTGAGGCCCTCGAAGGGGCGGGAGAGGACGGCGCGGCACGCGCCAGGTGAGGGACGCGTACCCTATTCCTTGTTGCTCACCCCGGCACTGGCAAATGTTGCCATACCGTTATGGCAATTCACTGCCGCCCTGACCAGGCCCGCCGCCAGCGCTGCGCCGGACCCCTCCCCCAGCCGCATGCCCAGATCCAGCAATGGCTTCAGTCCCACCTTGGTCAAGAGCGCCCGATGCGCAGGTTCGGCCGATACGTGGGCGGCCATGCAGTGATCCAGCGCGCTCGGATTGGCCTTGAACAAAACCGCAGCAGCGGCGGTTGCCACATAGCCGTCAATCAACACGGGCACATGATTGATCCGGGCACCCAGGATTGCTCCGGCCATGGCGGCAAGTTCGCGCCCGCCCAGACGGCGCAGCACTTCCAGGGGATCGCCCAGATGGGCACGATGCAATTCGACGGCACGGCCAACGGCGTCCGCCTTGCGCTTCACGCCTTCGGCATCAACACCCGTGCCGGGACCAACCCAGTCTTCAGGCCTGCCCCCAAACAGACCAAGGGCCAGTGCGGCGGCAATGGTGGTGTTGCCGATGCCCATTTCACCAATGCACAGGAGATCGCAGCCATTGGCGATGGCTTCCATGCCATAGGCCATGGTTGCCGCACAGTCCTGTTCGCTCAGGGCCGGGCCTTGAGTGATGTCGCCTGTCGGCAGTTCCAATGCCAGTTCAAAGACCTTCAGGCCCAGATCAAAGGTCTTGCAGATCTGGTTGACGGCGGCACCATCGCTCTGAAAATTCGCAACCATCTGCGCCGTCACAGCCTGCGGGTAGGCCGCAACACCTTGCGCCACCACACCATGATTGCCTGCAAACACGGCGACCACGGGATGGTTCACACGCGGAGAAGACCGTTGCTGCCAGGCCGCAAGCCATTCCACAATCTCTTCAAGCCGGCCAAGGGCACCCGGCGGTTTGGTGAGTTGTGCATCGCGGGCCTTCACCTCGGCCACAGCATCTGCGTCAGCCTCTGGCATGGCGGCCAGCAAGGCACGGATATCATCAAATGGCAGGCCCGTGGCCATGGGTGATCCTTTCAGGAATCGCAGAAATGCAAATTTGTGGGTGGCTTTTGGGCTGGGCTTGGGGCACACGTCAACGCCATTGAAGACCCAGTGACGGCCATGAGCGACTTACCCCCTGCCCCCAACTCCAATGCCGGTTCCTTCCGTCCGCTCGCGGAATGTGTGCATGCACTGAAATTCCTGACGCGGTTACCGGTGCCTTTCTCCCGTACCCTTGACATGCCGCCGTTCAACCAGACCATGCGCATGTTTTCCCTTGTCGGCGCATTGATCGGCTGCGGCATTGCTGCCGTGCTGCTGGCAGGAAGATATCTGCATCTGCCGCCCACGTTGGCGGCGTTGATCGCTGTCGCCGCTGGCATGCTGGTCACAGGGGGGCTGCACGAGGATGGCCTCGCTGACTTGGCGGATGGTTTTGGCGGTGGCAAATCCAAGGAGCAGCGACTTGCGATCATGCGCGACAGCCGCATAGGCTCCTACGGCACACTGGCGCTGATTGTTGCCGTGGGTGCACGGGTTTCCTGCTATGCGGCACTCTTGCCGTTGCGCGCGGTGGCAATGCTGATGATCATTGTGGCATGCCAGTCGTTTTCACGGGCCTTGATGGTGGATCTGCTGTGGGCCACCCCGCCTGCCCGCCCCGACGGCTTGTCAGCCTATGCAGGACAGCCGAGCCGCGTTGTGGCCATGTCTGCCATCCTCGTGGGATTGTTGCTCACACTGGCAGCAGGATATGTGACTGACTTTGAAAATGCCATTCTCGCCCTCGCTCTTGGGCTTGCTTCCACCGCCGCGATTCGCCAGGTCGCCATGCGCCTGATTGGCGGGCAGACGGGAGATGTGTGCGGCGCAGCACAGGTGACGTGTGAAGTGATGATGCTCGCGGCCTTTGTGGCAAGACTTCATTAACTGTCATTGCAAGTTCAAGACGGGCGTGAAAGTCCGGTGAAGAATTGAGAGCCTAAACTGACGTTCAATCAGTTGAGGTTGTCCATGCGTCGTTCCGGCCCCATGCCCAGTGTTGTTCTCGCCGTGTTGTTGACAGCGGGTGCTGGATTGCCGGGCTTTACGCCGCTGGTGCAGCCGCCCACCGATACGGTCAGCCTGTTGTCGATGACCGAGTTGCAAGCCGCGTCCAACGGCCACTATTTCACAACAGCAGACATCAACCATCGCAGCGTACAGGTGCTGGTGGACACGGGGGCCACAACTGTGGCTCTCAGCTATGAAGATGCAGAAGCTGTGGGCCTGCGGCCGGCGACGCTGAACTTTGATATCCCCGTCAGCACTGCCAACGGCATCGGCAAAGCCGCCCATGTGGTGTTGCGGGATGTCGAAATTGACAATGTGCGCGTGTCCGATGTGGACGGAATGGTGCTGCAAAAAGGGGCCTTGCAGGGAACCCTGCTGGGCATGAGCTTCCTGTCACGCCTGCGCAGCTTCAGTGTTGAAAATGGCAAGCTTGTACTCAAGAATTGACGCGGGTTTGACATGCCATGTCGCGCCGTGCCATTGCCCAGAGCCTGACACACCCCACATTGCTGGCATGGACAGTTTGAGCCACCCCACGATTGAAACGCCCTGTATCAAGATCTGCGTTGTCGAGCCAGAAACCGGGTTCTGCATCGGTTGCGGGCGTACGCGCGGCGAAATTGCCGAATGGCTGGCCATGTCGCCAATTGAACGTCACACACTGGTCTTGGCCCTGCCCGAGCGGATTTCCACACTGACCCTGCACAAAACCCGGCGCGGCGGACGGCGCGGGCGGCTGGCCGCAGAGTAGCACGATCTCACTCATTTGGGTGATGACGGCATGCGCAGGTTTTCCTAGCGTCATGTGTGAACACCCTGCAACTGGAGCATTGACCGGCAAATCTGGTCATTGCTCCATTTTTCAGGCCGCAGAGGCCATTCTCGCAGCCTGTTCCTCGACAGTGTTCATTGCCTTGCGCAAGACCTCCAGCCCCGCAGCGGGCCTGCACCCCTCGACCGACAGGATTTGCCGCCACAGGCGGCCGCCAGGTTGACCATGATAGAGGCCCAGCATATGCCGGGTGATGCGGTGCAGGGGAAGTCCCGTCGCCAGATGTTGACCGATGTAGTCAAACATGGCTTCCGCTGCTTCCCGGCGAGAAGCAACAGGGGCCGGCATTTCGGCAAACAGCGGATCAACAGCCGCCAGCATCCACGGATTGTGGTAGGCCTCGCGGCCATACATCAAGCCATCGAGATTCTTGAGATGGGAAATATCTTCCGAAATGTTTGACAATCCTCCATTAAGGACTATATTCAATTCCGGTCGGGAGGATTTGAGACGATGTACGCGGTCGTAATCCAGAGGCGGGATATCCCGGTTTTCTTTGGGGCTCAGGCCTTTCAACCAGGCTTTGCGGGCATGAACAATAAATGTGCGGGTACCTGTGTTGGCAACGGTTTCAACAAAGTTCTGGAAATCCGTTTCGGCATCCTGATCATCAATGCCAATACGGCATTTCACGGTTACAGGAATTCTTACCGCTTTCCGCATGGCCGCAACGCAATCAGCCACCAGCTGTGGCGTCGCCATCAAGCACGCACCAAAATTTCCACCCTGTACCCGGTCCGACGGGCAACCAACATTCAGGTTGATCTCGCAATACCCCCAGTCCTCGCCAATACGCGCCGCTTCAGCCAACGTCACAGGATCACTGCCGCCCAGTTGCAAGGCCAAAGGCTGTTCGCGCGCGTCAAAGCCAAGCAGTTTTTCGCGATGGCCATGCTTCACAGCAAGCGCCGTCACCATCTCGGTGTAGACAAGCGCGCGGCGCGACAGTGTGCGATGAAAGACCCGGCAATGCTGGTCCGTCCAATCCATCATGGGCGCAACGGCGAATATTTTATCCTTGTAATTCAATAGTTT
>CAXTKL010000171.1:0-3926 GCA_964244825.1 uncultured Aestuariivirga sp.
GCATGATTGATATGCAGGAAATTCCGGGCTTTCTTTGCGCCTACCGCTTCGTGGATGGAGAGGCGCAGAGCCTCACCGAAACCGACACGCTTCAGCCGGACAGCAGTGGCACCTCTTGGTACTGGCTGCATCTCAACCTGACGGATCAACGGTGCCAGCGCTGGCTGCAAGACCAGCAGCAGGTAGCTGCGGCCATGGCCCAGGAATTCTGTGCGCCCGGCAAGGCCCAGGTGTTTATCGCGGCGGGCAACTGCCTGCTCGGCCACCTGCATGATTTCAGGCGGGCCTTCGACTATGAATCCGTCGAACACAGCTGGCTGCACCTGCTCATGAAAGAGCGCATCATCATCACCGGGCGCACCACTGCAGCCCTCTCCGCTGACAGCTTGCGCACCAGCATCGCCCGGGGCCGGGTATTCAATGCACCGCGAGATTTGCTGGTGGCCCTGCTTAAATCCTATCCGGATACGCTGGATGCCGTGCTGCACAAACTGTCAAATGAACTTGAAGTCATCGAAGACCAGATACTGGAAGACCGCCACCGTGGCGAGCGCAAGCGCCTGATGATTGTACGCAGGGAGGCAGCCCAGTTGCACCGCCACATGCGTGCCAGGCGCCGCGCTCTTGCGCTGGCTGAGCGTGAGGTCAATGCCATGCCTGAAGAAACACCTGCGATCATCACCCGGCTGGTTAATCTCGACCAGGATTTTGACGCCCTGGAAAGCCGTGCACGGTTTTTCCACGACGAGATCGACGCCAAGCTTGCTTCCGAAACAAATCGCCAGCTCTACATTCTGTCGGTGCTCACAGCCCTGTTTCTGCCACCGACGCTGGTCGCTGGCCTGTTCGGCATGAACCTGCACGGCATTCCCTGGGATGTGTACGACGACGGTTTCTGGCTGGCGATCGCGTTGTGCATGGTGACATCGCTCGGGGTGTGGTTGTTCCTGCAGCGTGTCAATCGCCATTGAATTCAAAGTGTCCGTCATTCCCAATTTCGTGCACGAGGATTGGGGGAAAGTATTTGTGATTAAAGGCCACGCGGTATTCTGTGTACTTTCTGAGCGAATATGAAAAGCGAACGCAGGCAATAAATCACCAGCCAAACGAGTGAAGAAAATATCCGCAACACCGAAGTCTGGTGGACAAGGATTATCACCCGGCGATGTGAGAAGCTTCTCCGACTGCGCTGTAAAGCGTGGCCGCTGAATAGTCCGGAGACCTTTAAGCTGCGTAAAAGTTCGTATCATGTCAACGATCCCCTACCCGTTTGAAGCTACCCGTGCCGCAGGCCTTGCCCGGCTTGCAGACTTTGCGCCGCGTACCGGTCGCCACTATGCGGCCAATCGCAATGGTGATGAAGGTGCGGGCCAGCGCGGCCATGTGTCGATGTTGTCACCCTATCTGCGCTTGCGCATGATCAGCGAAGAGGAGGTGTTGCAGGCGGTGTTGTCGCAATTCACCTTGACCGCTGCGGAGAAATTCATTCAGGAGGTATTCTGGCGCGCTTACTTCAAAGGCTACCTGGAAACGCGCCCGCAGATCTGGGCGAACTACCTGGCTGATCTGTCGCGCCTTGACACCGCAGACGCAGACTACCGGGCAGCCATTGACGGCAACAGTGGCATTGCGTGTTTTGATCACTGGGTGGATGAATTGAAGTCTACGGGCTATCTGCACAATCACGCGCGCATGTGGTTTGCATCGATCTGGATGTTCACGCTGAAACTGCCGTGGCAACTGGGTGCCGATTTCATGTACCGGCATTTGATTGATGGCGATCCGGCATCCAATACCCTGTCGTGGCGCTGGGTGGGTGGACTGCATACGCAGGGCAAAACCTATCTGGCGCGGCCAGACAATATTGCGAAGTACACTGATGGCCGCTTTCATCCACAAGGCCTGGCGGCGGTGGCGCCGCCGTTGCATGAAGCCTATGTGCTGGACGCCCCCTTGATGCCGCCAGCGATTGGTCAATGGCCGGAAGGTGAATATGGCTTGTTGGTCATGTCTGAGGATTTGCTGCCCGCGCCACCGTCAAATCCTGTGAGTATCGCCATTGTCACACGGCCCACGGCAAAGCCCGGCGGCACGGAGTCAGACGTGGCCAAGGGTTTCCGCTCCGCCGCATTGACCGATGCAGCGGAGCGCTTGGGAAAAGACGTGATCCGCATTGCAGCCCTGTCTCCCGATGCGGTTCTGAAATGGTGCCAGACTGAACATCTGAAAACCATCGCTGTGGCTTATGCTCCCGTCGGACCGGAAGCCGATGCGCTCGCCGCAATCGAAAGCCACCTGGCACACCATGACATCACCCTGCTGCGTGTGCGCAGACGCTACGACAGCCTGACCTGGCCCCACGCCACGAAAGGCTTCTTTGCCCTCAAGGCAAAAATTCCGGCGGTGGTGAACGATCTCACCGCAGCAACATCCAGCCAGCCATCGCCGCCATCCCGAGATTTTCGATGATGGTGACCACGGACATCGGCAGTTGAAACACCGTGCCGAGGCAGGCGCACTGGATGGTCTGTTTTGACAGGTTGGCCTGGATGACCCCAATGGCACCAACCACGCTCAACACCAGCGCCACCCACAGGATGACCGGCATCTGCACATGGAACAGAAATGCAAAGCCCAATGCCGTCTCGATGAAGGGATAGGCATAGCCCCAGGGCCTGAAGCGCTTGGCGATAACATCATACATGGCATAGGAATTGGCAAAGGCCGGGACATCCAGCAGCTTGAAACCGCCAAGCACGACAAAGAAGCCCCCCATGAAGGCCAGCATCCTGTCAGATGCGGCAAGGCTGGCGGCGGCAATGAGGCCGATGACCAGCATCAGGGGATAGTAGGTTTTCAGCCAAGTTTCAGGCACGGCAGGTCGTGCAGTGGCGATGGCACTGGCGCGATATTTTCCAACCCGCTCCAATGCAGCATTCAACTGGTCGGCACCCACAGTGGCGGACGTCACGGCCCGCGGCGGCTCAAGCGTCACCGTCACGTCGGGCAAAAGCGCGCCCAGGGTTTTCTCCACCGTGTTGCGGCAGCCGTTGCATGTCATCCCGGAAATGGCGAATTCAGTCATCACAGCAATATAGGCGCTCGCGGCCTGTTCCACCACTGCTGACACGTCCTGACAATCTCGCCCTTCCCCAGGCCTTGCCAGCACCCTATATTCGCGCCATGGGCCATTCTCGACAAGACGGCGGTTTCGCTGATTTTTCTGCTGCACCTTTGACACCGCTTGCCGAATTGCCGGAAACGGCACGGGCGGGGCTGGAAGGGTTGCGGCCTGATATTGCGGCGGCTTTGCCCGACACGGCGGGCTTTGTGCCCTACAGGCCGCCGAAGCCCCCCAAGTCCGAAGGTGGGCGGCGTTTTGAACTGGTGTCGGAATTCGAACCCAAGGGCGACCAGCCCACGGCCATTGCCGAACTGGTGGACGGCGTGAACAAGGCCGAGCATGACCAGGTGCTGCTCGGCGTCACTGGCTCCGGCAAGACCTTCACCGTCGCGCAGATCATTGCCAAGACCAACCGCCCTGCCCTCATTCTGGCACCAAACAAAACGCTGGCGGCGCAGCTCTACGGCGAGTTCCAGCAGTTCTTCCCCAACAATGCCGTCGAATATTTCGTGTCCTACTACGACTACTACACGCCGGAAGCCTATGTGGCCCGCAGCGACACCTACATCGAGAAAGAATCCAGCATCAACGAGCAGATCGACCGCATGCGCCACTCAGCCACGCGGGCCCTCCTCGAGCGCGACGATGTGGTTGTGGTCGCCTCGGTGTCCTGCATCTACGGCATCGGCGACGTGGAAACCTATTCCGCCATGACCTTCCAGATCAAAATGGGTGAGCGCATGGCGCAGCGCCAGCTGATCACCGACCTCGTGGCTCTGCACTACAAGCGCAATGACCAGAA
>CAXTKL010000172.1:0-3904 GCA_964244825.1 uncultured Aestuariivirga sp.
CGGAGCCAGAGATAGGCGGCAATGTATCCGTGGGGCGGCACAAGAGCGGGGTCGTGATAAGTGGCTTTGGGGTCGATGTTGTACCCACGTGCGGGTTGTATGCCGATGACGACGTTGCCGAATGTCAGGAAGGGCAGATGGAACTCGCTTTCGCGGACGAATGGATCATCTGCGGGTTCGCCCCAGCGCGCTGTAACTTCGGACCGGATTTTTTCGGGCAAGGACTGGAATAGCCTTTTGTAGTCTTTAGTTGGAAAGGGGGTGGCTGAATTTTTGCGATTGGCCTGCAATGCTTCAATCAGGGCATTGCCACTTTCAGGAATGCCATCTGCCTTCAAAACCTTCAAAATATTGATCGTGGAAGCGGGCGTATCGTATCCAACACCATTGGCGATGCGGCCGTCCTTGTTGGGGTAGTTGGCGAGGATGATCGCAATGCGTTTTTCAGCGTCGGGCGTTATGCGCAGTTTGCACCAGTTGGCCGCGAGTTCGGCAACGCGCGCAATGCGATCTTCCACTGGTTTGTAAGTGACGATGCGGCATTGGGTTTTTTCGTGCCAGAGGTGATCGGCCTTGAACGAGATTACGCCGGCATAGATACGGCCATCGAGTTCCGGCAAGACGACGGACATGGCCAGGTCCTTGGTAGCGAGGCCTGATGTACTGTCGCGCCATTGTTCCTCAGTATTGCCCGCGAGTGTTACTTGCAGGACGGGGCAATCTTGTTGCGCGAGTATATCATGTTCCGTATTGCCGACAGCAAAGGATGTGGCGTTGATGATGACGTCGGCTGGCGTTGCTGCGAAGTGAGTGCGAAGGAAGGTCTGGCAAGTTTTATCTTTCAGGCTTGCAACGTAGATTGCAGTGGTGTTGAGGCCGCGACCTTCAAGTTCGGCGATGAGGGCATTGATTGGTGCCGTTTGTCCGCCTTCGACCACAGAGCGGTAGAAGATGATTGTGGCGTTCTCGACGGTTTTCCGCTTTCGCGGGGATGACGGACAGTAGCGGGAGCAGTGTTCGAAAGGTGAAACGGGTTTGGGTTTCTCACCTTTGCTCAAGATGAACGCCGTGAACTCCAGCACTGATTTGATATTGTCCGGCCCACCATTTGCAAAATACGCGCGGAGTTCATCCCAGTGGTCTGGTGCAATCGTTGAGAGCGACCGCAACTCCAAATCTTCATCTGCACCGCCCGGCAACAGTGCCAACTTGACACCTGTCCGTGCCGCAAGCTCCACCAAACTTGCAACACCATAGGGCCAATAGGCCTTGCCGCCGAGCAGGCGGACGATGATGAGTTTGGCTTTTGCGAGAGTTTGTTCCGTGTACAGATCAACGGAGTAATTGTGTTGCAGTTGCAGCAGATTGGCGAGGCGGAGGGAGGGTGCGAAGTTTTCAGAAGCCAGGGCAAGGGCCGCCAGTTCGCTGTCAGCCGCCGAGAGGATGACGATATCGCCTGGCGATTGCTTGAGATCAACGGCGGTGGCGCCACCGTCGACAACGCCTGTGGTGGTGGAAAGGAGGTGCATCAGCCGCGCAGCGAAGCGCTGATTGCCACCTGATCCATGAATTTTTCACCGATGACTACCAGGCGTGTGTATTGCTGTTCACCTGTGAACCAGGGCCTGTCGAAATAACTGTTCAAGCGCGGACCGACGGCCTGGATCAGGAGGCGTGAATCGGAGCCTGCCACATGGGCAAATCCTTTGATGCGCAGGATCTGGTGTTGCTCCACGGTTTGCGCGATGCGCCGCAACAACGCATTCTTGTCCAGCGGGCCGGGCAGTTCCACGATGAAGCTTTTGAAATCATCATGGTCGTGTTGCGTCTCGCCTTCCATTTCGTGATGGGACTGGCGGTTGTGCAGGTCGTCTTCTGCAGACGCGCTGTGACCCAGCAAGACCGCGATATCGACCGCACTTTGCGTCGACTGCACCAGTTTGGTTGCACTGCGGATCTGCGCTGTGAGTTGCTTCATGACGGATTGCCTTTCGGACTCCGTCAGAAGGTCCTGCTTGTTGACGATGACGAGGTCGGCGGCATTGAGCTGATCCTCGAACAATTCCTCAATCGGGTTTTCATGTTCAATGCCATCATCAGCGGCGCGTTGGGCGGCCAGCGCGTCTTCATCATCGGCAAAGCGGCCCTCAGACAGCGCCTTAGCGTCAACAACGGTGATCACGCCATCAACCGTCACCTGCGCCTTGATCTCCGGCCAGTTGAAAGCGCGCACCGGCGGCTGGGGCAGGGCGAGGCCCGAGGTTTCGATGATGATGTGATCGGGCCTCGGGCTGCGCGACAGCAGTTTTTGCATGGCAGGCACAAAGTCGTCGGCCACGGTGCAGCAGATGCAGCCATTGGCAAGTTCGATGATATCGTCTTGCGTGCAGTTGGGGCTGCCGCAGGCCTTGAGAATATCGCCATCCACACCCAGATCGCCGAATTCATTGACGATGAGGGCGAGCTTTCGCGTTCCGGCATTCGCCAGAATGTGACGCACCAGCGTGGTTTTGCCAGAGCCGAGAAAACCTGTGATGACGGTCGCAGGAATTTTAGTATTCATGACGCTTTATCCCATTCGAAAGACGGCAAGGCAAAGCCCAGAAGCATGCCAATGATCAGCCACATCAGTGCATTTGCGCCGAGGCTCAGCGTTGTGAAGGTGGCCGCAAGGTTGGCCGGGATTTCGGAGTGAAGTTCGGCCGGCTGTGGTGCGCCAATGATGTGGGGCAAGACCAGAAAAAACAGCGCCAAAAACAACCATCCCCCCAGCTTCTTGTGAGCGATCACCCAAAGTCCTGTTGCCGTCGCGAGAATTGCGAAGACCCACCAGATTTGCCTTGAGGTCACATCTGCTGCATCCATGCCAGGCAGTTCCGGCGGCAGGCCCACTGCCGGAGCTAAAGCAACAGCAACAAACCCGCATAGGCCCCAGATCCAGCCATTGGTCCGATTGATTGGTGTCCCGGTTACGAAAGCCACACCGGCCAGCAGCGCAGCAAAGCCCGTTGCGGCGAGTAAACTTGTCAGGGTGGTGAAGAGTGTGCGTTCCAAGCCGTCTTTTGGCTGCCAGGCCGCGGGGTCATGGACGTGTGTGGTGTGGTCATGTCCTTCGGCGTGTTCATAGGTCTCGGCCTGCAGAATAAGAGGGGTCAGGCTTTTGTGCTGCACCCAAGCCATAACCAAACCAGCCGCCATCCCGCAGAGGACAACGGCGAGCAGCGCCCGCGCGATCATGTCTGATGACCTTCAGTGGCAGGGAAAGCCGATAGCGTGGCGCGTATCGTGGGCAGCATTGTGCAGGTGCCCATCTTTCGCAAGGCCGACGCCATAGGTCAGGAGTGAGCCAAGGAACAGGCAGGCAATGCCCAGAATGAGGCGTTGGGATACTGCAACGCTGGCAGAAACTGTACGTGTGGTCATGTCACCCTCCGTGAGACCCAGTTGAAATGAAGCGTTATTGCTTCACCTGTTTGTCCGGCAGGTCTCCTGACTAGCGGTTTTGCGGTTTGAACGCCTTCCCGGTTTCCCAGTGGCAAAAGTTCAAACCAAACCGCTCACAGTTGCGGGGGCAGTCACGGTTTTGGCCCCGATTGGGTCATCCTCACCGTGTTCCCTATTATGCTTTTGGCCGGCTGGCCTCAAAACACCGAACGTCACCTGTTTGGCAGGCAAGGGGTGCAAGCGTCAACATGAAACCGACATGTTTGGTGTGAATGAGCTTGGCTGGCAATAAATGCGATGGCGGCGGCCTTGTGGCGGGGCAGGTTAACCAGACTGAAACGCAGATGCACGTTAAGCTGGCTTTTTACGACAGGACGACGGCGACTCATGACCCAAGCACCAGGTGACCCCACCCGAACCCCAGGCCGTTGGGAGTTGTTGGGTTTTGGCAAGGGCATTA
>CAXTKL010000173.1:0-3808 GCA_964244825.1 uncultured Aestuariivirga sp.
GAGAAGCAGGTACAGAAAAAAGTGCGTGTGGTGACGACGATCACATATTTTCTGAAGGGGTGAAGCAGTCCCTTTGAAGGCTTTTGCGACACCTCTTCAACGCCCCCGCATCACCCGTTCCCGCTCCCAGTCCACATCAACCGTCAGCGGCAATGACAGCAGGTGTTGCACAATACCTCGCGTCAACCCCATGTCGCGCAGCAGATAGTCTTCCAGATTGAGCAGCTTCTCCAACGCGCGGTGATGTTTCCAGTTGCGGACCATGCGAGCCAAGACCGTCAGGCGGCCATAGGGTTGCCGTGATTGGGCTTGGGTCAGGACATAGTCGCGCATTGTCATCTCCGATTGTATCTATTGTTAATCCCAATAAAACACACAAATCTGCTTGATTGTGCTGGATTATCCAAATAACGTGAGTAAATGACACATACAATCGGATTATTGTAACCATGACAATTTGGCAACCGGAGCTGGATCGCAGCAAGCCTTTATACCTCGCCATTGCTGATGCCATGTTGCGGGATGTGGAGGGCGGCGTGCTCCGGGAAGGGGCCAGACTGCCGCCACAGCGGGACCTTGCCTGGAAGCTCGGTGTCACCCTCGGCACCATTACCCGGGCCTACAAGGAAGCCGAAATTCGCGGGCTGCTGGAAGGTGAAGTGGGGCGGGGCAGTTACATCCGCAAGAAGCCCATGGTGTCGGCCCTTACATCACCCTCAGTCGAGGCCGAGGGAATCGTTGATCTCAGTCACGCCATTCCGCCGCCCGTGGTGAAGCCGGAAGAGTTTGACCAGGCCATGCAGTCAGTGATGCGCGATCCGCGCAAGCTTGACCTGCTGGACTATGCGCCGACGGAAGGGTTTCACATGCACCGCTCCATGGCCGTGCAGTGGCTCAAGCGCAGCGGCATCAATGTGAGCGAAAACAACGTGGTGATTTCCGCTGGTGCACACCTTGGCCTGATCACGGTGCTGGAGGCGATCGGCGACGGCCAGACCGGGGTTCTGGCAGAGCGCATCAACTATGCCCTGCTGCGCACCACCTTCAGGAACACCCATCTTGCACCCTTCGCCGTCGATATGGACGAGGACGGCATGATGCCTGATGCGCTTTTGCACCAGATCAAGATGACCGGTGCGAAACTGCTCTATCTCGTGCCCACCTTGCAGAACCCCACAACCCACACCATGAGTGCCCGGCGCCGCGACGAGATTGTCGTCATCGCCCGCAACCATGACATCACCATCATTGAAGACGACATCTTCCGCCTGCTCGATGCCCGGGTGCAGCCGCCGACCTTTTATGAACTGGCCCCGGAGCGCACCTTCCACATCACCAGCCTGAGCAAAACTCTTGCACCCGGCCTGCGCATCGGCTTTGTGGTCTCGCCCCAGGGGCAGGAGCGGGTATTGCGCTCCCACATCCGCAACATGGCGGCACGCACCGTTGGCATCACAGGCGAGATCGCCCGCTACTGGATTGAAACCGGCATGGCCTCCAGCATTCTCGAACGCACGCGGGCCGAACTTGCGGCACGGCGCAATGTATTTCTCGAAGTATTCAAAAGCCAGAGCTTCCGTTGTGCGCCGGGCGCACCCTATGCCTGGCTGCAACTGCCGCCGCACTGGCAACCCGCGCGCTTTGCCCAAAGCCTCACGCAGCGCAAGATCAAGGTGACACCGGGAAGTCTGTTTGAACTGGTGCCCGGCTCCCATGGCCAGCATATTCGCATCTGCTTTGGCCACCCGAAAGTGGGCTGGCGTGTGCGCGAAGCTTTCGAGATGATCCGCGACCTGATGCAGGATCAGGATTTTGAGGATTTTACGCCGGTGGCGTGACAGCGCTGCGCAATCTCAGCCCTTCCGTGATCAGGGCAAGCTGCCGCCGCAACAATGGCATCTGCCCCGGGCCAACGATGGCCGCGCATTCCTGTTCCACGTAGGAAATATGTTGATTGGCGGTCTCCATGGCCTTGTGTCCATAGTCTGTGAGCACGATCTGCTTGTCCCTGCCATTGCCGGGAATCGGGTGCCTTTCAACGAACGTCATGGCAATCAAGCGGTCAACAGAGGCATGTACGGCCTGCCGTGACACTGCGAACAGCCGGGCGATATCTGATTC
Organism: uncultured Aestuariivirga sp.; assembly: GCA_964244825.1. GTDB lineage: Bacteria > Pseudomonadota > Alphaproteobacteria > Rhizobiales > Aestuariivirgaceae > Aestuariivirga. The sequence continues at coordinate 2,122 of CAXTKL010000173.1, forward strand.
CGTCCGCCCTTCGCGGGCTGCCGTCACAAACACCTTCACATCGAATGGCCGCACATGTTCATAGGGCGTACCGCGCAGATAGCTCTCGTAACGGCGGTCCAGTTCGGCAATGAGTTGCGCCGACAGCCCCCGCAACCCCAGTTTTGGTGTCAGATCATCTTGGTCAACCATAATTGACGAATATGTTGATTTTTTGGGGGTGTCAACTGCATCTGAAACACTAAAATACTAGATTCTTGACTGATATGCATGACTCTCATGCCTTTATGCTCAATTGAAAGCGCTTTTAATTGGTAATTTAGTAAACTCAAGTTGACAAAAGCAAAGCCTGTCCCTATCTGAGTTTAGTCAACTTAGGTTGACTGTTTTTACTGAAAACATCTTCCCCGGAAACGTGACTCTCCCATACGCATGGTGAGCCACAGCCTGATGTTGGACGTATGAACACTGTCTTGCGCCATTGGGGGCGCTCTGGTGCAAGACATCGAGACCGGCGGTGCCCAGAACCACCGCCGGTCTTACGCACCCTTTTCGGTGACAGTGCATTCTATTATATTACGGTGACAGTGCATTCTATTGACGCAAGCTGAACGTTCTGGCACGTTACCGTCATGGCTCGATTGGCACGCGTGATTGTCCCCGGTCTGCCCCATCACGTGACTCAGCGTGGCAATGGGCAGCAAAAGGTATTTTTCACCGATGATGACTACCTGACCTATAAAACCCTGTTGCTGGAAAACTGCGCCGTAACAGGGGTGGACTGTTGGGCCTGGTGCCTGATGCCCAATCACATTCACGCCATCCTCGTGCCGTCGGACGAAGACGGACTGCGTGCTGCACTCTCATCCACCCACCGCCGTTATGCTGGACGGCTCAACGCCAGGCGCAAGAAGAAGGGGCACTTCTGGCAAGGCCGCTATGGCTGCGCGGTCATGGACGAGGACCACCTTGTGGCGGCGTTCCGTTATATCCTGTTGAACCCCGTCACGGCGCGTCTGGTGGACAGGCCGGAACAATGGCCATGGTCCAGTGCCAAGGCCTATCTGAAGGGCAGCGACGATGGGCTGACCGCAAAGGACGCCATGCTCAGCCGCTTTCCGGCAATGCGGAGCTTGCTGGGGGATGCCATCGATAAAAGCGAATTCGCCGTTCGCGCCGACGAAACCATCGGCCGCCCGCTCGGCAGTGCGGCATTCGTCAAGGCCATCGAAAAGAAAACCGGACGTCAATTGCAGGTAGAAAAACGCGGCCCCAAACCTGCGGTGAAGTCGAAAGAAACGCGATAAGCCGAAGGCTCGTTGCGGCAATTGAATGCACTGTCACCGTAATAATTGAATAATTGAATGCACTGTCATCGTAACACATTGAATGCACTCTCATCGTAACACCCTGTCACCGTAACACCACCGTAACACCTATATTTTACCAGCGCAGCCAAACCAAAGGGGGCGTGGTCAAAGGTATGGGCATCAGTTCCACTCAATGCCGCAACATAGCCCGCAAGCGCCCCGCCAAGTGAATGCCCCGTCAGGATGACATTACTTTGCGCACCATCATGATAGGTTTTGCCAGTCACCGCATTGTAGAACTCCAGTGCCTGCGGCATTTGCGTACCGTCTTCGATGGCCCCAAGCGCAATCGGCCAGCCCTTGGTGTAGTCAGGAGAGGCATCAGTGCCGCGATAGGA
>CAXTKL010000174.1:0-3773 GCA_964244825.1 uncultured Aestuariivirga sp.
CCACTGGTGGTGATTCAGGGTGGTGATGAAAAGGCCAATGCCCAAGTCCAGATCAAGGATTTGCGTTTGGGTACTGAACTTGCGGCCAACATCGAGTCCCGCGAAGAATACGCGTCGCAGCGCTTGGCGCAGGTCACAGTGCCGGAAGCTGATCTGGTGGCGGAAGTGCGGAAGATGTTGGCGAGATGAGTGTGTGGACATACCCCCTCCCGGCTTCGCCGTACTCCCCCAGCTTCGCTGAGGGAGGAAGTGTTTTCTCCCTCGCGCGAAGCGTGGGGGAGTACCCCGAAGGGGGGAGGGGGTGGTGGCCCCGGGCGACCCTGCCATGACCGGCCGCTCCTCCACCGAACGCGAAGCCCTCGCCAAACAAAACGCCGCCATCATGGCTGTCTTCGAACGCGCAGGCTTTGAACACATCGCTCCTGACATCATCCAGCCTGCTGATATCTTCCTCGAACGCTCGGGCGAAGACATCCGTGCACGGACCTTTGTGTTCAACGATCCCTCCGGCCAGGAACTTTGCCTGCGCCCGGACCTCACGGTTCCCGCCTGCCGCTATCACTTGCGCAATGCACCCAGTCCCGAAGCTGAAACACGATACTGCTATCTCGGCACCGCCTTCCGTTTCCCCGATGAGCTGTTGTCTCCCCAGGAATTTAATCAGGCGGGCATCGAATGGTACGGCGGCGATGATGCCATTGAGTCGGAGGCCCGCGTCATCAAGCTCACCATCTCCGCCCTTGAAGCCACGGGCCTGTCAAAACTCAAGGTGACGCTTGGCGATCTCGGCCTCTTCAATGCATTGCTTGAAGATATGCCCATGCCAGACCGTTGGCGCCGCCGCCTGCGCCACCAGTTCTGGCGGCCGCAGGCCTTCCGGTCACTGATGGATTTATTCGCCAGGCCGTCAACAGCCCGCCGCACCTCGATCTCGGAAAACGTTGACGCCATGGAACATCACAACGCACTGGAAGCTACGGCAAACCTTCTCGCAACGAAAAACCTCACCCTCGTCACCGACCGCAGCATCGCCGACATTGCCTCGCGCCTCGCTGAAAAACACGCCGATCGGTCCGAACAACCGCTCGCGCCCGCCATGCTGCAAAAAATCGAAACCTATCTCGCCATCCAAGGCAGCGTCACTGAGGTTGTCGAACAACTTTCCAAACTTGGTGGCACAAAATCATTCGACACCACTCTCACCCATTTCACCAAACGCACCGATGCCCTGGAAGAACAGGGCCTCAATCCGCGCCGCTTCCACTTCAACGCCAACTTTGGCCGCGATCTTGAATACTACACGGGCCTCGTGTTTCAAGTCGAAGTCGAAGCCCGCAATGCGCCCCTGGCTGTGGCCGGTGGTGGGCGCTATGATGGCTTGCTGCATGACCTCGGTGCGAAATCCCGCATTCCTGCCGTGGGCTGCGCCATTCACACCGAACGGGTGAAGGCGGTGATGCCATGATCACCATCGGCATACCCTCCAAAGGCCGCCTGATGGAAGCCACCGCAGAAGCTTTCGCCAAGGCGGGCCATGCCATTGACCGCACGGGCTCGGAACGTGGCTATCGCGGCAAGCTCACAGGTCTCGACGGCGTCAGCGTTGCGTTTCTCTCGGCGTCAGAAATCGCAGCCCACCTGCGCGATGGAAAAATTGATGCAGGAGTCACCGGCGAAGACCTGCTGCGTGAAACCATTCCGCCTACGGATGAATCGGTCACAGTCGCAATGCGCCTGGGCTTCGGCTTCGCCAAGGTCATCGTGGCGGTGCCCGATTGCTGGCTCGACGTCGCTTCCATGGCAGACCTTGATGATGTCTCCGAGCAGTTCTACCGCGCCCACGGCCGCCGCCTCCGCGTGGCCACCAAATACAACAATCTCACCCGCCGATTCTTTGCAGAAAAGGGGGTCACGGGTTATCGCATTGTCGAAAGCCTTGGCGCAACCGAGGGTGCGCCCGCTGCGGGCACGGCGGAGTTGATTGTCGACATCACCACAACCGGATCAACCCTGGCCGCCAATCACTTGCGCATTCTGGACGATGGCCTGATCCTTGATTCCTGCGCGGTTCTGGCGTTTCGGGGTCAAAACAAGGCCTTCGCACCCCTTGTCAATGGCTTAAATCACAATCTCTCCCCCGTTTGAGTGACGATTTTTCACCTCACAATTGCAATTATATGCAACTTTAGTATAACTGACACAATCCAATCCCACACCGGGGGAAAACGATGGTGGGATGCTGCTGTGGCCTTGGGCTCTGGCATAGACTGGATTCGTGCTTGTAAGTCGGTGGCATCGCCCCCGGTCCGTCGGCTTGCGTTTGAGTAGGGATCCGCTGCGTTAGACGCTTAAGCGAAGGGCTGCACCGCAAGGTGCGGCCCTTCGTGCTGTCTTGCGCAAGAAGGCGAGGATTGACTCAAAGCTCCCGCAAATTTGCCGCAAGCACCGAATAAGCGCAGAGTTACGATCAACGGCGAATCGGTGGAGTTTTACATGTCATTCAAAATCCTGGGCCTGGCTGCATCTCTGTTGTTGCTGAGCACAACGGCAGAAGCTGCAACCTGCGGCAACACCTCAAAGGGCTTCAGCGGCTTCCTGAAGCAGATGAAAAGCGAAGCCGATGCAGCGGGCGTTTCCCCCCAATCCGTCGCCGTCCTGAATGACATCAGCTACGACGCCGGTATCATCAAGAAAGACCGCGCCCAGAATGTCTTTGCCGACAGCTTTCTGGTGTTCCAGAACCGCATGGCCACCGCCGCGCGCATCAGCAAGGGTCAGGCCTTGATTGCCAAATACAAGCCCATCTTCGACAAGGTGCAGGCGAAATACGGCGTACCCGCCCCGGTGATCACGGCCTTCTGGGCGCTGGAAACCGATTTCGGCGGCTTCATGGGCAACAGCCCCACCATTCAATCCATCGCCACCCTCGCTTGGGATTGCCGCCGTCCGGAAAAATTCCGCCCGCAATTGACCGCCGCCCTGCAATTGCTGGATGCGGGCGACATGACCTTTGACGAAATGCGCGGTGCCTGGGCCGGTGAAATCGGCCAGACCCAGTTCATGGCCTACGACTACAATGAAAGTGCCGTGGATTTTGACGGCGACGGCAAGCGCGACCTCAAGAATTCGATACCCGACGTCCTGGCCTCCACCGCCAACCTGCTGCGCAAACATGGCTGGAAAGCCGGTGAACCCTGGTTGCAGGAAGTCAAACTCACCGCTGAACTGCCCTGGGAAGAAGCCGATATCGCCATTCAGCACCCGCGCAAGCAATGGGCCAAATGGGGGGTCACAGCGGTCAGCGGCAAGGCCATCAAGGCCGATGCATTCCCGGCTGCCCTGCTGCTGCCCATGGGCCGCAACGGCCCGGCCTTCCTGGCCTACGAAAACTTCACCACGGCCTATCTGAAATGGAACGAGAGCCTGGTCTATTCCACCACCGCAGCCTATCTGGCCACCCGCATTGCAGGCGCACCCGCCGTCAGCAAGGGCAGGGCAAACGTTCAACCTCTGGGCTATAACGAGGTGGTGGAGCTGCAAAACCAGTTGACCGCAAAGGGCTACGATGTCGGCAAGGCTGACGGCAAGATCGGCGCAGGCACCAGAGCCGCCGTGAAGGCCGAACAGATCAAACGCGGTCTCCCCGCCGACAGCTATCCCGACGCGGAGTTGCTGTCGCGATTGCAATAGAAGCGCTGTGGGAGAAGGCTGATTGCACTTGCCTTCTCCCGTTTCTTCCAACGGGAGAAGGTGGCCGAAGGCCGGATGAGGGG
>CAXTKL010000175.1:0-2325 GCA_964244825.1 uncultured Aestuariivirga sp.
GCCTTTGCCGCGCCTTCTCGCATGTGCTAGTCCAGAATCAAATGAAAACCTCACATGTCCACTGACCTGTCATTCGATCCTGAAACCGGTGAAATCCGCGATCCCGCCAGCAACCTCGGCGAATTCACGGTCACTGAAATCTCCCATGCCCTGAAGCGCTCCATCGAAGACCGCTTCGGCCATGTGCGGGTGCGCGGCGAAATCTCGGGTTTTCGCGGCCCCCATTCCTCCGGCCACTGTTACTTCTCGCTGAAGGACGAAGGGGCCAAGCTCGACGCTGTCATTTGGCGCGGCAGTTTCAATCGCTTGCGGTCAAAACTTCAGGAAGGTCTTGAAGTGATTGCCACCGGCAAGCTCACCTCCTATCCCGGCAAGTCGTCCTACCAGATTATCATCGAAAACGTCGAACCCGCAGGCGTAGGAGCCCTGATGGCCCTGCTGGAAGAGCGCAAGCGCAAACTCGCCGCCGAAGGCCTGTTCGACGCCGAACGCAAAAAGCCCTTGCCCTATCTGCCGCGAAAAATCGGTGTCATCACTTCGCCAACGGGCGCTGTCATCCGCGACATTCTGCATCGCCTGCAGGACCGTTTCCCGCGCCCTGTTCTGGTCTGGCCCGTGCGCGTGCAGGGTGAAACCGCAGCCGCCGAAGTGGTGGCCGCCATCAAGGGCTTTAACGCCATGGCGGAACCGCCCGATCTGCTGATCGTGGCGCGCGGCGGTGGGTCCCTGGAAGACCTCTGGCCCTTTAATGATGAAGCCATCGTGCGGGCCGTGGCAGCCTCCGCCATCCCGATCATCTCCGCCATCGGCCATGAAACCGATACCACCCTGATTGACCATGCCGCCGACTGGCGGGCACCCACGCCCACGGCGGCCGCCGAACGGGCTGTGCCCGTGCGCACCGATCTGCTGGCGGAAACTGCGTCGCTTCTGGCGCGTCAGCGCCGCGCCATGTCCCGCGTGCTGCAGGAGCGTAAACTGCGCCTGCAATCGGCGGGCCGCGCCTTGCCCAAGCCCGACGACATGCTGGCCATCGCCCGGCAACGACTGGACAGTGCCGCCGGGCGCCTGCCCGCATCCCTGCGCAGCAATGTGCAGCGGCACGGCTTGGCACTTGCCCGCAGTGCAGGCCGCCTGTCGCTGAACAGCTTGCGCAACCGTGTGGGTGAAGCCGGAAGGCGCATTCCGGATTTGACCAACCGGTCCACCCGCGCGTTGTTGCAATTGCTGAACCGTCGCCGCGACCGCTTCAAGGCTGAAGCCAAGCTGCTGCAATCCATGAGTTACAAATCCGTGCTGGCCCGTGGCTTTGCAGTGGTGCGCGACAAGGACGGCAAGCCCCTGCGCGCCGCAGCCGAAGCAAGAACCAAATCCGCACTGAACATAGAATTTGCCGACGGTGAAGTGGCCGTCAAACGCGCTGATCAAGCTTCCTTGTTTTGAACCGGTTCAGCCGCTAAATCACGCCCATGAACCGTATGGACCCCATTTTTCCCCATCAGCGTGAAGCGCGCTTGCGCTATCTCGACCATGAGTATGAAGTGATTGCGACGGGTGATTTTGTGCGCTGCGCCGTCACAGGCGACCCCATTCGCATCGAAAACCTGCGCTACTGGAATGTGGAACGGCAAGTCGCCTTCAAATCCGCCCACGAAGCCTTTCTGGACTATCGCCGGCAGCGCGGACTTTAGACTGCGTAATGCACCGAACGGGCAACGGTCATGATGTTGGGTGCAAACATGATGAACAGGTTGGCGGCTATCAACAGCGCCTGAACGATAAACGCCGTCTGGGCCTGCATCGGGTTCTTGCCACGGGCGCGGCGGATGATGAAATAGACGAGAATGATGGTGTTGATCGCCATCAGCCGTATGGCCAGAGGCGGGTTGCCTGCGGCAAAGAACGTGTAAAGGTCCTGCCATCGCGCATTGTAGACAAGGTTTGGATCAAGCATAATCAATCATTCCAACGGTAAGTTGGCGCCGCCGATAGTGGACGTTACGAGGCTGGGGTTAACAATTCCTTTCGCCACCACCCACGGTGACTCGCCTTTGCGGTTATGTTGCATTATATCCCACTGTCGTTGTTTGGAGTTGAAACGGAAATGAAAAAGCAGTGGTCCCCCGAAACCTGGCGTTCCCTGCCGGTGCAGCAGATGCCGGCCTACAAGGATGCCGGTTTCCTGGCGCAGACGGAACAGCGCCTGGCCGGATTTCCGCCGCTGGTGTTTGCAGGGGAAGCCCGCAAGCTGAAGAAGAAACTTGCCCGGGTCGCGGAAGGCCGTGGTTTCGTTTTGCAGGGCGGCGACTGTGCTGAAAGCTTCGC
>CAXTKL010000175.1:2425-3724 GCA_964244825.1 uncultured Aestuariivirga sp.
CAGATCATGGCCTATCGCCAGTCTGCCGCCACCATGAATTTGCTGCGCGCCTTTGCCCAGGGTGGATACGCCAACCTCGACAACGTGCACCGCTGGACGCTGGGCTTCCTCAGTGACTCGCCAGCCTTCGAGCAATATCAATCCCTGGCAGACCGCATCACCGAAACCCTGGGCTTCATGAAAGCCATCGGCATCACGGCGGACACGGCACCGCAGTTGCGCTCCACCGATTTCTTCACCAGCCATGAAGCCTTGCTGCTCGGCTATGAACAGGCGCTGACCCGCGTCGATTCCACCAGCGGAGATTGGTATGCCACCTCCGGCCACATGCTGTGGGTGGGCGACCGCACCCGCCAACTCGACCATGCCCATATCGAGTTCTGCCGCGGCGTGAAAAATCCCATTGGCCTGAAATGCGGCCCATCCTTGAAGCCCGATGAATTGATCAAGCTCATCGATGTGCTGAACCCGGACAACGAACCCGGCCGTCTCACCCTCATCGCCCGGTTTGGCCATGACAAGGTTGAAAAACATCTGCCAGACATGATCCGCGCCGTTAAGCGCGAGGGCAGGGTGGTGGTCTGGTCGTCAGACCCCATGCACGGCAACACCATCAAGTCCACGTCAGGCTACAAGACGCGCCCCTTCGACGCCATCCTCGGCGAAGTCCGCAAATTCATGGCCATCCACCGCGCTGAAGGCACCCACGCCGGTGGCATCCACGTGGAGATGACAGGCAAGGACGTGACGGAATGTACAGGCGGCCTCCGCGCGCTCCGCGACGAAGACCTGAACGACCGCTACCACACCTTCTGCGACCCCCGCCTCAACGCCACGCAAGCCCTGGAACTCAGCTTCCTCGTCGCCGAAGAAATCAAAAAAGAAATGGCAGCCCGTCCTCCCGTTGAGGATGATGAGGTGGAAGCAGCGGAATAACAAAATTTCGGTGACAGTGCATTTAACTCTCGCCCTATCCGCCGTCAGCACTCGTTGCGCATGCTTCGAGGCCCTCCCATTTTCGACGCGCCATCGCCTTTAGTCGAATGCATCTCGCTCATTTCTTCCCCGTCCGCCGGAGCCCTTGCGAAGGCGGATGGGGAAGTAGCGCGCAGCGGGGATGGGGTGTGGGGGGCGGAATGACTGGCAACGGGATTTGTCGAAACATCCCTTCCCGGCTTTGCCGTAATCCCCTTCCCAAAAAAGGGCCCGACGGAGAAAATAGGTCTTGACATTGTTCCTGATATGTTCTAACTCCCCCTCAAGCTTGCCCCAAACGGGGTCCGGTTCATGACGGTGAAC
>CAXTKL010000176.1:0-3681 GCA_964244825.1 uncultured Aestuariivirga sp.
GCTGCGGTCTGAGATGCCAAACGTCCCACGTGCCCCATCCTGTTTGCCGCGGCCTCTGATCATCAAAGGCAATATCCGCGTCTGGCAAAATGCGGCCCCTGTGGTAAATTTGGAGTTAAGCAGATGCAACAGAGTGAAAGACACACCGGTGGGTGCCAATGCGGAAAGCTGCGTTATGCCTTCACGGGAAAGCTTGGCAAGGCGTCCATCTGCCATTGCCGCATGTGCCAGAAGGCGTTTGGCAGCTGGGGTGCGGCACTTGTGGACATGGCGCTTACGCAGTTTGCCTGGACCCGTGGCGAACCCGGCATTTTCCGTTCATCCTCCATCGTGTCGCGCGGCTTCTGCAAAAACTGCGGCACACCCATGTTCATGCATGATGACCATGACTCAAATATTGAAATTGCCATTGGCACCCTCGACAATCCCAACGACATTCCAGCCCTGACCAAGCAAAGTGCCGTCGAAAGCCGCGTCAACTGGTTCATGACCCTGCACACTTTGCCGGAAGAACACATGGAAGATTACCGTACAGCGGAGGAAATGCTGCTCCTGCGCTCCCTGCAACATCCCGATTTTGATACCTGAAGCCACGGCCAGCCCTTGCCAAAAATCGATTCCCGTGGAATCGTGATGGCCTTCAATGGAGGGAACTATGGCAATCAAGAAAGTTTACACGGCAGTTGCAACAGCAGTGGGCGGGCGCGGTGGCGGAACGGCGTCGAGCGACGACAAGCAACTCGACGTGGTCATTGCCCACCCCAAGGAAATGGGCGGCACGGGCAAGGGCGTCAACCCGGAACAGCTCTTCGCCGTCGGCTATTCTTCTTGCTTTCTGGGTGCCATGAAATTTGCCAACAGCCAGCAGAAGAAGCCGCTGGCTCTGGCACCCGAGTCTTCCGTAACCGCGCACGTCAGCATTGGTCCGCGTTCAGACAAGAAGGGCTTCGGCATTGCTGTGCAGCTGGATGTGTCGCTTCCCGGCTTGACCGCGGCACAGGCCTCGGGCTTGGCGAAGAAGGGTCATATTGTGTGCCCCTACTCCCACGCCATCCGCAAGAACGTCAAAGTCATCACGAAAATCATGTAAGCCAAAATGCGGGCCTATGTGCAGATATAGGCCTGCCCCGCCACCTGTGTCAGCGTGTTGCAGAGTGAATGCACAACATCTGAGCGCTGACTCCATGACACGCATGCGAGCAACAAGGGTGCCGCACCGCAGCTGGTCACCTGCCATGCAAAGCGGCGATTGTTGTCAGATTGCCATTTCGTATAGGCGTCCCACGAAGCGGTCTCATCATCGGTAACCGTCGCGAACGGGTCCCTTTCGAGTCCGGCAGCAGCTTTCGCCTTGCTCCACACATGATGCAGCGCCAAACCCGCACCGAGGCCGAACAGGCACGCCAGAAAAGTAAACAACAGGTACGCAACATTTGTCATAACCCTGATGGTCTCACGCCAGGGTTAAGACAGCCTTAAACCAAGGGGCTGGCGGCACCATGGTGCCGCCAGCCCGAATTTGCGAAATCAATAATATTCGCGGTGGCACTTCTTCACATTCACCCAATAGCCATGGCGGTAAACATGCTTGTAGTGACACACGGTGTGATAACGCGCGTGGCGGCGATAGTAGCGATAGTGGCTCGGCTCGTAGTAGGGATCATAGTAGGGGTGATAATAGGGTTGGTAGAACCCCACATAGGGTGCGCCGATGTACAAATGCACCTTGGCTTCGGCCGGGGCCGTCGCGGCTCCCAGGCCCAGAGCGAGAGTGGCAGCCGCCGCAGCGGCAATCAACGTTTTACGGATCATGATGAACCATCCTTTCATAGTCAGGGTCAACGCAGACGACTGGCCTGCGGTTCCCAAACTTGACAAGGCGCACATGAACGCACGATGAACAGGGCTACCCCAAAAGCGCTTTCACAATGCCGCCCACTTTGCCCATATCCATCTGGCCCGCGTATTTCGTCTTCAGCTCTGCCATCACTTTGCCCATGTCCTTGACCGACGTTGCACCGACTGCGGCGATCACGCTGGCAACGGCAGCCTTGGCCTCATCATCACCCATCTGCTTGGGCATGTAGGACTGGATGATGGCCATTTCCTCACGTTCCGCCTGGGCCAGTTCGGCCCGGCCACCGGCATCAAAGGCTGCAATCGAGTCCTGCCGTTGCTTCACCATCTTGGCCAACACATCCATGATCGCGGCATCCGAAATTTTCTCGGAATCATGTCCATCGGTGCGGGAATTGATATCCTTGTCCTTGATCGCAGCATTCATCAGGCGAATGGTGGCCAGCTTGCGCTTGTCACCGGATTTCATGGCATCCTTCATATCAGCAGTCAGTGTCTCGCGCAGTGCCATGGCTATGCCCTCACATCGGTTCAGAAAGCCGTGCAATAGGCTTTTTGAACGCAGGGCGCAAACTTGACGGCGCTCTCCCGCTCCCCTAACACCGCCCAAATTCCCGGAGACTCAATCACGATGGCACCCGCCAAAAAGCCCGCAACGGCCAAAGCAAAACCACGCCCTGCCTTCAGTGATTGGGATCAAGCCAAAATCACCGGCATGCTGGTATTGGCCGATGGCACAGTCATCGAAGGTTACGGTTTCGGGGCCGAAGGCGAAGCGGTGGCCGAGGTGTGCTTCAACACCGCCATGACAGGCTACCAGGAAATTCTCACCGACCCCTCCTACGCGGGCCAGATCGTCACCTTCACCTTTCCGCACATCGGCAATGTGGGCACCAATGACGATGACAGCGAAACCACCAACCTTGCTGCCTCTGCCGCCGTGCGCGGCCTCGTGGTCAAGGCCCCCATTACCGAGCCCGCCAACTATCGCAATGCCAAGCATTTCGACAAATGGCTGAAGGCCCGTGGCATCATCGGCCTCTCCGGAATCGACACGCGCGAACTCACCAACCTGATCCGCGACAAGGGCATGCCCAACGGCGTCATCGCCCACCATGCCAAGGGCAAATTTGATATCAAGAAACTTCAAAAGATGGCGTCAGACTGGCCGGGCCTTGAAGGCATGGACCTCGCCAAGGATGTCTCCCTCACCCAGCGCATGGAATGGGATGAAAAACTCTGGGACTGGGGCAACGGCTACACGACCGCCGAAGGCGGTAAGCGTGTCGTCGCCATCGACTATGGCCTGAAGCGCAACATCCTGCGCTGCCTCACTTCGGCAGGCTGCGATGTCACGGTAGTTCCGGCGACCACTTCTGCCGAAGATATTCTGGCCATGCAGCCCGAAGGCATTTTCCTGTCGAACGGCCCGGGTGATCCTGCTGCCACTGGCGTATACGCCGTTCCCGAAATTCGCAAACTCGTTGACTCCGGCACCCCTGTCTTCGGCATTTGCCTTGGTCACCAGATGCTGGCGATTGCCCTTGGTGGCAAAACCCTGAAAATGCACCAGGGCCACCACGGCGCAAATCACCCGGTGAAAGACCATACCACCGGCAAAGTCGAAATCGTGTCCATGAACCACGGCTTCGCCGTGGACCGCGCCTCGCTGCCCGCCGATGTTGAAGAAACCCACACATCACTCTTCGATGGCTCGAACGCGGGTATCGCGGTCAAGGGAAAACCCATCTTCTCCGTCCAGCACCACCCCGAAGCCAGCCCAGGGCCACAGGACAGTCACTACCTGTTCAAGCGCTTTGTGGA
>CAXTKL010000177.1:0-3513 GCA_964244825.1 uncultured Aestuariivirga sp.
TCAACTACATTCCCAACAATGCGGCACGGCAGATGCGCAGTGGGGCCTCCACCATATTCGGCCTGATGACCGATGCCGTGGCAACGACGCCCTACTCCGTCGACATTGTGCGCGGCGCACAATCTGCGCTGCAAGACTCCCAGCAGACCCTGCTGATTGCCAGCTCTGACGGCGACCCCGCGCGCGAGGCCAAGTTGTGGCGCACGTTTCGGGCGCACCGGGTCGCTGGCGTGGTTTATGCCTCAATGTTCCATCGCGCCCATGACGTGGGACAGCCCGCTTTTGAAAATTCGATTGTTCTGGCCAACTGTTTCGCCCGTAATGGTGACAGGCCATCGCTTATCCCGGATGATGAGATGGGCGGCTATACACAGGCCAAATATCTACTGCAGCGGGGACACCGCCGTATTGGCATTGTCACACTGATTCCGGAGCTTGAGGCGACGCGCTTGCGCGGACAGGGCATGCGTCGCGCTTTTGCTGAAGCGGGTGTTGCATTTGATGACTCACTCGAAGTGCGCGGCGTGCTTGGTCAGCTAGGAGCCGAAATCTTGGTCAGCTACGATGTGGCTCGCGAAATATTGTCTAGACCAAATCGACCAACGGCTATTATTTGCGGCACAGATCAGTTGGCAATGCAGGTTTATTTTGCTGCAGGCAGTCTGGGGCTATCTATACCTGATCATCTTTCGGTAATTGGATTCGATGATCTGAGATTGATTTCCGAAACACTTTATCCACAACTCACCACAGTGGCCCTGCCCTATTTTGAAATTGGGCGGCGGGCGGTGGAGGTTATGAACAGGTCTGCCGTTGAGACATCGTTGTCATTGCAAAAACAAAAGGTACCTTGCCCGTTGGTTGAACGAAATTCCTGCAAACCTCTTGCATAAAAGGCAAACAGGAGAGAAGACTGTTGGAAAAAAATTCTGGCAGAATTGTAACATGGGAGAAAAAACATGATGAAATTGACACGACGCCAAGTGGTTGTGGGTTCGCTGATGGCGACCACAGCGCTTGTAACTTCGGGCGTTGCCTTTGCAGCAGACCCGATCAAAGTGTGGCACCATGGTGGCCGCGGCGATGGTGAGCGCGGCAAAATGGAAGCGCTAATCAAGGAATGGAATGCTGCCAATCCAGATATTCCAGCTATCCTCGAAGTGCAGCCTGAAGGCGCATATAACGAGCAGGTTCAAGCCGCAGCTGCCTCAGGTGGTTTGCCTGACCTTCTCGACTTCGATGGACCGAACTATGCCAATTACGTGTGGTCGGGCTATCTCTTGCCATTGTCTGATCTTGTTTCAAAGGAAACTATGGCTGACATGCTGCCATCTCTTATCGCCCAGGGCACCTATGCCCCGGACGGCAAAATTTATGGTCTTGGACCAGGAGACTCAGGTCTCGCGATTTGGGGCCGCAAGTCGATCCTCGACAAGGCAGGTGTTCGCATTCCCAAGGGCGTTGATGATGCCTGGACCATGGAAGAATTCGAAGCCGCGCTGGCCAAGCTGCAGAAAGTGGAAGGCATCAAATATGCTCTCGACATCAAGGCAAACTACGGCCAGGGCGAATGGTACACCTATGGCTTCTCGCCGATCGTCCAGTCCTTCGGCGGCGACTTGATTGATCGCAAAACGTGGAAGTCTGAGGGCGTTATCAATGGCGAGGCCGCAGTGAAGGCGATGACGCACTTCCAGGGTTGGATCAAGGCTGGCTATGTAGCGCCTGCCTCGGAAGGCGATGACACCTTCTATGGCAAGAAAACCGCCGCGCTGTCCTTTGTTGGTCACTGGATGTGGCCTGCCCACTCGAAGGCGCTGGGAGACGATCTCGTCTTGATCTCCATGCCAAACTGGGGCGGCAAGCATGTCACCGGCAACGGCGGCTGGAGTTGGGGTATCACCAAAACTTCAAAGCAGCCCGAATCCACAGCTAAGCTGCTTGAGTTCTTCTTGTCGACCAAGAACGTCGCCGAACTCGAGACATCAATGGGTGCCGTCCCTGGTCGCAAGTCCGCAGCAGCCTCCGTTGACCTTTACAAAGAAGGTGGAGCACTGAACCTCTATCTGCAGCAACTGAACGCGGGCATGGGTTATCCACGCCCGGCACATCCAGCCTATCCGACAATTACGGGAGCGTTCGCCAAGGCGGTGGCGGACATCATCGATGGCAAGGATGTGAAAGCCTCGCTCGATGAAGCCGCCAAGAAGATCGACCAGGATATTTCCGACAACGGTGGCTATCCGCCTTTCGGCAAATCGTAAACCCACGCACACAGGCGAGGGGGAATTGTCCCCCTTGCCGCTTCGTTTTTTCACGGAGTCACCATGGCCCTTGCGTCCAAAGACCAGAAAACAGCATGGATGCTGTTGTTCCCCGCTTTCGGGCTGATTGCACTTTTCATCGTTCTGCCCTTCCTGATGTCGGTTGTGCTGTCGTTCACCGATCAGCGATTGGTGCCCAACGCCAATGTGCCCACGCAGTTTGTGGGCATTCGCAACTATATCCGTCTGGCGGAAGCCGGTGAGTTTCTCAACGCATTCTTCCGTACACTGACATTCGCGGTGCTGGTGGTGCCATTGCAATGCATCTTTGGCCTGGGTGCCGCCATGCTGATCAACAGCAAGCTGCCGATGCGCAACGTGTTTCGTGGCATTTATTTTCTGCCCACCGTGATTTCCATGGTGGTGGTGGCTTGTATCTGGTCTTCGCTGTATCAGCGCGAAGGTTTTTTCAATTATGCGCTTCAAGGCTTGAGCCTTGGTCATATGCAACCCGTGGACTGGCTGCAGAACCCATGGACGGCCATGCCCGCCCTGGTGCTGCTCTCGGCCTGGCAGGGCTTTCCTTTCCAGATGATTGTTTATCTGGCGGGGTTGCAAGGCATCAGCAAGGATTTATATGAGGCGGCACAGATTGAGGGCTCCACGCGCTGGCAGGAATTCTGGAATGTGACCAATCCCGGGCTTCGCAACACGCACATACTTGTTGTCATGACCACAACGATTTTCGCCTTCAAGCTGTTCACCCAAGTGCAACTGCTCACACAAGGTGGACCCTCCAGTGTCACGGACACATTGGTGCGCGTCATGTACATGCAGGGCTTCCGGCAGGGCAAGGTGGGGGTGGGTGCAGCCGCAGCCGTGATCTTCTTCATTCTGGTGCTGGTCATCAGCATCGTGCAGCGCCGTCTCGTCAAAGAAGAAAGGGCGATCCAATGACAACCAAGGGCGAGAAACTCGCACTGAACATCGTGGCCATTGTGGTGGCGGCGATTGTGTTGGCACCGCTGTTCCTGATGTTTGCCACCTCGTTCAAAGGCGACGAACAACAGATCCTGCGTGACCTTGGCAATGCCCGGGCCTTCTTCGTGCTGCCACAGGATTTTTCCCTGACCAACTTCACGGATGTTTTGTCCAACACCACCTTTCCGGTTCTGCGCTATATGTGGAACTCCGGTGTTATTGTGGTATGCATCGTGGTGATTGGCATCTTTGTCAATTCGCTGGCGGC
>CAXTKL010000178.1:0-3505 GCA_964244825.1 uncultured Aestuariivirga sp.
ATGGCGTGACGGTGGCCGGACTCTATTTCCTCGTCGCCAGCGGCTTCACGCTGGTATTTGGCTTGATGCGCAATGTGAACCTTGCCCATGGGTCTCTCTATTTGCTGGGTGCTTATATCGGTTACACGGTGGCCAACTGGACGGGCTATTGGCTGCTCGGCATTGCGGCGGGCATGTTGTCGATGGCGGTTGCAGGCGTGTTGTTGCAATATCTTGTGTTCCGCAAACTCGAAGGCGACGACCTCCGTCAAACCTTGGTGACCATCGGCATATCCATCGTCGCGGCCGATCTCATGCTGGCGATCTGGGGTGGCAACACGTATCAATTCTCGGTGCCGGACTGGCTCGATGGCGCTGTCACGACACCGATCATCACAGCCGTCAAATCCAATGGCGACGCGGTCTACATGAAGTATCCCTTCTATCGCCTGATGGTGTTGGTAACAGCCATCGTCATCGGCATCGCGCTGTGGTTGATGCTCAACCGCACCAGGATCGGCATGATGATCCGCGCGGGCGTTGACGACCGCGCCATGCTCTCAGCGTCTGGCGTCAACGTACAACTGATCTTCGCTGCGGTGTTTGCGATTGGCGCTGGCCTTGCAGGCTTCGCCGGAGTTGTCGGAGGTTCAGTCCTCTCCGTCGCACCAGGTGAGGACGTACGATACTTGCTGGCGTCACTTGTGGTCGTCATTGTCGGCGGCATGGGGTCGGTCTCAGGCGCTGCAATTGGTGCGTTGCTGGTTGGCCTCGCCGAACAAATCGGTCTTGTATACTTCCCCACCTATGGCGTGGTGCTGACCTTCATCATCATGGTGGTGGTCCTGGCCATTCGCCCGCAGGGTTTGATGGGGGCTGCGCGATGAGCAGCGCCGTCACAACATACACGCCCAACTTGTTTGAACGCTTCTTCCAGCAGTTCGGCACAGGCACTTGGCTCACCATCGCGGCCTTGCTGGTCTATCCGATCTTCGTTCCGGAATTCTTCGCCTTCCAGATTGGCGGGCAAATTCTCATTCTCGGCATGATCGGTCTTTCGCTGATGGTCCTCGCAGGTTACGGCGGCATGGTCTCGCTGGCCCAACTCACCATCGCTGGCTTTGCGGGTTATGGCGTTGCGATTTTCGGCGCCAATTCTGTTGGCGTCATGGGTTTTGGCTGGCCCTGGTGGATTGCGGCACCCTTCGCCATCCTGGTTGCGGCCGTTGCTGCATCTCTCATCGGTCTGATTTCGGTGCGTACCACCGGTATCTACACCATCATGATCACATTGGCGATTGCCACCGCCTTCTATTACTTCGCCAATCAGAACTACGTGCTGTTCAACGGCTTTGCCGGTTTCCGCGGCCTGCAACCACCGTCGTTGTTCGGCATTTACTGGCGTGACGCTTTGCCGTTCTACTATCTCTGCCTTGCCGTCGCCGCACTCGCCTATGGCCTTGTGCTCTACTGCGCGAAATCATCCTTCGGTCTGGCGCTGCAAGCCTCGCGTGACAATCCGCGCCGCATGCGCGCCATTGGCTACAATGTCACGGCCATCAAGGTCTTCGCCTATTTTCTTTCGGGCCTGATCGCTGGAACCGCAGGCGTGCTTTACGTGTGGTTCAACGGCCGCATTTCGCCCGGCACCGTCAGCGTGGCGGAATCCATTGGCATTCTCGTGATCGCCGTCATTGGTGGCCTGCGCCATCCGATTGGCCCATTTCTGGGCGCCGCCGTTTATGTCTTGATGAAAACCTTTGCCATTGATCTCATCGGTGCCGAGCGTTTTAACACGCTCATTGGCCTCACGTTTCTGGTCATCGTTTTCATTTCACCGGATGGGATTTTGGGGTTGTGGCAGCGGCTGAAGCCGCACCTTGCTCCGACATCTCTGCGACCCTCATGACGGGGGCCGCCACTCTTATGCAACGTCAAACCCTGGGAGGATATCAATGAAATTGCATCGTCGCGCCATTCTGGCGCTCACACTGGCAACCGGCCTCATTGCGCCGACACTTGCCTTCGCTGAAGGCACCATCAAGATCGGCACGCTCGCCACACTGGAAGGCCCCTTCACTGTCCTGGGTCAAGACGGCATGCGCGGTGTTGAACTCGCCATCAAGGAACACAACGGCATGGCCGGGGGCATGAAGATTGAGATCGTCAAAGGCTCAACCGATGCCTCACCTGACAGCGCTGTCAAAGCAGCGCGCAAGCTTGTCGAACAGGATGGTGTGCAACTGGTGATCGGTCCGCTCTCGGGTGACGAAGGCCTTGCTGTGAAAGACTACGCCAAGACAAAACCAAACATCACTTTCGTGAATGGCACATCAGCCGCACAAGACCTGACACTGCGTGATGCTGCCCCTAACTATTTCCGCTTCAACACCGATGGTGCCCAGTGGATGGCAGGTCTTGGTGAATATGCCTACACCACCAAGGGCTACAAGAAAGTGGCCGTGGTGGCGGAAGACTATTCCTTCCCTTACAGTCAGGTCTTCGGCTTCATGGCTGGTTTCTGCAAGGCCGGTGGCCATGTGCCGTCGAAATCCTGGGTGCCGATCGGCAACAAGGATTTCTCCTCTGTGATCGCTGCCATTCCAGATGACGTCGATGCGGTTTACGTTGCCCTCGGTGGGGCCGACGCCGTCAACTTCCTCACACAATTCCAGCAATCCGGCAGTGCCGTTCCCTTGATCGGTGGCACGATCACTGTTGATCAATCGGTACTCGGCGCTGAAGGCAAAGTGAAAGACTTCCTCGTCGGCACACCCTCTGCTGGTCCTGTTTCGGATCAAGACCCCGCTGCTGCCTGGCAGAAGTTCGCGGCTGACTATAAAGCCACCTTTGCCGATGGCTTCCCGTCACCATCGCTCTTTGCACAAGGCTACTACATCAACACCAAAGCCTTGCTGAACGCCATTGATGCCGTCGGCGGCGATGTGTCTGGTGATCAGGCCAAGCTGCGTGATGCCTTGGCCAAGATGACCTTCGACACGCCAACCGGAAAAGTCAGCCTCGACAAGAACCGTCAGGCCATTGCCGACAACTATTTGTCGGAGGTGACCAAGGGTGATGATGGCAAGCTCTACAACAAGGTCATCTCCGTCACGTCCCAGGTCAACCAGACCCTGGGACAGGACGAAGCCGCTTTCCTTGCTCTTGGTGTTGCCAACCGCGATAATCCAAGCTGCCCATAAACAACATGGCCAACCAAACTGCCACATCCCGACTGTCTTCAACCGGTGCTTACGCACTGGAACTTGAAGGCGTGGGCCGGCAGTTTGGTGCGCTTGTGGCCATGGAAGGCATGTCCATGAAAGTGGCGGCGGGCGAACGCCGCGCCGTACTGGGGTCGAATGGTGCGGGCAAGACCACGCTGTTCAACACCATTACCGGGGATTTTTTGCCAACGGCCGGAAACATCAAGTTCTTCGGCGAAGACATTACGAATTTCCCCGTGCAAGAGCGCATCCGTAGGGGCCTGCGCCGCACCTATCAAATCTCGCAATTGTTTGGCGGC
>CAXTKL010000179.1:0-3430 GCA_964244825.1 uncultured Aestuariivirga sp.
TACGCGTCGAAGATCGTTGAACGCGAAGGTAAACTGTCACTCATGGGTTTCCTGAATTTTGATTTGGCGGGCCGCTTTATCGGTGAAGTCAGCGATCCGGTTCCGCTGCGTGTTGATACAAACGGTCTTTTGAAAGTGGAGGAATAAACATGGCAGACCTCACGCTCACGCAAGTGAAGAAGAGCTACGGCAAGGTTGACATTATCAAGGGTGTTGATCTTGATATCAAACACGGCGAATTCATTGTGTTCGTTGGCCCGTCGGGCTGTGGCAAGTCTACGTTGCTGCGCATGATTGCCGGGTTGGAGGATATCACGTCCGGCACCATCAAGATTGGCACCAAGGTTGTAAACGACTTGCAACCGAAGGACCGTTCTATCGCCATGGTGTTCCAGTCCTATGCACTGTTCCCACACATGACGGTGGGTGAAAATGTCGCCTTCGGTTTGAAGATTGCGGGTGAGCCAAAAGACTCCATGGACAAGAAGGTGGCGGAAGCCGCACGCATTCTGAAACTGGAACCGCTGCTGGACCGCAAGCCATCACAACTCTCTGGCGGTCAGCGCCAGCGTGTGGCCATCGGCCGGGCCATTGTGCGCAAGCCGGATGTGTTCCTGTTCGACGAGCCGCTGTCTAACCTCGATGCAGCCTTGCGTGTGAACACCCGCGCTGAAATCGCCAAACTGCACCGGGACCTCTCAGCCACCATGGTCTACGTGACCCATGATCAGGTGGAGGCGATGACACTGGCGGACCGCATTGCTGTTCTGGATGGTGGATATGTGCGCCAGTTCGGTGCACCCATGGACCTCTACCACTACCCCGACAACACATTCGTGGCAGGCTTCATTGGCTCGCCCAAGATGAACTTCATTCCTGTGACTGCCGCCAGTGCTGGCAACGCCACAGGTGTGAGCGTGGTAGGGTCAGGGCTGGCAAAAGTGCAGGCCAGCGTTGACGCAACCGGCATTACCAAGGACCAGAAACTGACGCTGGGCATTCGGCCAGAGCATGTCGAGGTGTCTGTGGATGGCAAAGGTGCGCTGGTGGGCACCGTGCAATTGCTGGAGCGGCTGGGCAACCAGACCTTCATGGAAGTGGTTTCAGCCACGGGGGTATCCACCACCGCACTGATCGAAGGCGATCTGGTGCTGGACATCGGTGACAAGGTGGGTGTCAATTTCGCGCCAACGGATTGTCACCTGTTCAACGAAAAGGGTGAAGCCTTCGCGCGCCCGCGCATGGCCGAAAAGCCCCGGCGGAAGAAGGCCGGGTGAGGGAAAGCAGTTCGAGATTTACAAGAAGCCTTGTTTCAGATCGACAAAGTATCTGTCACCGCCAATTTGCCCGCCCTTCAGCGCCACTTCAAACAGCTCGCCGTTGATAGACCGCGCTGTACACAATGGTGATCCCGGGGTGACTGCGAGGGGATATCGGGTCTCCAACGAGAGCACATCAAGTTCTGCTAATGCATGACTTGAGGTGTCGCCGCCCGCGATAACGATGCGTTGCAAGTGATGTTGTTTGCGGCAGCGTTGGGCGATGTGGCCGAGCGCTTTGCCGACACTGCTGCGGTCTCCTGTGAGATGGCGATCACTTGCGGGGCCGAGTGCGGTGTAGATGATCGGACTTCCGCCTGCCCTTAAAATTGTTTCGGCCCTTGCGAGAGCGGCATCACTATCCAGCGCCACAGGGTCTAGTTCAACACCCGTAAAGCCATGGTCGAGGGCAAAGCGGATTTGCCGCTCCGTTGTAGGCGAAACGCTGCCTGAAATCACCAGCATGCGTTCGACTGCGGGCACGGGCGCATAGTTGGCCTGACCTGAAATCAGGCCGCGCTTCAACATGGCTTTCACAAGCGCATATTCAACGCCGGACGAGCCTGCAATGAAGGTTGGTCTATGATCAATGAGCCACTCGCCTGCTGAGAGCTGTGTGGCCACATCATGCACGTCGATCATATGAACCGGCATGGCCGTTTGCTTCGCAAGGTGCAGGCCAAGATCTGACTCCTGCATCGGCGTCACCGGGTGGCGGCTCATGACGGGGTGGCGGTCAATGCGGTAGGTCTCGCCCTGATAGCCTGCGAACAGATGTCCGGCGAAAGTGTAGCGTTTTAGTTGAGGTGCGCCAACGATAAGAGGGACGTTGGTTTGCACAAAAACCCGCGATGCAATTTCAATGGCACGGCCAATGCTGCCAATGGTGGGACTTGAATCAAAGGTGGAGCAAACCTTGTAGTGGCTGAGAGTTGCGTTGAGCGACTTGAGCCATTTGAATACGGCGGGCAGGTGTTCGTCCATCCATTCCGGCGTCTGGCTGCGGCTCGTGCCCGCTATGCCCACGGCGTCATAATCAGCATACGGAGCAAATTCTTCCACTGTTGGAATGCGGGTGAACAGGATGGTTTTAACGCCGTGCGAGGCGAGGGCTTCCATGACATCGGTGGAGCCGGTGAAATCATCGCCGTAGTAAGCGAGCAGCCGCGTCATGCGCCTTTGCCGTCCGCAAATTTGGCGATGGACTGGGCGAGTTCGGGATGGTCTTTTGCATAGACGTTGAGTGGAATGTCCAGCACGGCTGCGTCCCAGGCTTGCTTCACGGCCTTCACACCAGCAGCAGCGCCGCCGGGATGGGAGACGATGCCGCCGCCGCACAGGTACATCAGGTCAAGCGTGCGGCCTGTGCGTTGAAACGTCTCCGGTGCCTGGCCGCCCCATTGCCCGGAACCCGCCACAGGCAATGGGCAATCATCATCTGAAAACAATGGCTTGGTTACAGCTTTGAAACTTTCAATGAAACTGTCGTTGGGTTCCCAGTATTTCACATCGATGCCATTGATCTGGAATTGATCAACGCCGAGCAGACGCCAGAATTTTTGGTAGACTTTGAAGTCCATGCCAAGGCCGGGGTGTCTCGTCAGAATATCCCAGCCATTGCGGTGGGCATGCAGCACTAAGCCAGAGCGCTTGCGAAGATACAGCATGGCCCCCATGCCGATGGAATTGATATTGATGACGGCGCAATTGCCGCCCGCTTTCAACACGAGATCATGATTGCGCATCATCTCATCAGGATCAATGGCAGAGACGCCCCAGGCATACATGCACTTTTTGCCCGTGCGCTGTTCGTGATCAAGGATGATGGGCATGATGGCTTTCACGCGTTCCGCCAGGGGCGAGTAGTCCGGCGACA
This sequence comes from uncultured Aestuariivirga sp., assembly GCA_964244825.1. Taxonomy (GTDB): domain Bacteria; phylum Pseudomonadota; class Alphaproteobacteria; order Rhizobiales; family Aestuariivirgaceae; genus Aestuariivirga. The sequence continues at coordinate 3,196 of CAXTKL010000179.1, forward strand.
TCAGTTTCTCGTCGTCTTTGACGAAATCAACTCCTGCTTCCACCACCTCGCGCACCATCTCCGCCGACTCGTGCGGGCGCAGGCCGAGCGCAGGTTTGATAATGGTGCCAATGATGGGTCGATCATATACGGATGTGAGCTTGCGGCTTCCGGCAAGACCGAATTGCGGACCGGGATATTTTCCTCTGAAGTCGTCTGGCAGTTGCATGTCAACGATGCGAATGCCGCTCATGCC
>CAXTKL010000180.1:0-1300 GCA_964244825.1 uncultured Aestuariivirga sp.
TGAACAGGTTCAGCATGAAGCCCGAATAGGCCAGCGCCATCCAGAAATCATCGCCTGAAATTTTTGCCTGATAGAAGGCTGCAAAGGCCGCAAGCGTTCCCACAAAGGGGCCCGCATAGGCCACATAGGCCTCGGTTTCGGAGTCATGGGGGTGCTCACGCAGATTGATCCAGGCCCCGACAAAGGGGATGAAGGCGGGCAGACTGACATCCAGATTGCGCTGCCGTGCTGCCAGATAATGCCCCATCTCGTGAATTGCGATCATGCCAACAAAGCCCACGGCGAAAGACACGCCATAGATCTGCGCATAGACCCAGATGGTCAGCAACATGGAGCCGACGGATATCAGAAGCTTGCTGAGCTTTGCCCCTGAGAACAGGAGAATGAGGATTTTCGTCAAGACGGATCAGACTTCCGGCGGAACATTTTGAACAGCGAACCACCACCCACCACGATGGCCGCGATGATGATCTTGGCGAATTTCGCCAGGAACACCCCCGCCACCGCGAGCAGACCCAGCTTCTTTGCGGCCACTCCCGCCACCAGGGCCGCCAAACCATATTCCGCGATATGATCCGTCGCGGCATTGAAATCGGCATAGCGCTTGCCCGAATTGTAGTCGACGCCACTCACCACTTTCAGTGCGGCCGCCTTGTCAGTGTCGATGGACTTGTTGGTGGTCATCAGATTGATCTGGAAATATCCGTCGCGGCCCAATGCATAGGTATTGAAGTTGATGGTTGAAGGCGCGTCGGCGGGAGCCTTGGGATCAATGCCCTTGATCGACCAGGCCAGTTGATGCTTGCTTGCGTCATATTTTGGTGCCTGCACCCAGCCCACGATTTCGAGCGCCGGAACGCCAAGTTTTGCCCGTTCTTCGTTTTGCGCCGCCGTACCGTCTTTCAATGTCTGCAACAACTCGTCGGCGTTCCAGGTCTTGGCATCATCATCCTTCACAAACCCTTCGGCCACATGGTCAATCGAGATCGTCCATGGCACCTCAGGCGATTTGTCAAACACCAGGCCATAGAAACCATCCCCCGTGCTGTTGCCCCACATCCGCATCACTTCGGCCGCTTGCTTGCGCGGCACGAACACATGGGATGGATCAAGGTGCAGCTTGGCCTGATCGCCCAGCGGCACATCCGTCGGCCCGTTGATCATGGCCGCGTTGGCCGCGTCCCAGATGGCCTTTTTTTCAGCATCCGTCAGAGGTTTGACCTCCTGCGCCAAGACAGGCGCAGCGAACAGGGCGATCAGCAGACAGAGTAAAGAGGTTTTCAACATGGAGGGTCTCCTC
>CAXTKL010000180.1:1400-3420 GCA_964244825.1 uncultured Aestuariivirga sp.
GCGGCTTCGGCTTGGGCGATCTTGTTTTCGGCTTGCCGGGTGCGGCGGGTCAGTGAGTCTGCCAGCTTCTTCTTGGCATCTTCGGCATAGGCGGCCGCATCAGACTTCGCCTGGGCGATGATGCCTGCTGCTTCCTTTTCAGCATCCAGCTTCTTTTGCTTGTATTCCGCCAAAAGGGCTTCTGCCTCTTCACGCAATTTGCGGGCGTCGGCGATGTCCTTGGAAATCTGGTTGGCGCGTGCGTCGAGGGCAGCACCCGCTTTCTTGTGGGCCCCGGCATAGAACACGATGCCGAGGAACATGACGAGGGCGACGAAGGCGAAGAATGTATTGTCGAGATGCATGGTCTGTGATCCTTACTTCGCCGCCGCCAGCGCTTTGCTGATTGCCGCCTTTGTCACCTTGCCGCCCGTGAGCGAGGCCACAATATCAACAGCCGTTTCAGCCGCGATGTCGTTGACCGAAGCCATGGCCTTGGCCTTGGCCGAAGCAATCTTGGCGTCTGCATCCAGAGCCTTCGTCGAAAGCGATGCATTCAGCGCAGCCTGCTGCTGCGACACATCAGTGTTCACCGCATCACGGGTGGACTTCGCGATGTCATTGGCATTGCCACGCGCATCCGACAAGGCCTTCTGGTATGAATGCAATGCCGCTTCGGTTTCTTCCTTCAGCGCCGAGGCGCGCGCAAGATCACCTTCAATGCGGTTGCGCCGCATATCCAGAATGCTGGCGATGCGTGGCAGAACCACTCGGCTCATCAGCAGATAGAGAGCGGCAAAAAACACCACCAGCCAGAACAGCTGTGATGGAAAGGTTTTGGAATCGAGTGGCGGAAACACACCATGATGTGCACCACCTTCGGCTTCGGTACCTTCGGCTGTTGCTGGTTCAGTTGTGGTTGTTGCCATGGGATGACCTCAAAATCTTGGGCTGGGTGAACCGGTCACGAGGCCCGTTCACCCGTCAAGGATCGCCGTGTTCGTGGATTAAGCGACGAACAGAAGCAGAAGTGCCACAACGAGCGAGAAAATGCCCAAGCCTTCAGCCAAAGCGGCACCGATCAGCGCGTTGGTGAACTGTGAACCGGCCGCTGCTGGATTGCGCAAGGCGCCTGCCAGGTAATTGCCGAAAATGTGGCCGACGCCAATACCGGCTCCACCCATGCCGATGCACGCGATACCTGCGCCGATGAGCTTTGCTGCTGCTGGATCCATAGTCGTTCTCCTTGATATGACTGTTTCGGATTAGTGATGAGTGTGAAGCGCGTCATTGAGATAGACGCACGTCAGAATGGCAAAGACGAAGGCCTGCAAAAAGGCCACTAGAAACTCAAGTGCTGTGAGCGCAACGGCCATGGCCATGGGTGCCACTGCCCCCAGGAAGCCAAGACCACCCAGTGCGCCAAGGCTGACCACGAAGCCTGCGAAGACTTTCAAAACGATATGACCTGCCAACATGTTGCCGAAAAGACGAAGTCCGAGCGAAATCGGACGCGACAGAAACGAAATGATTTCAATCAACGAAATGAAGGGCAGAATCGCGATTGGCACACCCGATGGCACGAAGAGTTTGAACCAGCCAAGCCCATGCTTGTAAATGCCCACCACAACAACAAGCCCAACCACGAACAGCGCCATGGCCACGGTCACAATCACATGGCTTGTCACGGTAAAGAAATACGGAAACATGCCCAGCATGTTTGCAATCAACACGAATGAGAACAGCGAGAACACAAGCGGGAAAAACGGTTTGCCTTCTTTGCCCAGCACGTTGTTGACCATGTTGTCGATCATGCCGTACCACATCTCACCAACACTCTGCAGGCGGCCTGGCACCAGTTCGCGCTTGGCCGAAGCCAGCATCAAAATACCGGTGATCACGGCGACGGTGGCCGCCATGAAGAGTGCAGAATTTGTGAAGCTGATCTCATAACCGCCGATGTGAATCGGACCCGCAAGGTCGTGAATCTGAAACTGGTGAATAGGATCGTTGGCCACGATCAGTCCTCTTCGTCATCAAG
>CAXTKL010000181.1:0-3386 GCA_964244825.1 uncultured Aestuariivirga sp.
GGTCATCGCCTCAGGCGTGCGCAAGGGTAACGTCATCGAGCACGAAGACGGCAAACTATATGTGGTGCTGAAGGCCGAATCCATGCACCCCGGCAAGGGCACCCCCACCACAACCATCGACATGCGCCGCATTTCTGACGGTGTGAAGACGGTGGTGCGTTACAAGACCACCGACAACATGGAACGCGCTTTCGTCGAAACCGTGGCTCACACCTATCTCTATCAGGACGGCGAACAACATGTTTTCATGAACCCCGAAAGCTTCGAGCAGATCAATATCTCTGCCGACATGCTGGGGGACAGCGCCGCATTCCTGCAGGAAGGCATGGAGTGCCAGGTCGCCCTGTTCAACGACGGCCCGATCTCCATCGAATTGCCAGCCCGCGTAACGCTGGAAATCACCGAAACCGAACCGGCGATCAAAAACCAGACAGCATCATCATCGTTTAAACCCGCCATCCTCTCAAACGGCTTCCGCACAATGGTGCCCCCGCATATTGCGGCTGGAACACGTATCGTGGTGGAAACCGCTGATGGGGCCTATGTGGAACGCGCGAAGGATTAACAGGCGCTACCCAAGTTGACGTCTGGATTTCCTGCAGTATACTGAAAGTCGCACTTTCTTACTTTAGGAAATCCTATGAATTTTGTTAAACTCAAGGAAAAAGGCCAAGTCACCATCCCCCCAGCCGTCCGTGAGCAAATATCTGCGCACAAGGGCGACGTGTTTGAAGTGGCCATCGCCAACGGCAACATTGTCCTGAAGCCGCAAGATATCGTCTCCCGAAAATCCAGACCTGTTGTAAAGTCCAAAAAGGGTGTCGACATTGGGCCATGGATTGGTTCTGGCAAAGGACTCTTCAAATCGCCTGAAGAGGCAGCTGCTTTCATTCAATCTGAACGGGACACATGGGACTGAGAGGCAATCTCAAGGGCAAACGCGTCTATTTCGACGCGAATATTTTCATCTATCTTATGGAAGGTTACCCCACACTTGAAAGTAACCTGCACGACATCCGCGACAGCATTTTTCACCGCGAGAGTAATATCTGCACCAGTGAATTGACACTCTGCGAAGTGCTGGTCCCGGCGTTTCGTGCTAATAACACCGCACTGCTGGCACTCTATCGGCAATTCCTCGAAGGCAGCGGTGCCTTCGAACTGATTCCGACGACGCGGGAAACCTACGTCCGCGCCAGCTTGCTACGTGCACAACTTGGATTGAAGACACCGGACGCCATTCACATGGCGAGTGCGATTGAATTTGAATGCACAGCGTTTTTAACGAATGACAAGCCGCTAAAAGCACCCAAGGACATGCACATTTTGCGGATGGGAGTCGTTTAGTTGACAATTGGCTGGACGCTGATCGAAGCTTCTATGCTTGCACAGTTCTCTACCTCTCAAACACCCCAACCAATTCGAGATGCCCGGTCCACTTGAATTGATCTACCGGCGTCACGGATTTGAATGTGTAACCTCCCGCAACTAAAATCGCAGCGTCCCTTGCGAATGTCATCACATCGCAACTTACAATTACCACGCGCCTGACTTTTGACTTCACCAGTGAGCGCGCTTGGGCTTCGGCCCCTGCCCGCGGTGGATCAACCACGACTGCATCGAACACATTGAGTTCCAGCGGTGTCAGGGGTTCGCGGAATAATTCCCTCGTCTGTGCTGTCAGCGGTTTCAGGCCTTGAGTATTTTTCACGGCGGTTTGCAGACTGCTGATCGCCAGCTTATCATTGTCGGCGGCGTAAACCTTCGCTTTTTCTGCAACGCGCAGCGCAAAAGGACCGATGCCGCAAAACAGATCGGCGACGTACTTCATGCCTTTGATATGTTCAAGTACCAGTGCCGCCAAGGTTTGCTCGCCTCTGCGCGTCGCTTGCAGGAATGACGTGACAGGCAATGCGACATCTGCCTTGCCGATGCGGATCATCGGGGCGGAGGTTGCGACGAAGATTTCACCATTGATGGTGAGGCGCTGGATGTTGTGCTTGCGCGCAATCTCCGTAAGCGCATCCATGCGGCGCGGCACGGCTTTGCGTTCGGATTTCACCGACACGTCGAGACCATTGTCGGCTGCGGTGATGGCGACGTCACAGGTTCCGAGAGGCAGGCCAAACGCGGCGGCAAGTTGCATGGCGTTCACCAACGCAGCAACCAGTACGGGGCAATGGTCGATGGCGATGAGATCGTGGCTTTTCTGCTGCATGAAGCCTGCAGACCAGACGCCATCAACTTCGCGCACATGTAAACTCACGCGGCGGCGACCCTCACCGTGGGCGTCGACGAGTATTCCAACCTCGGGGTGCAGGCCTTTTGCTGCGAGAGCTCCAATCAGCAAGTCGCGTTTCCAGTTGCGATACTTGTCCAGTTGCCAGTGCTGAAATTTGCAGCCACCGCAGCGATCAAAGAACTTGCAGAACGCGTCGACGCGTTCAGGCGACGGCGCGACCACCCGGGTCAGCTTGCCCATCGACAAGTCAATATCTTCACCTGCCAAGACCTTCGGCACATGCAGGGTCACGTCGCCTGCCCGCACCAGCCCGTCTCCCTTTGGACCGAGACTGTCTACCCTGTACAACATCAGCGCTGTCCAGGATAAAGCATCACGAGGGCCCTGCCTGTTTCGAGGGTGATCGCCACATCTCCGACTGCTTCATTCGACAGCGTCAGCGTTGATCCCACCGGCACATCGCGCTTGTTCAAGGGCCAGCGCACACCGATGATCGACAAGGCTTTCAGCGCGGTCAACCCAATGATGCTGATGCGTGTACCCTTGGCAATTTGCCAGAAGGTCAGGCTGTTCAGCAATGGCCAGGCTTCCTCTGCACCGCTGGTGGCAAAGGTGTCGATATTGCGCTCGGCAAGGCCGACAAGCTGCGTCATGTGCGCCAACGCGTGATCGAACTGACCACCAAAGGCACCGACAAGAATAATGTCCGTGGCGCCTTTCTCAAGTGCAGTGCGCACAGCAATTTCACCATCCGTGATATCCTTGGCAACGGGAAACGTCAGGCGCGGTGTGTCGCGATAACTTTCCCGCAGGTCAACGTCAGCGGAATCAAAATCCCCCACCCACAATTCCGGTAAAAGCCCAAGAACAGCCGCATGCTTCATCCCACTGTCGGCCGCAATGACGCGGGCGTCTTTTAACTGCGCTTTTAGGCGCATGGTGGGGGTTACATCGCCACCCAGCAGGAGAGCAAATTTTGACATGCCTGCCCTGTAGCACAGGCAGTTGCGCATGGCACAGGGTTGTTCTATCAAGGTTTCGCTCTCAACGGGGTGCTCTGCTGCAACGCAGGACTGAGACGGCCAAATGGCCAAACCCGCTGAACCTGATCTGGATCATGCCAGCGGAGGGATTGAAAGCGGGA
>CAXTKL010000182.1:0-3056 GCA_964244825.1 uncultured Aestuariivirga sp.
GACCCCACCCGAACCCCAGGCCGTTGGGAGTTGTTGGGTTTTGGCAAGGGCATTATGCTGTCGCTGTTCGTGTTCTCATGCGTGGTCAATATCCTGATGTTGACCGGGCCTCTGTTCATGTTACAGGTTTATGACCGGGTCCTGTCGTCCGGCAGCGTTCCAACGCTGCTGGCGCTTTCGGCCATCGTGCTGGGGCTCTACATCTACTATGGCGTGCTCGAATATATCCGTTCGCGCATCATGGTGCGGGTGGGCCGCAAGTTCGAAGAATCCCTGCGCAACCGGGTATTTGATGTCATGGCGCATCTGACGCTGCGGCGCGCCGCCAATGCTGGAGGCCAGCCGATTTCCGATTTGAACACGGTGCGTCAATATCTGTCGAGTTCAGGGCCTCTGGCGTTTTTTGATATGCCCTGGGTGCCGTTTTACCTTCTGATTGTGTTCATGCTGCATTTCTGGCTGGGCATTGCGGGTCTGATATCCGCCATCGTCATTTTCGCATTGGCTGTTTTTACTGAAATGAATACGCGCAAGCCGATGGCGAAAGCTGCCACTGCCCAGACCAAGGCCGTTCTGATGACCGATGAGGCGCGCCGCAGTACCGAAGCCATGCATGCGCTGGGTATGCGCGGCATTCTCCGAAAGCGCTGGGCCGCTGTGCAGCAAGAGGCACTTGACCACCAAACGGCCGCGTCCGACGCTGGTGGAAAATTGGCATCAGCGTCCCGTGTGGTGCGCTTGCTGGTGCAATCCGGCATGCTGGCGCTGGGGGCCTATCTGGCCATCAACCGGGAGATTTCCCCGGGTTCGATCATTGCATCGTCGATCATCATGGGGCGTGGCCTGGCACCGATTGAACAGGCCGTTGGCAATTGGCAGCAGTTTCTGGGTGCGCGAAAAGCCATTGAACGCCTAAGCAAAATGCTGGGTCAAGTTCCCGCTGAGTTGGAACGTATGCCGCTGCCGGCTCCCAAGGGCGATCTGGAGGTGGATAATCTGGTTGTCATGGTACAAGGCCAGGAAAAACCATTGCTGGCGGGGCTGACGTTCAAAGTGACACCCGGCATGGGCTTGGGCGTTATTGGGCCAACGGGTGCTGGCAAGTCCACGCTGGCACGTGTGTTGACAGGAGTCATACCCGCCACGCGCGGGACGGTGCGGCTTGACGGAGCGACGATTGAACAGCGCAGCATTGATGATTACGGCCGGGTGCTGGGTTATCTGCCCCAGGATGTTCAATTGTTTGACGGCACTGTGGCGCAAAATATTTCCCGCTTTCAGGAAGAGGCAAAACCTGCTGCAATTGTGCGTGCTGCGGAACTGGCGAACGTGCATGATCTGATCATGCGGCTGCCGCAAGGTTATGACACGCCGCTCGGCGAAAATGGTGCCCGGCTGTCGGCTGGCCAGCGGCAGCGCGTGGCACTTGCCCGCGCGCTGTACGGTGATCCCGCCTTGATCATCATGGATGAACCGAACTCAAACCTGGACGCCGAGGGCGAAGCCGCGCTGGACAGGGCCATCCGGGTTTCGTTGAAACGGGGGGCTGCCGTTGTGGTGGTGGCACACCGGCCCAGTGCCTTGCATGCCGTATCCCACATCCTTGTGCTCAGCGAAGGCAAGGCCGCAGCCTATGGTCCCAAAGAAGATGTATTGAACAAGGTGAGCCGCCGTCCGCAGGGGCCACCACCCTTGGCGCAGATACAACCCGAACCTATCACATTGCAAAGCAATGTTCCCGCGACACGGAATTGACGACATGGCCATTCATACCAAGAACTCGCTCCGCAACACCCTGCTGGTTGGATATGCTTCGATCTTTGTACTGATTGGCGGGTTTGGTGCGTGGGCAGCATTGACTGACATCAATGGTGCCGTGATTGCCAATGCGACAATCATTGCTGAAAGTTATTCAAAGCGGGTGCAGCACCAGACAGGTGGCACCATCTCCAAAATTCTGATCAAGGACGGAGACCGGGTGACGGAAGGTCAGGCGCTTGTTGTGCTTGATCCAACTGATGCAAAATCCGAATTGGCGATCGTACAAAACACCCTGGACGAATTGCAGGTCAAGAAGGCCCGGTTGGAGGCTCAGCGCGACGGCAAAACTGACCTGCATCTCCCCGACACCATTGCTGCCAAGAAAGCAGATGCAAATATAGCGGAAATCATTTCCGGGCAGTTGCGACTTTTGCAATCAACCGCCGATTCCACCAAGGGCAAGCTGGACCAGTTGAAACAGCAGGTGGCACAAATGAAGGAACAAATTGGCGGCATTGACGCGCAGATGATTTCCAAGAAACAACAGGTCGGCCTCATTGCAGAAGAACTCGGCAGTTTGAAAAAACTGCAGGACAAGGGCCTGGTGCCCAGCAGCCGCGTTCTCGCGGTTGAGCGGGAGCAGGCGCGGCTTGAGGGCGAAAATGGTGAGTTGCGGGCATCCAAAGCTTCGGCGCAAAACCGCATCGGCGAAGTTCAACTGCGCGCCCTGCAATTGCAGGAAGATGTGCGTACGGAAGCGCTGACGGAACTGCGTGACGCGGAAGCCAAGATTGGCGAAATGCAGGAACGCAGCATCGCCCTCACGTCCCGCGTCACCCGCACCACCATCAATGCGCCAATTACAGGCTTGGTTTACCAGATGTCGGTACATACGGAGGGTGGCGTGATCGGCCCAGGCGAAACCCTGATGCTGATCGTGCCGGAAGGCGATGATCTGGTTTTGCAGGCACAGGTGTCGCCGAACGACATTGATCAGGTGCGCATCGGCCAACAGGCCACAGTGCGGTTTCCGTCCTTCAATGCCCGGACAACGCCACAGGTCATGGGGGAGGTCAAACAGGTGGCTGCCGACATCACCCGCGCCGAAGCCAACAGCCCACCGTTTTACGCTGTACGACTCGTGTTGTCGGCCAAGGAACTTGCGAAGCTGGGTGACAACAAGCTGAAACCTGGCATGAACGCAGAAGCCTTCATCCAGACCACGTCACGTTCGCCGATGTCCTATCTGCTGAAACCCCTGATCGACCAGTTCTCGCACGCCATGCGGGAGGGTT
>CAXTKL010000183.1:0-2953 GCA_964244825.1 uncultured Aestuariivirga sp.
CCCGGCTTTCAGACTACCCGTTGGATAATAGATGCCAGCATGAATGACTTCCGAATTGCGCGAAGAGGTTTCTGTACCGGCGCGTCTCGCCTTTTCGAGCACCAGAATGCTCTGGCCGCTCAGTGCCAATTCCCGTGCGATGGCAAGTCCCGTGACACCTGCACCAACAATGATGGTATCAAAATCAACATTCATGATTTGAACGCGGATTCTTGCGTTTCTCCCGCCTCCTGGACAAGCACGAAAAAGTCTTTTTCACCGAGCCCTTTCGCGGCGGCAGATTTGTAGATCTGCTTGATCATGCCGTTGATGGGCAAGGCCAGTTTCATGTCATCAGCGGCAGTCAGCAGAAGTACAACGTCCTTCATCAACATGTTGAGGGTCGCGGCTGGCTTGTAGTCACCGCGAATGATCATGTCCTTCTTGTAGTTGATGAGCGGCGACGCTACGACACTTTGGGTGATGACCTCAAGCATGCTCTCATGTGTAAGACCGCCCTTGAGTCCAAACGCCAAGGCCTCTGCAAGCAGGGCGGAGGTCGCAGCGACCATGCTGTTGATGCAAAGCTTGAGGTACCGCGCCTCTTCAGCCTCACCCAAATGAAAGGCTTTCTTTGTGTAAGTGGCGAAGATGTCAGCCAACTTCTCGAAAGCAGCCTTTGGCCCCGACACAAGTGCCGTGAGCGTTCCAGCTTCTGCCATTACAGTCGATCCCGACACGGGTGCCCGCAGATAAGCAAGTGATTTAGGGAGATGCGCCGCAATTTTCGCCGAGATCGCTGGCGATACTGTACTCATGTCGATGAAGACAGCAGATTCTCCAAGTGCTGCGTTGAAGTCAGCATTGATGGTAACTTCGGCCAGCGCCTGATCATCCGACACGCAAGTGAAAACAATATCGGCACCTCGTATAAGGGCAGGTATAGTTGTCGCCACACCAAGACCCAAATCGCCAAAGGCTTTCGCTTGTTCAGGCCGACGCGCCAGCACATGCACATCATAGCCCGCCGCCTTGAGGCGCTTGCACACGGGTAATCCGATCTTGCCTGCGCCAATCCATGCGATTTTATACCGTGCCATCAGGACGCCCGCCTTTGCTGTTCTGCGAGACGCGCTTTTTCGCGTGCTGCAAATGTGCGTTTGCTCATGCGGTCGAGGAGTTCAATCATGTCTTTGAGTTCACTGCGGGCCATGCCTTGGGTGATGAACACAATGCGTGTTCGCTCGTCGGCCGATGGCCATTTCTCAAGCCAAGTGAGATTGTGCAGCAAGTGCTGCACGCCCTGCACAACAGCGGGCTGTCCAGGCACTTCCTGAATGTTGATCAGTCCTTTGACGCGCAGCAGGCTTGGCCCAAGATTTTGCGTGATGCCATCGAGCAGGAATTGCAATTCCTCGCGCAACAATGGGTTTGAGCGTGTGAGTACAAAACTCTCAATGCCCTTGGCCGTCAGGTGCGGCGAAACATTTTGATCCTTCACACCTTCTATTTCGCCAAGCTTCTCGACATAAACTTTATAGCTGGAAATGGAGAGCCAATCCGTCGGATCAGACATGGTATCAGCGGCGTCGAATCCTTTGTGCATCAACAGGGGGGCCACTGTTTCGGCGGTCAGAACTGCCTTTGAGATTTTTGCGGCAGGATTGATCGCTTGTAGTTGCGCTTCGAGCTCAGCGTATTTGTCATCGCTGATCATATCAGTTTTTGAAATCAAGATATCGTCGGCCAGCGCCGCTTGTCTGATTGCCTCATTGTGGCTTTCTTTCGTTGCTTCCCAATTCACAGCATCAACAACTGTCACCACGTTTACGACACGATACAGCCCGTCTAATGTGGGCTCAGAGAGAAACGCCTGCAGCACTGGACCAGGTTCAGCCAGCCCTGTCGTCTCAATCACCACATTGTCGAAGTCAGGAAGATCGCCTCTGGCCCGATCATGATAGAGGCTGTTCATCGTGGCGATCAAATCGGTACGCACAGTGCAACACAAGCAGCCATTTTCCAGAACCACAACGGCATCATTGCTGCTGGTGTAAAGCTGATGATCGAGGCCCACTTCGCCAAACTCATTGACCACCACAACCGTCTTCGCAAGATCAGGTGATTTCAGCCCCGCATTGATCAGCGTAGTTTTGCCGCTGCCGAGAAAGCCAGTGACAAGCGTGACGGGGATGCGGGTGCGGTGATTGGATGACACGGGGAGTTATCCCACGACCTCGCAACCGGGCAGGCCACAGGAGATCAAATGGTCGGATGGATAATTGGTGATGATCTCACAACCATCCTTCGTCACCACAACTTCCTCTTCAATGCGTGCGGCACCTGACCCGTCATTGGAACCTTTCCAGGTTTCAAGCGCGAACACCATACCCTCTTTCAATGGCTTGGTTTGGCCCTTGAAGCGTTTGGAAAAGATCGGACGCTCCCATAGCGACAAACCAACACCGTGGCCATATTGCAGCAGGAAGGCTTCTTCCTCGTTCTTGTAACCAAACTCATGGGCGTCGGGCCATACAGCGGCCACTTCATCTGGCGTCACACCCGGCTTGATCATATCCATCGAAGCGGCAAGCCATTTTGAAGCTGTTTCATAAGCATCAATCTGATGCGTGTTGGGCTGGCCGCAAATGAACGTGCGATAGTAGCAGGTGCGATAGCCGTTGAACGAGTGCATGATGTCGAGGAAAATCATATCGCCGGGCTGGATCATGCGATCAGAGAAGGTGTGCGAATGCGGGCGGCCGCGGCGACCCGAAACCGAGTTCACACATTCCACACGCTCCGACCCCATGCGGAACAGGCGATCATTGGCAATGGCAACGAGTTCATTTTCCTTGGTACCGGGGCGGATGGCACGGGCAATATCAACATAAGTGGCATCCACCATGCCAGCAGCCATTTTCAGGAGCTCGATTTCGTCGCCGGTTTTCACTTCGCGCGCATCAAGCATGGC
>CAXTKL010000184.1:0-2928 GCA_964244825.1 uncultured Aestuariivirga sp.
CGTTAAAATAGAGCCCAAAGGGAACTCATCCGTCGCTTCGCGCCACCTTCTCCAGGCAAATGGGCCGTGAAGAAGGGACGGCGGTTGTCCCTTATCCAGCCCTCTTGCTGGAGAAGGTGCCCGAGAAGGGCGGATGAGGTCCCTTCGCGGCCACGGCAGGTTACAACTACTCCACCTTGATCTTGATGCCAGTGCGCACCACGTCGGCCACGAAGCCGCCGCTGCCAGGCTTGTTTTTCGACTTGTCGGGTGGAGCCACGTTGTCGATCTTCTTGTTCACAGAAATGCTGCGTCCAAGCGGAGTGAAATCATCCTTTGCATAGTCGTGATGGATGTCCGGCAGCGAACTGCCCGTCGCATCACACAAGGCGATCACGGTTTCAACACCCTTGTCTTCATACTTGAAATCATAGCCATCCTTTTCACTTGGGAACTGGAAGCTCTGGCCGGCGTGGATGAAGTTGTCTTGCGTGAACTTGTTCGGGAAGATCACCGTGCCCTCATCCTTGCCACTGATGTTGATCAGGGTGAGGTAGCAGTCCTTTGTGGTGTTCACGGTGAAGTAGGCCTTGTCACCCACATAGGCAGACGGCTTGTCCGAATGCAGAGTGATCTTGTACTCGGATATTGGTGTTGCCACCACTTCCTCTTTTTTCACTTCAGCATAATTATAGGCCGTTTCGTGCGGGGCGATATACTTCCCATCCACGACAAATTCAACCAGGTTTGCGAATTCTACTTCGAAAATATCCCGTTGAACGGTGCCTTGCGAAATCTGGGCGGCGAAGGAACCACCAATCTGGCCACCATGGGCAAGGTAGCCCAGGATCTTGTCTGGCGGCACACCAAACTCGCTGGCAGCTGTAACCAGGTCAACATCGCGCTCATAACGATTGGACAAGGCATTCACGGGTTCACCATCGCTCTGGTGTTTCAACTTGGGATCAAGACCTGACTTGATTTCCGCACCGATGAAGCGCTTGCGATCGGTTTCGATGATCTTGTTCATATCCTCTTTTTCAGGATAGAGCGCCTTCACCGCTTCACGCGCGTCAGCCGGCAGCAGACGGTTGTCAGCGACATGATGCAGAACTTCGTCCGTAGCATTTTTCATGCCTTGGTCGTGGCAGCCCATGCAGGAAATGCCATTGGTCACGGCCAAGTCCTTGCGTGAAGGATCACGCACGATGTTGGTCGGGCCTTTGTCGAGCTGTTTTCCTGCGGCATTGTTCAGATAATAGGCCTGGTAGCCATTCGGCAGACTGAAGATGGATTCACCACCATCATGCTTGAAGGCAAAATCATCGCCATAGGCATAACCATCGCCGAACACGCCAATCGGACCCAACGGGAACTCCAACAGGTTTTGTTTAGTAACAGTTCCACCGAAATCATAGGATGTCCAGAAATAACCCGTCGAAATTGGGTGGCGTTCAATCAATCGGTTGTTGGCACTGACGCCGGAGTGTTTGAACGCGGCGCGCTTGGCGATATATTTGCGGATATTGGCGAACACATCGACACCCAGATTGTGCTCCAGTTCCTGCGCTGTGTTTGGCAGGCCCAGAATCACGTCATAGAGCGGTGGCCGTGCACCAAAGAAGGCCAGCCAGTCGGCCCGCACATACGGGATTTCAGTATTGGTCGAATGAGTGAGTGAATCATACTGACTGTCAAACGGACGCACACCGTAAGGATAATGCGAAATGATTTCTTCCCACAATTCCGGAGTCCAGTTCAGATCATCAAGATTGAAGCGAACGATGACGCCCTCCTCACCGATGATGCTGTCTTCCAGGGTAATCACATCCGAATTGGTGGACAATGAGTTGAGCAGCTTGATGGCACCCTGGCGGTAAATTTCCATATCCGCATCAGATGCGCAAGACGCCTTCAGGTTTGCGAGTGACAGATACCGCGTATGGGCGCGGCGATGTTCTGGCAGGCTGCCCAGATCCTGGTACATGACATTGACCAGATCCTTGTAGGGCATTTCATAAGGCTTGCACAGGCTGGCGCCTTCCTTGCCTGCTTCCATGATCCATTCGCGCAGTGCTGCCACTTCGTCAGCCGTCGGTGTTGGCTTGTCAACATCGCCTTCCTGATAAACGTCATAGGGCATCTGCTTGTTTGCCAGCACTTGGAACATGGGTGACCCGTCAGGATTACCCGGCAAGATGCGCTTTGGATTTGCCGCCAGTTCTTTCAACTGCATTACGTCGCCAAATCCCTTGGCCGGCTTTTCGCGTTTGACCAGCTTGCCAACCTGGTGGCAGCGCGCACAGTGCTTGTCAAATACAGCCTGTGCCTTGGCCTCAACATCGTTGGCGGGCTTGTACATCTCGGGCATTGGTTCTGCTGCTGTATCATCAGCATAAACCGGGTGCCCGGCGCAGAACAATGCAGCTACGGATACAAGTAGGTGGGTCTTCAAAAAAGAGTGTGCCACGGAGTCCTCCCGGCTGAAAAAGAATCTCGATTCCGGCATAGTGCCGTTGCCCCACTGGTGAAACATTGGCGCGGAGAATAGCCCGGCGTCAACTGGAAACTGTTGACGCAGGCTGACGTGCTTCTGGTTTCATCAGCTTTCCGGGGTAACATGCCAGCCCGATTCTGAATGTGATCTGAATGACGTGCCCAGCCTTAAGGAGGGCCGGGACGAAAACCATGATAAACAAGGAAATCCAAAGGATGGTGGGCGCAGTAGGACTCGAACCTACGACCCGCTGATTAAGAGTCAGCTGCTCTACCACCTGAGCTATGCGCCCATCCTTTGGTGAAAACACGTGTGGGCAGACTTCAGCCCCGCCAGCGCGGGGTCCTATTAGGCGAGGACACAGACCTTGTCCACCCCCCAGTCAAAACCTGCCAAATGACCCGCGATACTTGCAACCGCAACCAACCAAGCAGGTCGCATCGTTGCCAGAA
>CAXTKL010000185.1:0-2917 GCA_964244825.1 uncultured Aestuariivirga sp.
GGAGAAGCTGCCCGAAGGGCTGATGAGGTTCTTTAATCCTATCGCAGGGCCTTGAAGAAGTTGCGCAGGAGCAGGGCTGAGGCTTCTGTTCCGATGCCGCCATAGACCTCGGGCGCGTGATGGCAGGTGGGTTGGGTGAAGAAGCGAGGGCCATGTTCGACGGCACCCATTTTCGGATCATCGGCACCGAAGTAAACGCGGCGGATGCGGGCGTGGGAGATGGCACCTGCACACATGGCGCAGGGTTCGAGGGTGACGTGGAGATCGCAATTGCCCAGCCGTTCTGAAGAGAAGTTTGTGGCGGCTTCGCGCAGCACCAGCATTTCGGCGTGGGCGGTGGGGTCTTTCAGTTCGAGGGTGCGGTTCCCCGCACGGGCGAGAATTTCGCCAGAGGACGACACAATGCAGGCTCCCACGGGCACTTCGCCACGGGCAGCGGCGGCCTGAGCCTCTTCGAGGGCGATGGTCATGCCAATGGGCAGTTTGAATGTCATGTCTGGCTTTTGCCACTTGCGCTCGCACCGTGCCAGACTTTACAGAGGCCGCCATGCGTATCGTTGCCGGAACATTCAAGGGGCGGGAATTGATCGGCCCTTCATCCATCGCCACACGTCCGACCTCGGACCGGGTGCGCGAAAGCCTGTTCAATATTCTGGCCCATGGCATGAATGGTTTTGACATTGACGGTGCACGCGTGCTGGACCTGTTTGCGGGCACCGGCGCTTTGGGTTTGGAGGCGATTTCCCGCGGGGCCAAGTTCTGCCAATTCGTGGAGGAAAGTGCCGAGGCGCGGGGCATCATCCGCAAGAATGCGGATGCGTTTGGGGCCATCGGCCAGGTCAAGATCTGGAAGCGGGATGCCACGGACCTCGGTGACTGCGGCCCGCAATCGCCGTTTGATCTGGTATTCGCCGACCCGCCCTATGGAAAAGGTTTGGGAGAGAAGGCGCTGCGGGCGCTGGTTGCGGGCACGTGGTTATCGGCGGGCGCTGTGGTGGTTTTGGAGGAATCGGAAGCGGTGATTGTCGGTGACGTTGCCGGGCTGACACTGGTGGACACCCGGGTTTATGGGGCGGCGCAGGTGAGGATTTATCGGAAGGATTGAGCGCGTGGTCCCTCTCCGTCACTCGCTGCGCTCGCGCCACCTCTCCCGCAAGCGGGCGAGGAAAATAAACCTTTCTTTCCTCGCCCGCTTGCGGGAGAGGTGGATCGCGAAGCGAGACGGAGAGGGGCCGCGTTCTCAGCGCCCAAACAACCGCTCTATATCCGCCAGCTTCAGTTCGATAAACGTCGGGCGTCCGTGGTTGCATTGGCCTGCGTTGGGTGTCACTTCCATTTCGCGCAGCAGCGCATTCATTTCTTCCAACCGTAACAGGCGGCCTGCGCGCACGGAATGATGACAGGCGAAGGTGGCGAGGACGTGATTCAGGCGGGCTTCGATGGTGGTGATGGAGTCGAGTTCGGATACGTCATCGGCGATGTCGCGCAATAGTGCGGGAATGTTGCCATTGCCGAGGGCAGCTGGCACTTCGCGCACGAGCGCAGCACCTTCGCCAAAGCCTTCGACGTGAAGGCCTGCTTGTTGAAGCAGATCAGAGACGGACAACACATTTGCCAAGGTTGCGCCGTCGAGGTCGATGACTTGTGGCACCAGCAGTGGCTGGGTGAAGATGCCTTGCCCGGCGCGCTCACGCTTCAACTGTTCGTAGACGATGCGTTCATGGGCGGCGTGCTGGTCGACAAGGATCATGCCTTTGTCGGTTTGCGCGACGATGTAGTTGCCGTGCAGTTGGGCGCGGGCCACGCCGAGGGGATGCGGTGTTTCTGACGTCACATCTGGTTCAGGCACGGCAGATTGCAGCGGCATGTTCATGGCCAATGCGGCCTGAACAGTTTCGGCGAAATGTCCAGCCGTTGTTGTTTGCGGTCGCCAAGGTGCAGGCACAACGTGCGGCGTGAAGGATTGGGCGGTGGCGCGGGTGGCGTTGCTGTCTGGCTTCACGCCCTGCCCTGCAAGTGCGCGTCTGATCGCTGAAACAATCAGTCCACGGACGAATCCGGGATCGCGGAAGCGCACTTCGGTCTTGGCGGGGTGGACGTTGACGTCAACGCGGTCAGCAGCACAGCGGATGTAGAGCACCACAGCAGGGAAACGACCGCGCGGCATGACATCGGCGTAAGCACCGCGCAGTGCTCCCGCGATGAGTTTGTCCTTGACCGGGCGGCCATTCACCACGGCATATTGCAAGGTGCCTTGGGCGCGCTGAAACGTGGGCAAGCCGGCATAGCCTTCAATTGCAATGTCTTCTGCGCCGCCCGATACCATTACGGCATTGTCCATGAAGTCCCGCCCCATGATACGGGCAACGCGGGCTTCACGGGTTTCGGCTTCGGGTGTGCGCAGCCATTCGCGCTCTTCGGTGACGAACGAGAAACCCACTTCAGGATGAGCCAGTGACAAACGCCGGATCACATCCAAGGCTTCGGCGTTTTCGCTGCGGTCGGTTTTCAGGAATTTCAGGCGGGCGGGCGTGGCATAGAACAGGTCGCGGACCTCGACTTCGGTGCCGGTGTTTAAGCTGGCCGGTGAGATGTCTCCGAGGTCACCAGCGGACACTGCTATCGAGTTGGCATCTTTCGTGCCCTGCGACACCGATGTGATGTTCAATCGCGCCACGCTGCCGATGGAGGGCAGCGCTTCGCCGCGAAATCCCAGCGTGGAGATATTGACCAGATCATCATCCGGAATTTTTGAGGTGGCGTGGCGCTCCACGGCGACGCGCAACTCTTCTGCCGACATGCCAAAGCCGTTGTCTGATACGCGGATCAGCGCCTTGCCACCGCCGCGAAACACCACATCAATTTGCGTGGCACCGGCGTCCACCGCATTTTCCACCAGTTCCTTGACCGCACTGGC
>CAXTKL010000186.1:0-2898 GCA_964244825.1 uncultured Aestuariivirga sp.
TCGGTCAGGACGTGGCCCTCATGGATGATGAGGGCGCGGTCGATGAGTCCGAGGGTTTCGCGGACATTGTGATCCGTAACAAGCACCCCGATGCCCCGAGCGGTGAGCTGTCGCACCAGCTTGCGAATATCACCGATTGCAATCGGGTCAATGCCGGCGAAGGGCTCGTCGAGGAGCATGAACTGGGGATTGGTGGCAAGGGCGCGGGCGATTTCAACACGCCGGCGTTCGCCGCCAGAGAGTGCAACAGCCGGCGAATGCCGGATATGGGCAATTGAAAACTCATCATACAACTCACGCAACTGACGTTCGCGGGCGGTCTTGTCGGGCTGGTGCAGCTCGAGGACCGAACGCAGGTTTTGTTCGACCGTGAGACCCCGGAACACCGAACTTTCCTGGGGCAGATACCCAATTCCCAGCCTTGCCCGCTGATACATGGGCAGGTGGGTGATATCCACGCCGTCCAGACTGATGGTGCCCTGATCGGCGGCAATCAGACCTGTGATCATATAGAACACGGTCGTCTTGCCAGCCCCATTGGGACCCAGCAGGCCAACGGCCTCACCACGCCTGACCGTGACCGAGACATTTCGGACGACGGGCCTTTTCCGGTAGCTTTTGGCAAGCATCACGGCTTCAAGCCCGTCACCTGCCGGTTCTGACCTGATGACTTGCGGGCGCTTTGAAACCCGCGCTGCCATGGGGGCCGGACGAACCGGTGTCCTGGACGGAGACGCCATATGATTAGCAACCATTTACGTTAAATTTGAATGAAGGGTGGATTTGGGCTGTGATTTCACTTGGGTACGAATTGCCCCTTGACGCGGCCACCCGTCATTTTGGTACGCTTGGTCTTGAGATCAACGGTGAGGTGCGGCCCGCGGATTACCGTCTTGCCCTGCACCACCTTGACGTTGCCCGTCACATCCAGCAGGTTTTGCCGGAGCTGGAAGATGGCGAGATCGCCGGTGATGGTTTGCGTGGTGGTGGTGATGGTGACGGCGGATTTGCAATCAAGCTTGTCGACTTCATTGTTGGTTGTGCCGTCGGGCTGCTTCACGTCGACATAATAGACCACCATTTCGGCACAGCGAATGGTATCTGTCGGGCGCTTGGCCACCACGTCGCCCCGGAAGATGGCGCGCTTGTCGGTTTCCAGGATTTCCATTTCCGAGGCTTCAATATCCACCGCCCCGTTGCTGGTTGCCGTTTGCGCCCTGGCCTGGGGCACCAGCGCCAGAGCTGTCAGCGCGACAAGCGTTGCGACCTTCATGTTCATCCACCGTCTCCTGTGTTTTTCTTCTTCGGTTCAAAATGTGCCTTCACACCGCCCTTGAACAACAGCCGTGTGCCGCCCGCTGTCACTTCCAGGCTCTCAGCCTCAATCTTCGTGCCCTGCATGTCAACCTTGACCGGTGACTGCGAGGCAAGACTTTGGTTCTGGGTATCGATTGCTGCCTTCTGCATGACCGCCCTGAAGCGCGTGCCTTCGCTGAATATCACATTGCCGTCAAGTTCAAGCCCCTTGGTCTTGCGGTCATAGCGGCCGGTGTCGGAACTCACGTCAAGCTTCGACCCCGTGGGGCGCTGAAACACGCTGGTGACGGTTTGCATGTGAACAATATGTTCCAGCGCCTTGTCCTGCTCACCGGATTTGGCGTGGATTTCAAAAGGCAGGTTGTTCTTGTCGGTGCCGGCAATCGAGGCATTTTGCGAGGTGATCTGGTCCGGCTTTTCAACCGTGTCATCGGTCTTGATGTCCTGCGGCAGGGGGGGAGCCAGGACACCGGCCTGCCAGATGAACACTCCCATGAGGCCAAGGGCACCCAACGCTGCACCACTCCCCAGCAGCTTTGACAGGCTGGAGCGTGTCTGCGCCCGCCGCGCTGTCACCGCAAGGTCAGTGGGCGAAGACATCTTCTTCACCCCAGCCGCCGAGGTCAAGCGCCACGCGGGTGGGCAGGAATTTGAAACTGGCCTGGGCCAGATGGGCGCGACCCTCACGCTCCAACATCTGGTCAAGCCGGGCTTTCAATTCATGCAGATAAAGCACATCACCCGCCGCATAGGTTTTCTGCGCGTCGGTGAGGATATGGGCACCCCAGTCGGAACTCTGCTGCTGCTTGTTGGCATCAATGCCCATCAGTTCGCGCAACAGGTCTTTCAGGCCATGACGGTCCGTATAGGTGCGGGCGATTTTGGAGGCAATCTTGGTGCAGTAGAGGGGTGCTGTATCAATGCCCAGGGAATGTTTCAGCACGGCCACGTCAAAGCGGGCGAAATGGAAAATCTTGAGCACGGCCGGGTCTTCGAGAACAGCTTTGAGGCGCGGCGCTTCCCTGGTTTTCGAGTCAATCTGGATGACATGGGCATTGCCATCGCCTGTTGACAGCTGGATCACGCACAAGCGGTCGCGGCGCGGGTTCAACCCCATGGTTTCCGTGTCTATGGCAATGGCAGCGCCTGCAACAAAGTCAGCAGGCAAATCGCCACGGTAAAGTTTAATGGACATGAAACGGAGAACCTTGATTGTGTTGTGTCATCCGCTTACAGGACAGCGCCAGAGGGTTCAAGGCTTGGGGTTTCATGCAAACTGAACCGCCCCGGGATTGCCGGAGGCTCCAACGCCTGATAAGGCGGGGCCATTATGAGCAAGGCAACGAACGAAGCTGTTGAATGTGCAACACTGGAAAGAGTCGATTGATTCAACAAAGGACGCTTGCTCGAACCGATCGGAAATATCCCTTCAGCCGAAGCTGAGAAAAACCATTACGCAGCCATGGACAACTTACTCATCGCTGCATAACTTGAATAAGCCGACCTCCGGCAGTGCCGGGGCGGTTCGGTGAACACATATTCGCGCTGCTCATTGATCAGGCCATCATTGCCCAGATCATA
>CAXTKL010000187.1:0-2882 GCA_964244825.1 uncultured Aestuariivirga sp.
CCCTCTGGGGAAGGTGCCGAGCGCATGCGAGGCGGATGAGGTCCCTTTGGCGGCCATATGCGATTGCCCTGGGCCGGCATGGGAGAATTAAACCAAATGCCGTCACTCCGCTGCGCTACATTTCGCGTTTGGAATACGGCAGTCCTGATACCGCCTTTGGCAAAAACTTGGGAACGGCCTTTCCCCGGATCACCCCCTCCCGGCTTCGCCGTACTCCCCCGGCGAAGACGCCGAGGGAGACAGTTGTTTTCTCTTTTGAAAGTATCTGAAGGGGGAGGGGTGCCACCGCTTGACTCTACTCGTATCAAATGACACCACGCCTTCAAACAATGGGACTTTTTGAATCATGTCGATCGCATTTGTGTTTCCGGGGCAGGGTAGTCAGGCTGTGGGTATGGGGAAGTCTTTGGCTGATAACTTCGCATCCGCTCGGGCAGTTTTTGACGAGGTGGATGCCGCACTTTCGCAGAAACTTTCGGACTTGCTGTGGAATGGTCCGGAGGACCAGTTGACGCTGACTGAAAATGCGCAGCCGGCTTTGATGGCGGTGAGTTTAGCGGCCATGCGGGTGCTTGAGGTGGAGCACGGGATTACGGTTGCCAATACGGCAGTTTGTGTGGCGGGGCATTCGCTGGGGGAATATTCGGCTTTGGCTGCGGCAGGAACTTTTACGCTTGCTGATACAGCGCGGCTGTTGAAAATACGAGGCCGGGCAATGCAGTTGGCAACGCCTGTTGGCACGGGGGCCATGGCGGCTTTGCTGGGGCTGGATTTTGCGACGGCGTCACGGGTTGCGGCAGAGGCGGCGCAGGGGGATGTGTGCCAGGCGGCGAATGACAATTCGGACGGTCAGGTGGTGATTTCCGGCCACAAGGTGGCGGTGGAGCGGGCGCTGGATATTGCCAAAGCGAAGGGTGCGAAGCGGGCGATTTTGTTGCCGGTGTCGGCACCGTTTCACTGTGCGTTGATGCAGCCTGCGGCGGAGGCGATGCGCGAGGCTTTGGCGAATGCCGAGATGCGGAACCCCGTAGTGCCGGTGATTTGTAATGTAGTGGCCGGGGCTTTGACGGACGCGGCTGATATTCGGCAGCGGCTGGTGGAACAGGTGACAGGCACCGTGCGCTGGCGTGAAAGCGTGTATGCCATGAGTGACATGGGTGTTCAGGTTTTTGTTGAAGTTGGCAGTGGTAAGGTGTTGACGGGGCTGGCGAAAAAGAATGCGCCGGAGGCCAAGGCGATTGCCGTTGAGAATGCGGATGATGTGGCGGCCGCGGTTCTGGTTTTGAAGTAGTCGTGGTTGTCCCTCATCCGCCCTTCGGGCACCTTCTCCCGCCAAGAGGGGCTGGAGAAGGCAGATCGTTTTGGCCTTCTCCCGTTTCTTTTAACGGGAGAAGGTGCCCGAAGGGCGGATGAGGGCGATTTTGGAACAGGGAATTTGATGATGTTTTCAATGAATGGAAAAACGGCACTCGTCACCGGGGCAACAGGTGGCATTGGGGCTTCGGTTGCCCGGGCGCTGCATGTTGCGGGTGCAACGGTTGCGATTTCGGGAACGCGGGCTGCGGTTTTGGAAGAGTTGAAAGCTTCACTGGGTGGTGAGCGCGTGTTCGTGCTGCCTTGCAACCTGTCTTCGCCTGAAGATGTGGAAAAGCTGGTGCCTGCTGCCGCCGAAGCCATGGGCGGGCTTGATATTCTGGTGAATAATGCGGGCATCACGCGCGATGGTTTGGCCATGCGGATGAAGGATGAGGATTGGCAGGCGGTGCTGGATGTCAACCTCACGTCGTCGTTCCGGCTGGCGCGTGCGGCCATGAAGCTGATGATGAAAAAACGTTGGGGGCGGATTGTGTCGGTGACGTCGATTGTGGGTGTGACCGGAAATGCGGGGCAGGCGAATTATGCAGCGTCAAAGGCCGCCATCATAGGCATGTCGAAATCACTGGCGCAGGAACTGGCGACGCGCAATGTGACTGTCAATTGTGTGGCTCCCGGTTTCATTGCCACGCCGATGACGGAGGTTTTGAACGACAAGCAGAAGGAAGGCATTCTTGCGCAAATTCCGGCGGGCCGCATGGGATCGCCGGAAGATATTGCAGCAGCAGTGTTGTTTCTGGCGTCAGAGGAAGCGGGCTATGTGACCGGGCAAACCCTGCATGTGAATGGCGGAATGGCCATGATTTGACACGTTACGCAAACCAGCGTGGCACGGCATTGCGATAGTTTGTGTAGACCTCACCCAGTGCGTTTTGCATGTCCTGCTCTTCTCTGCGGATGACGGTGAGGTTCATGGCTGTGACATAGATCACGATGCTGGCAGCAGCGGTTTCCAGCGAGAAATAGCTGAGCATCGCCAGGGGCAGAAAGAAAGCCAGATAGGTTGGGTTGCGGGTGAGTTTGAAAATGCCGCTGGTTTTGAGTTCTGAGGGTGTTGACGGATTGACGAAAAGCGAAATGGCCACAAAGACCAGATAGCTTGCAACAATCAGGTAGAGACCAAAACCACCTGCATGCAGATCCTGAACAATTGCATCGCCGCCGACGCGTGAAATGCCAATCGCCAGCATGGCCCCGCTGATCAACACGGAAAGTCCGGAATGGCCCAGGCCCAAAACGGGTGATGGCAGAGTTTCGGTTGTGTTTGCAGTTGGGTTCAACAAGGACATGTGGCGCTCCGTTTCAATTTGGCACAGGTTGTGCGGTCAAACTTAGACATTGCAAATTTTGGCCCAGGGTGGAGATTGCCGCGTATGTCGCGCGTGGTCCCTCATCCGCCCTTCGGGCACCTTCTCCCGCCCTTCTTGCGGGAGAAGGTGCCCGAAGGGCGGATGAGGGAGAGTTTGCAGTCAGCCCGCGTTGCTGGCTATGAACGACTTGATCTCGTT
>CAXTKL010000188.1:0-2856 GCA_964244825.1 uncultured Aestuariivirga sp.
TTTCTGACGGCTTTTCGAAGGCTTCCTTCATGCGGAGTTCACGGAACAGACCTTCGCGCTGCATCTTCTTCTTCATGAAGCGGAGGGCTTGATCGACATTGTTGTCACGAACGAGAATGCGCATGAAATCCTTTTCTGCCGTGGCAGGTTTTAGAGAGGGAGTTGGTGCCGGACGACATCGTTCCGGCACTTCACCATTTGTTTCTGCCCACCACCAGTACATCCGTGGTTGGCAGGACGTGAAACAAAAATTCGTTTAGACAGCCTGAAGGTTGTCTGCAGACGACTTACCGGTGCGCTTGTCAGCTGTCAGGTCGTAGTTGACCTTCTGACCTTCATTCAGGGCGCGCATGCCCGCTTTTTCGACTGCGCTGATGTGTACGAACACATCCTTGGTGCCGTCGCTGGGTTCAATGAAACCAAAACCTTTTTGGGTGTTAAACCACTTTACTGTGCCTGTTGCCATGTCAAAATCCTTTCAAGTGCAAAGCAATCCGCCCCGGACAAGACATCCGGTTCGGCCTATCGATCTATTGGAAATAAGGGAGAGGTCTATTGCACTTGCAGTTACGAGCGCGATGACAAGCCAGATGGCCTCAAATCGATGGGCTGCATATGGGGGAGATTTACGGAGAATGCAAGGATTGATTTTGGAAGCGGTGGTAAAGCCTCACTACTTCGCTTCCCGCTCGAGATAATAATTGGCCTTCTTACCGTAAATCAGCCCGCGGAGCATTTTACGAGCACCTTCCGACTTGCGGACGGGATCGATGACCATGCGCATAGCGTCGTGGGCGAAAACCTTGGCGGCGTCCAGTGCAGGCGATGCACCCGGAGGCTTTTGTGGCAACCCCATGTGCCGCAACGTGCCGTTCATCAGGCGGATCTTGTTCAGGCGTTTCACTTCCGGCGTCTTCCAGGTCATGGCCATGGAAATGGAATAGCTGTCGCCTGTGGAAACCCAATGCGGCACCATGTAGGGCATGTGAACGGCATCACCGGGCTTGAGGGCATGCAATGTGGCGCGGCTTTCATACCAGTCTTCGTAGTGCTGGTTGCGATGCTTGGAAGGCGAAATCTCCATGGCTTCTTCGCTGACGAGTTTGCGATCCGCATTGTCGAAGGTGCGCACGAATTTGTCGCCGTGCAACTGGATCAGAATGTTTTCCTCGGCATCCAGATGAAAGGGAGTTGTCGCTTTTGCCGATGAGACAAAGATAAAACCTTCCACATCACTGTAGTGATTAGCCGAGCGGCCTGCGGCCATGTTGGCTTCCTGCACGAAGGCCTCGAGCACAGCCTTGTAGTCCGGGTCTTTTTCGACACGCTTGATGACCATCCAGGCATTGGCGGTTTCGATGGACTTGATGACGTCTTCCGGGACCCTATCGATCTGTGGCACGTCTTCGGGTTTTACGCCGACGGCCACCTTGCCGGAATTGAATTCAATGTGGTCCCGCGGCATGGTCTTTGCCAGTGCCACAAGGCGGGGCAAGGTAAACAAGGGATTACCAACGAGATGGTGCTTGAGCGTGAAGGCCTGTTTGAGGAATTTGGCTTTTGCCGTTGCGGGGTCGAGAGTGATGATGCTCATGAGATTTTTCGTCCTGTCCATTGCGCCAGCACGCGCTTTGCCTTGGCTCTCGCAGCAAATCTTGTGCCAGTGTAATGGGCAAGAAGATGGAACAGCGGTGATGGTGTGGATGGTCCTGCCAGCAGCACGTCGATACAGTCAATGCGGTCACGCCAGATGCGGTCGATCATCGGATGACCTGGCATGGCGTTGCTGTCTGCAAGAGTCAAACCTGATTGGCCCATGAGCGACGCTGTGGCGTCAAGAATGATCAAGACGCCGGGTGAGGACTTGGCAAAGGCGTCATCATGGGCGATCTTGCCCAAGGTCACTTCGCCATCATCCACGAGTGCGAACAACGAAGCGACGGGTTGTCCGTTGAAGTTGATCTGCCAGAACTTCACCCGGCCCGCATGATGCATGGCACGGAGACCGTCGGCGAGGCCCTTTTGCAGGTCACTGTTGTTGGCGACAGCCGTACCGCGTTTGCCTTTCCAGCTCTTGGCCTCAAGGGCCAGAAACGCCTGAAAGAATGGCTCGATATCGCCGTCATCCTGTAGCGAAATGCTTTCGAGCTTGCCCTGTTCACCCAGCCTGCTGCGCAGGCGTTTCAGCTCCTTGCGGCGTTTCTGGTCGAAATTCTGCATCATCCAGTCGTCAAAACTTCCTTCGAGACGGAGACCAGCCCGCGCCCATGACGTGATGGTTTTCTGATGTGTTGCCGCCGCCAGCAGGGCTTGCGTGACAGGGTGCTGAAGTTTGAGGTTTCGAAAAAGAATCGGGCTCTCGGTTACCTCGAGCAGTGCCAAGGCATCCTCTAGATTCGGTGGCAATCCAGCCGCTGGCAGTCCTGTGGGTGTGAGCGGCGTTACCCACGTATCATAATGCACAATTGGCCAGTGCTTTTTGCGCAGCACGCCTGACAATCGTGGCACACCCGTCGCCGGCACCTGCACACGCGTCGAACCACCGACATGTGCTGAAATGGCACAGGTCCAATCGGGGTGGCTGAAGGTGGCAGGGGTTGGCGCGCGCATTTCACCGAACTTTCAATTCTTGCGCCAGTTCTACGCCGAAACAGAAAAGGCCGCCCTAACGGACGGCCATTCTTCAAAGTGTAGCAGGGTTCAGGCGTCGGTTTTGGCGCTCAAAACCTGGCGGCCCTTGTACATGCCTGTCTTCAGGTCAACGTGATGTGGGCGGCGGAGTTCGCCTGACATCTTGTCTTCAATCCAGGTCACAGTTTGCATTTTCTGGCCCGAGCGGCGCATGCCGATGCGGCT
>CAXTKL010000189.1:0-2834 GCA_964244825.1 uncultured Aestuariivirga sp.
GACAGCTCGTGCCAGTGAATGAAGTATGAGTGAATTCAACCTGTCTTAATTTCATGATTGTGATTATGTATTATTTATGGTACAAAAATGCTGGTGAAAGAGCTTTCGATGTTGCCTGTGAATTTCTATAAATCGGCGATGGGCAATGATCCCGTGGTTGAGTGGTTTCGGAGCCTGAATAAAGTAGATCGCAAGTGCATCGGTCTCGATCTATTGCGGGTGCAGGAAAACTGGCCAATTGGAATGCCAGTCTGCAAATCTCTTGGAAAGGGTCTGTGGGAAGTCAGAAGTTCGCTTTCCAACGGCAAATTTCCCGCGTTCTGTTCTTTATGCAAAATGCGGAGATTTGCGTTGTCCATGGATTTATCAAGAAAACGCAAGCAACACCGAAACAAGAATTGGAACTGGCGCTGAGGCGCATGAAGGAGATGCAATCATGAAGGCTAATGTAACGACGCGCACTACACTCAATGAGCTTCTTGAAGAGGACGGTAGTTTTGATGAATTGAGTACGATCGTCACTAAGGAACGCATTGTATGGCTTCTGCAAAAAGAAATGAAAAAGAAGAAACTCAGCAAGGTCAAAATGGCCCAAGCTATGAACACCAGCCGGGCGCAGTTGGACCGTCTGCTTGATCCCAAGTCAGGTAACGTGACTTTGGCGACGATGCAGAAGGCGGCAAATGCGGTGGGAAAGAGTTTGCGGGTGGAATTGGTGTGAGCTTTCAGGTTTCATACAAATTTGTATGGCCCAAAATATACTTGCACCACAGTTGACGCCCATCTCGCGTTCTCGCGCAGTTTCCGGCACAGATATGACTGGCGCACAGCGGCAGTGATCTGAAACATCATTGCTGCTTTCAGCAATTTTTTGACTGATGAACCGGGATCAGTCTGGAGAGACAGCATGCCACACAATTTCAAGCATTCAACATTGGCCCTTGCCATGGTCCTATCAGCATGGGCTTTCGTTCCCTTGCAAGCTGAAGCCAAGTCCGCCTTCATGCAGGATTGCAGCGCCAAATGGGCCGCCGCCAAGGCTGATGGTTCAGCCGCAGGCACCAAATGGCCTGACTTCATGAAAACCCAGTGCGCTGCGAATACAGCGCAGGCACCAGCAACCCCTGTCACAGCACCTGTTGTTGCCAAGCCCGCAAAGCCTGCCAAGAAAACCGCTGCTGTTGCCCCTGCACCCGCCGCTGGCGGAAGCTTCATGCAGAACTGCAGCGCCTCATGGAAAGCCATGAAGGCTGCGGGCACTGTGCCAGCCGGCATGAAGTGGGCGCAGTTCATCAAGCAGTCCTGTGTTGTTAATGCAGCAGTACCCGCTGATACAACCGCCAGCAACGACACCCCGCCGGAACCGAATTCAGCGGCCTGGGACACACAGGTGGTGAAGACCGTCGACAAGAATGGCAAACCTTTCACGCCGGGTCAGATTGCTGCCCATCAGCGCATGAAGGAATGTGGCGCTGAGTGGCGTACGGCCAAGGCTGCCAACAATTTGCCGGCTGGCGAAAAGTGGCCACAGTATTGGTCAACCTGCAACGCCCGTCTGAAGGGTTGAGGTGGGAGCACGAACAGCCAATCCACCATTGATCAAGTCGCCGCCAAGGCGTTGACTTGATTCCAAATACGCTCACGTGACATTGGCGACGATGCAAAAGGCGGCGAATGCGGTGGGGAAGAATTTGCAGGTGGAGTTGGTTTAGACACCCCCTCCCCCCTTCGGGGTACTCCCCCGGCGAAGACGCCGAGGGAGAAAAACGATGCTTTTGTTCCTCGCGCGAAGCGTGGGGCGTCCGGCGCAGCCGGGAGGGGTTTTTGGCCCCCGTACTCAACTAATTCCGGCCCTTGTCCACCAGCTTGTTCTTGGCGATCCACGGCATCATCTCGCGCAGCTTTGCACCGACGGCTTCAATCTGATGATTGTCGTTATTGCGGCGGATGGCTTTGAATCGTGCGGCTCCGGCGCGGTATTCCTGCATCCACTCGGACGTGAACTTGCCGGTTTGAATGTCTGTCAGTACCCGCTTCATTTCAGCCTTTGTCTCGGCTGTCACGATGCGTGGGCCCGTGACATACTCGCCCCATTCGGCCGTGTTCGAAATCGAGTAGTTCATGTTGGCGATGCCGCCTTCATAGATCAGGTCGACGATGAGTTTCACTTCGTGCAGGCATTCGAAATAGGCCATTTCAGGGGCGTAGCCGCCTTCGACCAGGGTTTCGAAACCGGCACGGATCAACTCCACCAAACCGCCGCAGAGCACGGCCTGTTCGCCGAACAAATCGGTTTCGCATTCTTCCTTGAACGTGGTTTCGATCACGCCGGAACGGCCGCCGCCCACACCTGAGGCATAGGACAGGGCAAGGTCATGGGCATTGCCCGACGCGTCCTGATGGATGGCGATGAGACAGGGTACGCCACCGCCCTTCTGGTATTCGCCGCGCACCGTGTGGCCCGGGCCCTTTGGTGCGATCATCACGACGTCAACGGTCTTCTTCGGTTCGATCAAACCGAAATGCACATTGAGGCCATGGGCGAAGGCGATCGCGGCACCGTCACGGATGTTGGGGGCAATGTCGTCCTTGTAGATGTCTGCCTGCAATTCGTCCGGGGTTGCCATCATCATCAGGTCAGCCCACTTGGCGGCCTCGGCCACGGTCATGACCTTGAGCCCATCGGCTTCCACCTTTTTGGCGGTGGCAGAGCCAGCCTTGAGACCGACAGCCAGTTCCTTGGCACCGGAATCCTTGAGGTTCAGGGCATGGGCGCGGCCCTGGCTGCCGTAGCCGATGATGGCCACTTTCTTGCCCTTGATCAGGTTCACATC
>CAXTKL010000190.1:0-2809 GCA_964244825.1 uncultured Aestuariivirga sp.
TTGGGCGCGAGTGCGCGCGCCAACGCCACACGTTGTTGCTGACCGCCTGAAATCTGGCTGGTCTTGCGGTCCTTCAATTCCGCCATTTGGACGAGGCGCAGCATCTCATCAACGCGGGCCGAAATCTCCGCCTTGGGCTTGCCCAGCATTTCAAGGCCAAAGCCAATATTCTGCCCCACTGTCATATGCGGAAACAGCGCGTAGTTCTGGAACACGGTGTTGACCGGGCGCTTGAACGGCGGCAGGGTTGCGATGTCGTCACCGTAGAGAAGTATGCTGCCATCGCTTGGAAAATCAAAACCTGCGATCAAGCGCAGCAATGTCGTCTTGCCACAGCCTGAGGGTCCGAGCAGGGTGAAGAACTCGTTCTCGCCAATGCTCACAGACACATCATCCAGGGCCTTGAAAGCGCTGCCTTCGGCCCCTGTGAAAACCTTGGAAACACTCCGCACATCAATTGCGGATTTCTGCGAACTCAAAACCTGTGACCCCTTTGGATGGCGGGTGCAATGCTAGAACAGAACCGCCTGCCTTGCCAATGGGGGCAGATTGGCCCTTTACACGGACCAGCCGCCATCAATGTTGATGGCCTGCCCCGTGATGAAGGCACTTTCGTCGCTGGCCAGAAACACCACCAGCGCTGCAATTTCTTCCGGCACTCCCAGCCGTCCCATGGGTTGGCGCGCCACGAAGGCCTTGTGGGCCGCTTCATAATCGCCTGTGGCGCGCATGCGGTCGTGTAGCGAAGGCGTGTCAACAGTACCGGGGCAGATGGCGTTCACGCGAATGCCCTTGGTAAGAAAATCCGCAGCCATGGCCTTGGTCATGCCGATGACGGCGGCTTTCGACGTGCCATAGAGAAAGCGGTTGGGCACGCCCTTCACAGACGATGCCAGTGACGCCATGTTGATGACCGAGGCCTTGCCCTTTTCCAGCCAGCGTGGCGTGAAGGCCCGCATCATGCGGTAATGCGCCCGCACGTTCAGTTCGAAGGCAAAGTCCCAATCCTTGTCGATGACGTCAAGAATGGTGCCCGCGTGTACATAGCCTGAGCAGTTGAAGAGAATATCGGGCGCTTCAACTTTTGATGCCAAGGCATCGACGGCGGCTTGGGACGTCACATCCACCACCATTGTGGATATGGCGTTGCTTTCCTTGGCCAGTGTTTCAAGTGCGGCAGCATTGATGTCTGTCGCCAAAACCGTAGCACCCTCAGCCACCATGGCCAGCACCGTGGCGCGGCCAATGCCCTGGGCTGCTGACGTCACCACCGCCGATTTACCTGCCAACCGTCCTACCATGCTGCACTCCTGCTTTGGCGGAGTCTTGGTCTCAACACACCATCTTCGTCAAGCGTCAGATTTTGACAAAAGCCGCAATAAAAAAACGCCGGACCAGGTCCGGCGCTGTTCTGAACATCAGCCCCCGCGTCAGTTCAGAACGGTGTAGGAAATTTTCGCAACACCGGATTTGGTGAGACCAATGACCTGTGCAGCGCCCAGGCTGAGATCAATGATCCGTCCACGGATGAATGGGCCCCTGTCATTGACACGTACCACAACAGAGCGGCCCGTGTGCACATTGGTGACGCGCAGCTTTGTGCCGAACTTCAATTTACGGTGAGCTGCCGTCAGGCCATGGGGGTTGAAACGTTCACCATTGGCAGTGCGCTTGCCCGATTTGTAATAAGATGCCATGCCAACAACACCAGCCTCGGCTGACACGGACGTCATCAAAACAGCGGCTGCAACCGCAATAATCAACTTCTTCATATCTTGTCCCTTCTTATGTTGCAGCGCAACATAGTTGGCTATGGGGCGAGAATAAGGCAAGGACGGGCCACAATGCCGCACCTCATTCATGCTGATTCCTTGCAGTTTGACACGCCGGTCGAGAGCTATTGGGAAGCTTCGGCTGATCCTCTGAGCCTGGAGCTGCGGCCTCTCCAACGTGACGTGCGCTGCGAGACTGCCATCATCGGGGGTGGCTTCACGGGTCTGTCTGCTGCAATCGAACTTGCTGAACAGGGCGTTGATGTGTGTGTGCTGGAAGCCGGACCCATCGGCTGGGGCGCGTCAGGACGCAATGGTGGCTTTGCCTGCATTGGCGCGCACAAGCTGGGCTATGGCAAGATGATCCAAATTTATGGCCTTGAAGCCACCAGGGATTTCTACAACGCCATGAAAGCCGGTGTTGATCTCGTAGCTGACAATGCGTCACGGTTTAATATTGATATCTGGCAACAGGGCCAAGGCGAAATCACGTTGGCACATCGGCCTGAACGCTTTCAGGATTTATATCAGGAGCGAGAATTCTATCGTGACACTTTTGGTGAGGAAAATGAAATTCTGACGCCAGATGCGTTGAGGGAACGTGGAGTCTTTGGTCCGCACTTCCACGGTGGACTGTTGGGGCCTGTCGGTTTCGGTGTTCATCCACTGAATTATGTCAGGGGCCTTGCTCGTGCCGCCCACAAGGCTGGCGTCAAACTGTACCCACACTCCCGCGTCACGCGCTGGCAACAGGAAAATGGTGCCCATACTCTGTATACGGAGGAAGGGCAGGTCAGGGTAAAACAGGTTCTCGTTGCCACCAATGGCTACACACCCGAGGATGTTTCGAAACTGCACAAGGGCCGCATTCTGCCAGCCCTGTCCAATATCCTCGTTACCAGACCTTTGAGCGACGGTGAATTGCAGACGCAAGGCTGGACGGCCCCGACACTTGCCTATGATTCTCGCAATCTCCTCCACTATTTCCGCCTGCTTCCGGACAAGCGCTTCCTGTTTGGGGGGCGCGGCGGCACTGA
>CAXTKL010000191.1:0-2773 GCA_964244825.1 uncultured Aestuariivirga sp.
TCCTTGAAGCGGCGGAAATTGGGGTTCAGGCGAAACATCACCTTGCGGCATTCAGCTTCCATAGCCACATCGTCAAGGGTGCCGAACGATGTCTTCAATTCGCGGCCCAAGTAGAGGTTGGCAGCAGCGTCCACATTGTCAGCCAAGGCCAGCGTCTGATAAATCGTCTCGATGCCTTGCGCCTTGGCGTCGCGCGGATTGTTGATGGTGATTTCCTTGCCTTCGACGAAAATCTGCCCGGCATCGCGCTTGTAGGCACCTGACAGGACCTTGATCAGCGTGGACTTGCCCGCACCATTGTGACCGAGAAGCCCCACAACCTCGCCCGGATACAAATCCAACGATGCATGATCCACAGCCTTGATGCCGCCGAAAGCGATGGAGATATCTTTCATCTCGATGAGAGGCGTTCCGCGAGCCTTCGCAGGCGCAAGGGGTTCACGACCAACAACGGCCAAAGGAGTTTCATGGGTTTCCGTTATCTTGGCCTTTTTGACGGGTGGTTTTTTTGCTGGTGGCTTTGCCATGGTTGCCTCCCCTTACTTGACGCGGCGGGAATAGAGTTGGTCTAAATAGACGGCGAGCACCAGCACCGCACCGACGACCACATTCTGGAATGCGGCTGGCAGGTTGAGCAACGACATGCCGGAGATAATGGATTGCATCATCAAGGCCCCGATCATGGCACCATAGATAGTGCCCACACCGCCGGCGAGAGATGTGCCGCCAATCACCGTTGCTGCAATGACGTAAAGCTCGTTTGTGAGCCCCAGAGCATTGGTTGCGGCATTCAGGCGGGCCGATGAAATGACAGCCGAAATACCGACCAGAGCACCCATGAGGGCGAAGACCTTGACGATCATCCATTTGGTGTTGATGCCAGCAAGTTCGGCAGCTTCTGGATTGCCGCCGATGGCATAAACATATCGGCCAAACTGCGTGCGGGTGGACATGAACGTCATGAGCAAGCCAACCAAAAGAGCGACAATGACCGGCAGGGAATAGCCGGAATAATAAATCAATCCGTCCGTGCAACGCACCACCTGTTCACCGGCCTGGCAGACGGCTGTGCCATCCCTGTTTTCAAGGCCTGGCGGAATGGCAACACCATTCGCTTTCGCATAGTTCTCGATCAGCTTGAACGGCCAAGGGTAAGAGTTCATCACCTTGGTGACACCAAGGACGACGGCGCTGCCTACCGTTGCCAGAAAAACTTCCGCCCACACGGGGCGTAGCGGAAAATTGAACCGCTGCCGCTGTTTGCGCCCGTTGACGACGGCAAATATGATGGCCGCACAGACGACGAGCGCAATGGCCCAACTCCAGTAGGGTCCCAGCCAGCTTGCCGGAATCCCACCGCCAAACACTTCAAAGGTCTTGTCCATGGGGGCTACAGTTTCGCCCTTGGCCATGTAGAAGGCGATGCCGCTATAAGCCAACAGGCCGCCGAGTGTGACAATGAAGGCGGGAATCTTGGCATAGGCGGTGAGCCAGCCGTTGAAAGCGCCAACAGCTGCACCCAGCGCGATACAGACCAGCACGCCCATGATCCAGATTGCAGGGTGGCCCACACCCAGCATGGGTGCCAGCTTGAAAACCTGAATGACAGCCCCCGCCACAGCAACCATGGACAACATGGACCCGACCGACAAATCCAGCTGGCGCATGACGATCAGCAGCACCATGCCGGTGGACATGACGGCGATTGAGGAGGTTTGGACGAGCAATGTCCAGAGATTGCGGGGTGTCAAAAACGAGCCACCCAGCAGGCCTCCGAAATTGCCGCGCAGAATGCCGCTGGCAATATCAAAAACGCACCAAATCAAAATCAGCGCAACCAGCATGCCAAGCATGCGCGCATCAATTTCCGTGGCGCGGAAGAAGCGGGTGATGGCCCCTTCATTCTGCAGTGCAGGACCTTGACTGGTGTTCGCCGTGTTCGACATGTGAGGGCTCCAGGAGCTTCGATAGTGAAGGTTCTATTTCAATTGGTATCACTTGCACAATCGTCATTCCGGCGAAGGCCGGGATCCAGCTAGCCACAGTCTCCGCCACACGAAGTGGGACCCCGGCCTTCGCCGGGGTGACGGACGTGGAGGTCAGAAACAGTGGACGACAACAAAGTGTAAAAAAGCCGCGCCAAGCTCTTCAGTTTGACGCGGCTGATTTGGTTCGCGCTATAAGATCAGCAGCCAGGCACCGCACCAGCGGCCACGCCTGCACAGGCCTGATCCTTGGTGATGTGACCAGCGTCGATGGCGACGTTGATGTTGGCTTTGGTGATGGCTGTTGGGGCGAGCAGGATCGAGTTCATCTCAACCTTGTTCTTGCCGCCGTTGAATTTGGCAACACCAGCGATCTTGTCCATGGCTGTGCCATCGGCAAGAGCGTTTGCAGCTTCACCGGCGGTTTTGCCGAGGTCTGACGCGTTCTTCCAGACAGAAACCGTCTGGGTGCCGAGAGCGACGCGGTTGATGGCCGCAAGGTCACCATCCTGGCCACCGACGGGAATGCCAGCCATGCCTTGGGCGGTCAAAGCGGCAACAACGCCTGAGGCCATGCCGTCATTTTCAGACAGAACAGCATCAACCTTGTTGCCGGTGGACGTCAGGCATTGCTCCATGTTCTTCTGGGCATTGTCCGGCTTCCAGCCATCGGTGAAGGTTTCGCAGACGTTCTTGATCTTGCCGCTATCGAGACCTTCTTTCAGCACTTCCATCATGCCCTGGAACAGGAATGTGGCGTTTGGATCGCCCTTGTCGCCCTTGATGAA
>CAXTKL010000192.1:0-2755 GCA_964244825.1 uncultured Aestuariivirga sp.
TTCCGAACATGCCTTTGCCCGTGCCCATCTGCTTCATCATGTCGGCCATTTGCAGATGCATCTTGAGCAGCTTGTTGATTTCCTCAACCTTCACACCCGCACCCGCAGCAATGCGCTTCTTGCGTTTGCCATCAATGATCTTCGGGTTGGCGCGTTCTTTTTTATTCATCGAACCGATGGCCGCGATCTGGCGCTTGAAAATCTTCTCGTCGAGATTGGCCCCTTCAAGCTGCTTCGACATTTTGCCCATGCCCGGCAGCATCTTCATGACACCACCCATGCCGCCCATTTTCTCAAGCTGCTTCAGCTGGTCGGCAAGATCATTCATGTCGAATGCACCCTTGCGCATGCGGTCGGCAATTTTCTTCGCCTTCTCGTGGTCAATGTCGAGGGAGGCACGTTCCACCAGCGACACCACGTCGCCCATGCCGAGGATGCGGCCAGCGATACGGGCGGGGTGGAAATCTTCGAGGCCGTCAAGCTTTTCGCCGGTCCCCATCAGCTTGATGGGCTTGCCTGTGACGGCGCGCATGGAAAGCGCCGCACCACCACGGCCATCACCGTCAATACGGGTCAGCACGATTCCGGTGATACCGATTTTTTCGTCGAAGGCGCGGGCGAGGTTGACCGCGTCCTGACCCGTCAGCGCATCGGCGACCAGCAGGGTTTCCTTGGGCTTTGCGATATCGCGCACACTTGCAGCTTCGGCCAGCAATTCCGCGTCGATATGCAGGCGGCCTGCGGTATCGAGCATCACAATGTCAAAAGCACCCTTGCGCGCTTCAGACATGGCGCGCTTGGCAATTTCGATGGGGGTCTGGCCCTTGATGATGGGCAGCGTTGCGACCTTCACCTGCTTGCCCAGAATTTCCAACTGCTCTTGCGCTGCCGGGCGGCGCGTGTCGAGCGACGCCATCAGCACCTTGCGCTTGTCACGCTCGGTCAGGCGCTTGGCGAGCTTTGCCGTGGTGGTGGTCTTGCCGGAGCCCTGCAAGCCCACCATCAAAATCGCGACGGGTGGCGAAGCCCGCAGGTTCAGGGTGGACTGATCGGACCCCAGCGTTTCCACCAGCTCATCGTGGACGATCTTCACAACCATCTGGCCGGGCTTGATCGACTTGACGACATCGGCCCCCACGGCCTTTTCACGGACTTTTTCGGTAAACGACTTCACAACCTCAAGCGCCACATCCGCCTCAAGCAGGGCACGGCGCACCTCGCGCATGGCGGCATCGACATCAGCCTCCGACAAAGCCCCACGGCCCGTCAGCTTGTCGAATATGCCCGTCAGGCGATCGCTTAAGGTTTCAAACATGTCCAATCCTGTGTTGATCTGCCTTCTCCCGTTACTTCCAACGGGAGAAGGTGGCCGAAGGCCGGATGAGGGAAGTCTGGCACCAAGCCCGCGTCCCCTCACCCGCCCTTCGGGCACCCTCTCCCGCCAGAAGAGGCGGGAGAGGGCAAACCGAATGTCCAAACGACAATGACACCCGGGGGCGCAAACGCGCTGCCGGATGCTGGTCGCCACACCTCTTAGGGATAAACCCCCATGTGTGCAGAGACCTCGTAACGTTCAAGACGTTATTGAGATGGTGGGGCATAGGGGAAGTTAGGGGGGAAGTCAAATAATGCCCAAAGACCTCGGGGCAATCGCCTATGGATGAAAAAGACCCACTTGCCTGCTGATTGACATCGTGAAACCGACCCAGCAGAGGCCGTGTCATCTTTCCGGTCGGGATTGACTTTGGTTCCCGTTGTTCCCGCGACCGCGCGCGCGTGTCCGGGGAAAATTTACAAGCTTGAATCACCTCCGTTTTCGTCATTCCAAACACGCGTGCGCGAAGGCGGGAATGACAGAATTAGGTAGTTAAAACAATAGCGTGAAAGTTCCAAGAGGGCCATCGCAGTGGGCGGGAAGGGCCTCTTGACTTCGTTCTTCTTATGTTCTAGTATACTTCCATGGATTGGGCCCGGGCCATTGAGATCAACAGGGACGCACTTTCCCGCATTATCGCGGGTCTGCTGGCCTTGCTGGCGGCCCAGGCTGGGGCGGTGCGGTTGCCACTGCCTGTCTATCAGTTGCTGTCGCGCGTGCTCCATCCCGCAGAGTCAGCACTCCGCCGGTTGATTGTGATTGCAGCGCGGGGGCTTGCCGTGCCGGACTCACCATCGCGTCCGATGCCGCAGGGGCTTGTCATTGCGGGCAAGGCAGGCGGCCGCGTCTCGTTCCAGCTGTTTGACACGCGCAAGCATTTTGGTGACCCCGATGAAATAAACACGTCCATCTCCGGTCCGCGCATCCGCATGATTGATGCGCTCAGTCCGCGCCAGTTGTTTCTGGCACGCTTCGCCATGCCCCCGGATGACCGCTGCAGCGAAGCTGAAACGTCGCGTATCAGTCAACGTCTCAAGGTCCTCGCCCGCGCCCTGGAGCAACTGCCGCAGGAAGCCAGGCGCATGGCCCGCTGGCTGAAGCGCCGGGGCCAGATGCAAAGCCCAACCTTCGTTTTCCCCTTACGGCCCGGACCACCACCTGGCCATCAGCAGAGACCCCGGGAGGATATCGACAGTGTCCTCAGGGAATGTCACGCCCTCGCGTGGATGGCACTCAGGCCAGATACGTCCTGACGTGCGCAAACTGAGATTCACATTCCATCGGTCACTTGCCCCTGCGGCTCACGCCGCAGAGGGCAAAGCTATGGCCTATGGCGAGAAAATGACCTCTCCCCACACTGACGACAGACGCAAATCAATC
>CAXTKL010000193.1:0-2723 GCA_964244825.1 uncultured Aestuariivirga sp.
TCATGCCCTGGAACAGGAATGTGGCGTTTGGATCGCCCTTGTCGCCCTTGATGAAAGCATAGTTGCCGTCTGGCTTGGCGGCAGACACTTCCTTGGCAATGATACGGCCGACACCCACGTTATCAAACGTGATGTAGAGTGCATTTGGATCTTCGAACTGCACATCATAGGCAATCGACTTGATGCCGGCATCGCTGAGGGCCTTGATCGATGGCAGGATGGCGTCCGAGTCAAAGGCAACAACCAGAACCACGTCTGGCTTCTGGGAGATCAGACCTTCGATGTCAGCAGCCTGCTTCTGGGCAGAGCCTTGAGCATCGGTTGACACATACTTGTTGCCAGCAGCTTCAACGGCGGCCTTGATGGCAGCCTCGTCCGTCTTCCAACGCTCTTCCTGGAAAGTCTTCCATGACACAGCAATGGTCTTGTCCTTGGCGAAGGTCGCCGTTGTCATTGCTGTGGAAAGCAATGCTGCAGCGGCTGCCGCGAGGATAATTTTCTTCATTCAATTCTCTCCCATTTTCAAGTTCAATTATTTTATAGTAGTTCCAAGTCCTGAAACGCACAACAGACAGATTTCAGCATGGTTTGACACCCGCTGCAATCTGCTATGGGCAGAGGCAAGACCTTGATCATAGGTTGATCAAGCCGAATTGCAACCTGCGTTGCTAAAACACCTATTCAGCAAACCGGACAACCCAATTTCAGACGCGAACGCAGAAAAACAAAATAGACGGCTTCGGTGCTTTGCTGCGATTGCTACGAAATTGACGTCAAAAGCTCCCCTGATCGCTTCCTTGTTTCGCTCTGGTTTTTCAATTCACCTAAAGGCGCGAAAAACCTGTGAAACGGACGTCTAATTATTTCGATGAAACTTTTTTTGACGTCCGAAATAAATAAACATGAATAGCCGCAGAGAGTCAATATGGTTGCCGTTGCAACGCACACAAGCAGAATACCAAATCGCTACCAAAGTGCGGCATGCGGCTGCGCAGATTCTTAACGCGATCCACAACTTCAATCAAGCTGCGATCCGGCTCCGTCAGTTCGCCAGGCGCAAGGTCGCTGCGGGTGATGCCTGAGATATGAACCAAGCCGATTCGCTCTGGAAACAATGCGGTATCGCTGCAACGAAAAAACTGAAAAGTGTCGTAGCACAGTTCATATGCATCCCAACCCTCGATGTCAGCAACAGCCACAACGGCCATGCATTGCATTTTCATCGTCGAGCCAGTCATGCCGAGCGGTTCGACATAACCTTTCACGCCCAAATCCAGCAGGATTGGGCGCAGGTGCTTCAGGCCTGATCGCAGGTTTTTCTCGGCATCTATGGAATTCCAGCCATGATCAGGATCATGCACCGGGCACAGCACCACACCGGGCGCACCGAACTTTGCAGCATAGCCAACAAGAGCCTTCGCCTCAGATTCACGCTCAGCCGACCAATCATTGAAGCGCTGCAGCGCGTTGACCGAGGCCACCCCCAAATGAGCTTCCTGCATCTGTTCGCGAAGTTGGGTGGCATCGGTGCCATCCATGAACTCACGATCTGGAATGTCGTTGCGAATTTCAACAGCGCCGACTCCCGCACCCACCGCAAGCGTAATGAAATCGGCCAGGGAATGTTGAGGTGCACAGGTCCGGTTCATCGCAAATTTCATGGCCATGCCAAAACTCCTTCAACGCGCAAAACCACAAAACGCAATAATCATTGCCAATACTGACGAATGTCAATATTAAATGCAACATCATTTGAGCAGGAGAGGATATGAAAGCAGCAGGCTATGAGGTGATGCAATGAACAGCATGGCGGGAAAGGTCTGTGTTGTTGCTGGCGCGACCCAGGGCTTGGGCGCTGCCATTGCGCGCCGTCTTGCGGCCGCAGGTGCGGAAGCTGTCGTGATCACCGGGCGCAACACGGCCAAGGGAAACGCAGTGGCTGACTCCCTGAGAGTGGGCTACGGTACCACTGCTGAATTTGTTCGCGCAGATATGGCGGAAGTCGCTGAATGCCGGAATGTCATAGCCTTATGTGAGAAGCGTTTTGGCCGTGTCGACGTGTTGGTAATCGCGGGTGCTACAACCGATCGCGGCACAATTGTGGATACGACACCCGAACTCTTTGATCGCATCTTCTCCACCAATGTGCGTGGTCCCTATTTCCTGATGCAGGCTGCGATCATATCGATGATTCGAAACAAGATTGAAGGCGCGATCTGCAGCATTGGCTCCATCTCAGCATTAGCAGGCCAGCCCTTCGTCAACGCCTATTGCGCATCCAAGGGAGCCTTGACCACCCTCACGACAAACACCGCTTTTTCGGTTCTCGCCAATCGCATCCGGGTCAACCAGCTCAATGTTGGCTGGATGGCGTCAGACCACGAGCGTGAGATTCAGCTCGCTGAAGCTGGAGCGGATTGGGAAACGAGGGCGGCGAGCAAGCTTCCATTCGGCCGTCTGGTTGACCCGGATGAAGTGGCGCGGGCCGTCAACTTCATCGTCTCAAAGGACGCGGGCCTCATGACCGGAGCCGTCGTCAATTTTGACCAGTCCGTGTGGGGCGCAGTTGCAGGTGGCATGCCGGTTCCCGACGGACCGTTAACCCTTTAGGTCATTGCGCAGACTTCGTAGTTGTTCGAGCGCGTTATAGCCATAGGTGGCGTAAGACACGGTATTCCGCGTGACACCCGTCAGGCGGTTGCGCTTGTTGTAGGTATAGGCGA
>CAXTKL010000194.1:0-2605 GCA_964244825.1 uncultured Aestuariivirga sp.
CCCGCGCATTGACTACCCCCAAGTTCCGCGCTGCAACCGCACCCGCCTGCCCGCTGTTCAGAACCCGGACACGCGGGTCCGCATAATCCGGCACAGCAATTTCACCGTCATTCACGATGATGAGTTCAAGATTTGCATGGTCCTGCGCCAAGACACTTGCAGCTGACTGGGCGATGTAGTCAGGCCGGTTGCGTGTGGGAATGATGCAGGAGATGAACATGGAAGAAACTATACCGCTTCTTCCACCTCAAACTTCAAGGATTTCCCAAGTACAGCAAAAGCGGCCTCGATCTTGTTAATGCTCGTGATATGATTGACGTCGAAGAGCCTGTCAATTTCCTGCCGGTGCAAATTCAAGCGCCGGGCCAACTCTGATTTCCTGATGCCGCTATCGAGAAGACTCTGGTAAAGCCTCGCTTTGAGAGCGATGTTGGAAGGAATTGCCACGCGTGGATCAGATGGTTTGCCGCGCGAAGGTTCAGGAATTGGTTCGTGATGGGCCATACGTGCAGCGATAGCTTCGGAAAATGCCCCAATCGCATAAGACAAAGCATCAGCTTCATCTTCACCAAAGGTGATCAATTCCGGAAAATCTGGCGACTTGACCAGAACCGTTCCTTCATCATTCTCAAGCATAACGCGATAACGTGTCATTTCAAACCCAATTGCTTCTTTATGCCTTCAACCAAACCGGTCTTCAATTCTTTGTCTGCGCCATGGGCCGGGAGTTGAGATTTTCGCCCTTGATAGAAAACCGTAATGTGACCGCTCCCACCTTTATGCGTTTCAAAAGTGCACCCCTGCTTTTTTAGCCAACGCCGAAATTCCGAATATTTCAAATTACTGTCTCCCGAGTTGACGGGAGGAGCGGCTCAATTGCCTCGTCCTCAATCCAGTCCCTATGGCTTGATTGCCTCTTTGAGCCCCCAACGCGGACATTTATTAAATTGGGGGTAAGTCCAGATTAGTGAGCAGACATAAGTTGTCAACAGATTTGTTTACACCAATCCCATCCGGTCGAGCACCTTCTGCCGCCCGATCAATGGCAGCAGCGCCGCCAGTTCCGGGCCATGGTCCATGCCTGTCAGCACCATCCGCAACGGCATAAACAGAGACTTGCCCTTGCGATCCGTTGTTGCCTTCAAGGCATCCGTCCAGGTTTTCCACGTCGTGCCGTCCCACGGTTCCGGCGGCAACGCGGCGCGCGCCTTGGCGATAAAATCCACATCCTCCGCAGCCGGATCAATTTTCAGGTCCTGCTGAATCACATCATCCCAGAATTCCGTTTCGGAAAACTTTTCGATGTTGCCACGAATTGCGAGCCAGAAGGCTTCGGTCTGATCCGGCAGGCGACGCTTCACGGCGTCCCATGGCAGCATGTGCAGCAGTTTGGCGTTAAGCGTATTCAAATCCTTCTCATCAAACCGCCCGGGTGCCCGGGAAATCTTGCTGAGATCAAAACCATCCACCAGTTCCTGAATATCTGCACACGGATGAATATTGTCAG
This sequence comes from uncultured Aestuariivirga sp., assembly GCA_964244825.1. GTDB lineage: Bacteria > Pseudomonadota > Alphaproteobacteria > Rhizobiales > Aestuariivirgaceae > Aestuariivirga. The sequence continues at coordinate 1,508 of CAXTKL010000194.1, forward strand.
ACGTGCCCAGCAGCGCTGCGTGGGACACGACGGCCATCGGCTCCAGGCCCTGTTCGCGCATCGAGGCAATCGACAGTGAACCAATCCGTTTCGACAGGCCTTTGCCGTCGGCACCCACGAGTAACGAATGATGTGCATAGATCGGAGGCTTGCCACCCAGTGCTTCGGTGATGGCAACCTGCACACCCGCATTGGTCACATGGTCTTCACCGCGGACCACATGAGTGATGCCAAAATCGATATCGTCAATCACCGAGGGCAAGGTATAGAGATACGATCCATCTTCACGCACCAGCACCGGGTCCGACTGGCTGGCCAGATCCGTATGCTGTGGACCTCGAATGAGATCATTCCACGCGATCACGCGATGATCAAGCTTGAAACGCCAATGGGGCTTGCGGCCCTGGGCTTCCAAAGCTGCGCGCTCGTCCGCAGAGAGTTTCAAAGCCGCGCGATCATAAGTCCGCAGCCCGCCCCGCGCTTCCTGCCGTTTGCGGCGGCGCTCCAATTCTTCAGCAGTTTCATAGGCAGGGTAAAGCTGCCCCTTGGCTTTCATGTCAGCCACAACAGCATCATAGCGGGCGAAGCGCTTTGACTGCCATTCCACCCTGTCCGGCACAATGCCAAGCCAATCCAGATCAGTCGCAATCCCTGCAGCAAATTCCTGCGTAGAGCGCGCCACATCCGTGTCATCGTAACGCAAAATGAATTGTCCCTTCTCCTTGCGCGACATCAGCCAGTTGAGAATTGCAGTGCGCGCATTGCCGATATGAATACGGCCTGTGGGCGAGGGGGCGAAGCGGACGATGGTGGACATGAGCGGCTGCTACCCGTTACAACGGCCAAAATCAATATTGGGAAGTCCAAGCGGCATGAAACAACGACAATTGGGCAAGGGCGGCCCCATGGTGGGCGAAGTGGGTTTCGGCGCCATGAGCTTCGGGGGCATCTTCGGCCCAACCGATCAAACCACCAGCCACCGCGCCCTCGACAAAGCCCTCGAGCTCGGTGTCACCCACATCGATACCGCGCTGATTTATGGTCCGCATATTTCAGAAGAAGTGATGGGCAACTACTTCAAGAAAAATCCCGCGGCCA
>CAXTKL010000195.1:0-2543 GCA_964244825.1 uncultured Aestuariivirga sp.
TTGCCTTCTCCCGTTTCTTCCAACGGGAGAAGGTGGCCGAAGGCCGGATGAGGGGCCGCAGTTTCTTTCTCCCCCATGTGCAGAACATTTCAAATTGCACGTGGGGCCAAAATTATTTTTCCACTCCTGTCGATCCCGGCTGACGTCATTCGTTCTCCTGTCGTAACCCTCTACGAAAGGCAACGTCCATGACTCTTCCCGTCACCACTCTCTACACCGCCATTCTGGGCCTGATGATGATTGGGCTTTCGCTGGCGGTGTCGCTCAAGCGCGGCAAAACCGGTATTTCCATTCTGCACGGCGACAATATGGATCTGGCTATCACCATGCGCCGCTTCGGCAATTTCATTGAAGTCGCTCCCATGGGCCTCATCCTTCTTGGCCTGATGGAAATCCATGGCGCACCAGTGCCATGGCTGCATGTATCCGGAGCCACGTTGTTGGCCAGCCGCATCATCCATCCCTTCGGCATGGATACCAGCAATGCTTCCCATCCCCTGCGCATCGTTGCTGGTGTGCTTGCAAAACTATCAGCCCTGATCGCCATCGGCTTTCTGCTGTTTACTGCCACCCATTAATCCCGCAATCTTCACGCACAACCGGAGAACCCATCATGAAATACATGCTGCTGATTTATACCGACCCGCACAGCGAACCCGAATATGGAACGCCAGCATCCATGCAGGTGATGGCGGGCTATCAGAAAGCCACGCAGACCTATATGGCCGACGGCGCCTTGCGCGCCAGCGATGCGCTGGAAAAACCCCACACCGCCACCTCCATCAAGGTCCGCAATGGCAAGACCGAAATCATGGACGGCCCCTTCGCTGAAACCAAGGAGATGCTGGGCGGCTATTATATTCTCGACTGCAAGGACATTGATTCCGCCATCCGCTACGCTGCCATGATCCCCGGTGCCAGCACCGGGACCGTCGAAATCCGTCCCGTTGTCGATCTTGGCAACATGACGTGACACCACCCGAGACGTCAGACACCGGCCCCATGATCGAAACAGTCATGCGGGCCGATGGCGGCCGTCTGCTCGCCAGCCTCATAGGCCAGTTGCGGGATTTCCAGCTGGCCGAGGATTGCCTGCAGGATGCCGTCACTGCGGCCATCGAACTCTGGCCCACCTCCGGCATTCCGGCATCACCCCAGGGCTGGCTGTTGCAGGTGGCCCGGCGCAAGGCGCTTGACCGCCTGCGCCGTGCCGCGAATTTCAAAACCAAACAGGCTGAATATGCCGCACTGCTGCAACTTGATCATCAGTCTACGGATGAAAGCGACAGCTTCCCGGATGATCGCCTGCGTCTCATTTTCACCTGCTGCCACCCGGCCCTGGATGAAACCACCCGCATCGCCTTGACGTTGCGCACTTTGGGTGGTCTTACCACAACAGAAATTGCCCGTGCTTTTCTCATTGGCGAAGACGCCATGGCGCAACGCCTGGTGCGGGCCAAACATAAAATCATCAAGGCCGGCATCCGCTATGAAGTGCCGGCCCCGCCGGACTGGCCCCCGCGTTTTGAGTCCGTGTTGAACGTGATCTATCTCATCTTCAATGAAGGCTACGCCTCGCGCGCCGAACCCTATGTGCGCGATGACCTGATGCAGGAAGCCATGCGCCTGGCCCGCATGATTCTGCGCCTGCGCCCCCATGAGGCTGAAGCCGAAGGCCTGCTTGCCCTCATGTTGCTGCATCATGGCCGTGTCCCTGCACGGGTGAACAATGCGGGTGAAACCGTACCCCTGGACGAACAGGATCGCAGCCTCTGGAACTTTGATGAGACCAAAGCAGGATTGGCCCTTGTTGAAACGGCCTTGCGGCGTGGTGCAGCGGGACCGTTTCAACTTCAGGCCGCCATCAGCGCCGTGCACGCCGAAGCGCCAGTTTTTGCTGCAACCGACTGGAAGCAAATTGTCCTGCTATATGGCGAACTCATCAGGCACAAACCAAACCCCGTCATCGAAATCAACCGCATCGCCGCCCTTTCCCACGCCGAAGGACCTGATTTCGCCTTGCAGCTTCTCCTGCAATGGCAGGAGCAGCTGCAAAGCTATCAACCCTTCCACGCCGTGAAGGCCGACGTCTTGCGCCGCCTCAACTCTGCGGAAGCCATCGCCGCCTATGATCACGCGCTGTCGCTCACCCGCAATCCGCAGGAGCGGGCCTTTCTGCTGCGCCGCCGCAACCTGTGTCACGGTTGAAGCCGGGTTGCGCTTCCCGGCAATTCCAGCCAATCATGCTGTCACATCGGGAGACATTACATGACACAGAAACAAGCCCTCATCTGCTGGGGCGGCTGGGAAGGCCACACGCCGGAACGCTCAGCAATGATCATACGCGACATGCTGGTGAACAATGGTTTTGCAGTCCGCGTCGAAAACGGCACGGCCGCCTTTGCGGATGCCGCCATTCACAGCTTCAATCTCATCGTACCCATGATCACCATGTCGACGATCGGGAAGGCCGAGGTCGACAATCTCTGCGCCGCCGTGCGCGGCGGCGTTGGCCTTGGCGGCATGCACGGCCAGATGTGCGA
>CAXTKL010000196.1:0-2538 GCA_964244825.1 uncultured Aestuariivirga sp.
GTGCCCCCGATCATGCCACCACCGATAAGTGCGATTTTCCTGCGGGCCATTCAAACTCTCCGTGCAGCCGCTTTTCGCGGCATGTTGCATTGCGAAATCGACGGTTGTCTAAACCTGTTGCCGCCAGGCTTCAAGTGTCAACAATGGTCTTGCCCCACCAGGAGGCCGATTGCATTTCCTTGAGACGCGACAGGGTGCGGGCAAATTCAATACTGTAGAGTTTTTTCGGGCAGATTTTCTCAGGCGGCGCTTCCGCCAGAGCCACCAGCCGGGTGCCCACATCATAAAACGTATCGATCATCAAGATAATGCGTTTCAATTCATTGCGCTGATGCACCTTGAGGGCGGGAATGACGTGGACAAAGACGGTGCGAAAGTTTCGGGCAATGGCAAGGTAATCGGCCGGTCCCAAAGGATCAACACAGAGGTCGTCAAAGCTGAAACTGGCACAGCCATGGGCCGCACAGGGCACATGGAGCTTGCGGCCCAACACATCGAGTTCCATGCTGCGGTCATCAGCGGAGTCCGTCAGTTCCAGCCACATCTCACCAAATTCAGCCTGGGTCCACTCCACATTGGGCTGCAGCCAGGTGTCGCGGCCTTTCATGCGGCCAAGGCGATAGTCTTTCAACGAGTCGAGCGACATGACGTCGAGGCATTGGTTGAGTTTTTCAATGAAAGGCAAGAACAGGTCGCGGTTGAGCCCTTCCTTGTAAAGCTGGTCCGGGGGCAGATTTGATGTGGTTACCATGACGACGCCCCGTGCATGCATGGCGTCGAACAACCGGCCGATGATCATGGCGTCGGCAATATCGACAATCTGCATTTCATCAAGACAGAGCAAGGTTGCATCGACAGCCAACTGATCTGCTATTTGCTCAATGGTTTTCTTCATGGCGCGGGCTTTGTGCACGTTCTGCATGAAGGCGTGGAAATGAATGCGCTGTTTCGGCCAGCCTTCGACATGTTCAAAGAACAGGTCCATCAACATGGTCTTGCCGCGGCCCACATCCCCGTAAATATAGATGCCCTGCGGCGGCGTTGTTTTCCGGCTGAAGAGTTTTGAGAGTGTGCCCTGATTGTGGGGTAAGGCGCTGTTCAAGGCCGCGCAGAGTTCCGCGAGTTTTCGGGCAACCTGGGCCTGACCTTCGTCCGGCTGCAACTGGTGATCGGCAAGTTTGGCCCGGTAGGCCTGAAGCATGTCCATGGCGCGAAACTGATAGCGGCGTCAGGTTGCCGTTGGCAAGCCACCGAGGAGATGGATATAGAATTCGAGCATGGTGATGTAAGCGGTGACCAGACTGACGTAGCCGAAGAAAGCCATGGACACGTGCAGGCGGGAGAGCGGAGCGAGGCCCGCGTCAATCTTGCGCTCCTTGAAATTGAAGAGAATGGCCATGCCACCAAAGATCACCAGAATGATTTGCGACAGCACAAGGCCAGCCGCTGCGATGGCAAGACCTACGGCCATCAGACCATAGCGGGCGTTGTTGCCCATCAGCTTTCCGAGAACAGAGCGCAGCGCTACGCCACCATCCAAGGGCTCCACGGGTAAAAGGTTGAAAATATTGAGGGCCGTTGCAATGAGGCCGAGCAGGGCAATGAAGGGGCTGACATGTTCCGCCGTCAGGATGTGAGTGGTGCAGACCACCGCCAGCAGCGCCGAGAAACCTGGCCCCATGAGCGAAGCAAAGACCGATTGCCCCTGGCTTTGAAACGGCAGCCTCGGCATGGCGATGGCCCCGAGAAAGGGTAAAAACAGCATGCGCCCCCAGGGCTGACCCATCATGCGATAGGCCAGGAGATGGCCGAATTCATGCACAAACAGGGCGACGATCAGCAGCACAGCCCCCATCCAGTCCAGCAAAAGGGAAAATGCCAGCAAGGACAGTGCACCTGTGGCAGCGGACACTCCGGCCGAAATCAATTGATAGGGCATGTTGTCGGCCACGCCCCGCTCTGCGAGCGCCTTCAGACGGTAAGCCCCACCCCAGAGGTCAGCACGGCCCACCAACTGGGCCAGCAGCGGCCTTGGACCCCATTCATAAAGCATTGACAGGCGCGTGCCACCCCGTTCCGGCGTGATGTCGTAACGTTGGCTGAGCAATTCATTGTTCAGACTCCTGCCCTCCAGTCCCTCACGCTGGATCTCCAGCAGATGCGGCACTTGCCGGTTGCGGATGGAAAACAGGGCAGAGAAGGTTTGTGCCACGCCTGACGTCAAGGTGGTGGTAAAGGTTTTGCGGAAGATGAGCCGTTCCGGGTCCGCCATTTCAGTGAGCGTAACGGTGCGGCCCCAGTCTTCGGTTTTGCCGTGCACGACATCCAAAAGGTCAAAGACCTTGTCCGGCGCTGCTTTGATGAAAACACTGGCTTTCGGCCAGACCTTGGTGCGCAATCCCAGAAGCCCCATCAATAACAGCGACAACGGAATTTCAGGGCCGATGGAGGTGAACAGCGAGAACATGAGGTGAGACAGGCAGCCTGTTAATCGTCGGAAAAATCACCCTGCCAGCCAAGCTGTTAAGGAAGGGCAAA
>CAXTKL010000197.1:0-2475 GCA_964244825.1 uncultured Aestuariivirga sp.
GATTGTCGGCCGTTTCCTTCGGGTTGAACTGGATCGACGTGTAGAAGAAACAGAAGAACACGATCAGTGCGCCGTAAAACATCAGAAACAGCGGTTGGCCGTGGCCGAGCATGGCCGTTAGGCTGTTCAGCCAGTCAGGTCCCTTGCCTTTGCTGAAATTCGCAACGGTGATCGGCAACAGCAACAGCGATGAGGCAAAGATCGGCGGAATGACGCCAGCCGTATTGAGTTTCAGCGGCATATGTGAACTTTCGGCCTGCGCCATGCGCATGCCAACTTGCCGCTTCGGGTATTGGATCAGCAAACGCCGTTGTGCCCGCTCAAAAAACACGATGAAGGCAATAACGATGAGCGCAAGAATGAGAATGCCCAATATCAGGAACGGACTCATCTGACCCGTGCGGCCCAGTTCCAGCAAAGCAGCAACGCCTTTCGGCAAACCTGCCACAATGCCAGAGAAAATAATCAGTGAAATACCATTGCCAATGCCGCGCGTGGTGATCTGCTCACCCAGCCACATCAGGAATAGCGTGCCACCCGTAAGTGTGATCACAGTGGAGGCCAGAAAGAATGGCCCGGGATTTGTCACAATGCCGCTTTGCCCCTGAAGACCCACGCCAATGCCATAGGCCTGGATGGCTGCCAGAAGCACGGTTCCGTAGCGCGTATATTGATTGATCTTCTTGCGACCGGACTCGCCCTCTTTCTTGAGGGCTTCCAGCGTCGGCGAAACAGTGGTCATCAACTGCATGATGATCGACGCGGAGATGTAGGGCATGATATTCAGCGCGAAAATTGCCATGCGGCCGAGTGCGCCACCTGCAAGCCCGTTCACCCAGCCCAGTATGCCCGAGGCATTTTGCGTGGCAAACTGTTCCAGCGCCTGAGAGTTGATGCCGGGCATCGGGATATAGGTGCCCAGACGATAAACAATCAGCGCACCCAGCGTGAACCAGATGCGCTTCTTCAGTTCTTCCGATTTGGAAAGAGCACTGAAGCTCAAATTTGCCGCAAGTTGTTCAGCTGCTGATGCCATGTTCAAACCTTGTCCTTCATGCCCGGCCCCCACATGTGGGGATCAGGCCGAATGTGATCAACCCTTCTTGGGTTCTTCAACAGGCTTCGTCATCTTCACGCTGCCGCCTGCCTTTTCAACAGCGGCAACGGCACCCTTGGAGGCGTGATAAACTTCAAACGACAATTTGGCTGTGAATTTTTCCGTACCAATCAGGCGCACGCCTCCCTTGGCCAACTTTGTAATCACACCCGCCGCAAACAGTGCAGGTCCCGTCACCACAGCATTGGCATCCAGCTTCTTTGACTCAATGGCAACCTGCACACGCGCCAGATTAACCTCATTATAGGCTACCGGGTTGTGCTTGTTGAAGCCACGCTTTGGCAAGCGGCGATAAATTGGCATCTGGCCGCCTTCAAAGCCGGCCTTCGCGCCACCTTTGCGGGCAGTCTGGCCCTTGCCGCCGCGACCGGCAGTCTTGCCCAGACCCGAACCGATACCGCGGCCCACACGGGTGCGAATCTTGCGGGCGCCTGCATTGTCGGCAATCTCATTCAGTTTCATCGACGTTGGTCCTTATTCTACGACCTGCACAAGGTGAGCCACCTTGGCAATCATGCCGCGCACGGCGGGCGTGTCGGTCAATGTGGAGGTCCGGTGCATCTTGTTCAGGCCGAGACCAACCAGCGTCTGGCGCTGATCTGCCGGGCGGCGCTGCGGGCTTGCAACTTGCTTCACCGTAACTTTCTTGTCGGCCATGATCTCACACCCTTATTCTGCAATCGCTGCTTCGCCTGGGCGGCGCAGCACTTCGCTCACCTTCTTGCCGCGGCGGTTTGCAACCGAGCGCGGAGAGGTTTGCTTCTTCAACGCGTCGAATGTGGCGCGTACCATGTTATAGGGGTTCGAAGACCCCTTCGACTTGGCAACAACGTCCGCAATACCGACGGATTCAAACACGGCGCGCATCGGACCACCGGCAATGATGCCCGTACCAGCCGGCGCCATACGTAACGTCACCTTGCCTGCACCCCAGCGGCCATCCATGTCATGGTGGAGTGTGCGGCCTTCGCGCAATGGAACACGCACCAGCGTGCGCTTTGCAGCTTCCGTGGCCTTGCGCACAGCTTCCGGCACCTCACGCGCCTTGCCGTGACCAAAGCCAACGCGACCCTTTTGGTCACCCACAACCACGAGGGCTGCGAAACCGAAACGCTTGCCGCCTTTCACCACCTTGGCGACGCGGTTGATATGGACCAGCTTGTCGATGAATTCAGAGTCAGCCTTTTCAGCTTCCCTGTTGCCACCGCCCTTGCGTTCACCGCGCTCTGCACGTTCTTTTGCCATTGTGTCTCAGCCTTAAAAGTTCAAACCGCCCGCACGGGCAGCATCTGCGAGCGCTTTTACGCGCCCATGATAAATGTAGGAACCGCGATCAAAGACAACGTCCTTGATGCCGG
>CAXTKL010000198.1:0-2449 GCA_964244825.1 uncultured Aestuariivirga sp.
CCCGCTTGCGGGAGAGGTGGATCGCGCCTTGGCGCGAGACGGAGAGGGACCTTCCTCACAATCTCTCAATGCGAATAACACGCGGTGTTCCCGCCACATGACCATCCTTTTCAATCCGCGCCACAGCCTTGCGGATTGAGGGTTCGAGCGTGTCATGGGTAATAAGCGTGAACTGAGCCGTTGCACGAGCCGCTTCTGTATTAGGCTTGCCACGTTGCACGATGCTTTCGATGGAGATTTTTTCGTCGGCGAGAATTTTTGCAATGGACGCCACGGCACCCGGCTTGTCGAGCAATTGCAGGGCCACATAGAACCCGCCCTCATGGGCCTTTTGCGGCGGGGCCTTGAAAGGTTTCAGCTTCGCGGCAGGCACGCCAAAGGTGGGGCGCATGTTGCCACGCGCAATATCAACAATGTCACTCAACACAGCCGAAGCTGTCGGATGTGCACCAGCGCCCCGTCCTTCCAGCAACAGGTCGCCCACGAAATCGCCCTTGATCGCCACAGCATTGAACACGCCATCCGTATCTGCCATGGGTGCGCCTTTTCGCACCAGTGTCGGGTGCACGCGCTGTTCCACGCCCGCATCATGTTTCACGGCCACACCGAGCAGCTTGATCTTGTAACCCAACTCACCCGCATTGCGGATATCATCGAGCGTGATCGACTCGATGCCTTCGATGGCGATGCTGTCGATATTCACTTCGGTGCCAAACGCGAGAGATGAAAGAATGGCAAGCTTGTGCGCCGTATCAAATCCGCCCACATCAAAGGTGGGATCGGCTTCGGCGTACCCCAGAGCCTGGGCCTCAGCCAGCACGTCAGCAAAGGAACGCCCCTCATCGGCCATCTTGGTCAAGATGTAATTGCATGTGCCGTTCAGAATGCCGAACACCTTGCGCGGTGCATTGCCTGCAAGCCCCTCACGCAATGTCTTGATCACGGGAATGCCGCCCGCAACTGCCGCTTCGAAATTCAACGACACGCCAGCACTCTCCGCCAGTTTCGCCAAAGCCACGCCGTGATGCGCCAGCAGCGCCTTGTTGGCGGTGATCACATGTTTGCCGGATCTCAGCGCGGCTTCCACGGCGTGCTTGGCAGGGCCCGTATCTCCGCCGATCAATTCAATGAAGACGTCGATGCCAGCGGATTTGGCCAGGGCCACGGGATCATCCTGCCAGTCTAGCTGCGAGAGGTCATGGCCACGGTCCTTCGCCCGCGACCGCGCCGAAACGCCCGTGACAACAACACCACGCCCGGCCCGCAGATCCACCAGCGGACCATGGGCGTGCAGAATGTCGAGCACACCCGTGCCCACCGTTCCCAATCCCGCAATGCCGAGCCGCAATGAATTTGACATATCGAGTTCCGCCTGACGCCTGTTGCGGCCCTTATGGCTGCCAGCACCCGATTTTGCAAGAAAAGCGGCTTGCAGGCTTTCCGCCTTGCATTAAACTGCCGCCATGAGCACGCCCTCAAAACCCGCCACTGACGTTATCGGCACGGCCCTCGCCGACCCCGCCAAACTGACCCATAATCTGGCGCAGGTTTACGAGCGCATGGCCAAACTGGCCCAGATGATGGCCCAGAATCCGGATGCCCAGCGCCAGGATGCAGAGTCGCAGACCGTGCCCATCGAGCAGATCAGCCGCACGCTCGGCGAGGTCTGGCAGGCGCATTTGCAGCAGCCCGACAAACTCTATGAAATGCAGACAAAGCTCTGGCAGCAATACTCCAATATCTGGCAAAACTCATGGTCCCGCGCCATGGGGCAAATGCCGGAGCCGGTGGCGGTACCCAAGAAGAACGATCGCCGCTTCAAGGACAAGGACTGGATCGAGAACTCGATTTTCGATGCGCTGAAACAAGCCTATCTCGTCACCACCCAGGCTGCCCATGACATCGTCGACACGGCCGACGGCGTTGATCCGCACACCAAGGCGAAGGCGAAATTCTATGTCGAGAATATCGCCAATGCGTTTTCGCCCACGAACTCACCGCTCACCAATCCAGAAGTGATCCGCGCCACACTGGCAACATCGGGTGAGAACCTGCTCAAGGGCATGGAAAAACTTGAGAATGATCTGCAGAAGTCGAAAGGCCGCCTGCGCATCACGCAAGTGGATGGCTCACCCTTCAAGCTCGGTGAGAACATTGCGACGACACCGGGCAAGGTGATTTTCCGCAATGACGTGTTCGAGCTTATTCAATATTCGCCACAAGTGGCGCGCACCCATGAAATTCCCCTGCTCATTGTGCCACCGTGGATCAACAAATATTACATTCTCGATCTGAACGAGAAAAAATCCTTCGTCAAACACGCCGTCGAAAACGGCCTCACCGTATTCATCATGTCCTGGGTGAATGCGAATGAAGAACAGGGCCGCAAGAGCTTCGGCGATTACATGCGCGACGGTTTCCTGAAAGCCGTTGACGTGGTGACGGAAGC
>CAXTKL010000199.1:0-2368 GCA_964244825.1 uncultured Aestuariivirga sp.
ATGATCAGCGCCTGGCGTTCTGGATCAAGACACGCGTTTTCATTGTAAAGCGCTTGATCCGGAATGCTGCTGGCCGCAAGAGCAGCTTGGCGAAAAATCACGTCCGTGCCGGGAGCCAGCCCAAGCTTCTCGCTGAAAGCATGACCCCGTTGTTCACGCAAGCAGACCCGCGTGAGCAACAACTCGAGCTAGGCAAGGTGCAGAATCTGCGCGTGCTTGCGCGGTTGCTGGATGGCACGGTTGTTCGCAAAGACCAGGTGTTCAGTTTCTGGCAGCAGGTGGGACGGCCGACGCGTGCCAAGGGCTTTGTTGTGGGCCGCGAATTGCGCCATGGCTGCCTTGTGCCGTCGATTGCTGGCGGCATTTGCCAGTTTACCAATGGTCTCTCGGGTGTAGTGAAACGGGCAGGGGCCGAGGTCATTGAACTGCATGCGCATAGCGCAGTTGTCGATGGCTTGCAGCGGCGTGATGGTGAGGATGCCACGGTGTTCTGGAACTATGTTGATTTTCGTTTTCGTGCGGCCGTTGATACCCGGCTGTGCGTGCAGTTGTCGGCGGAGCATCTGGTCATTCGACTGGAGTGCTTGGCATGACTAATATCGCATTGCCGCGCAGCTGTGCGAATTGTGGTGAATTGGGATGCAAGCTGAATATTGAAAAGCAGGCGTTGTCGCGGACATGGAGGAAGACAAGTTTTGTTCTGGACGAGGTGTGGCCGGAATTTGCAAGCTATGTGTCAGCAACGGCCGGAGAGGACGATCAGTTGATTGCGCCCGGCATTTTAGGCAAGCCCTTGGTTTCACGTTACCGCTGGCAGGGCAGGGTGTCTCACAAGGCCACGATTCAGACTGTGAAGCGGCATTTGACGATGCGCCGCGTTGCCGGTGCAACAGGTGCGATCCGGCAAAAGGCCTATCTGGAGAATGACCGGCTGGTGGCCGAAGCGCTTGCCCACCATGTCGACTATCGTTCTCGCCATCTTGTCGTTGCGCAGACTTGGTTGCCCTGGCTTCAGGCTGCGGGTGTTCTGGGTGGCCGCAGTTATGATGTTGCAATGAGCCGCTATCCCATGGCGGAGATTCACCGCAGGCTGGATGCAGTGGCGGATCACTTTGCCGAGAGCAAGACTGTTTCTGATTTTCGTGCGGATGAAAGATGGGTGGCACATGAAACGGCAGCGTTGCAACAGGCGCGTTCGATCATCACGCCGCATCATGGCATTGCGGCACTGTTTCCAGAGCAAGCTGTTCTTTTGCCTTGGCATCGACCGAAAGGCGTGTCCCGACGTGTTGGGAAGCGTGTTGCTTTTCTTGGGCCGACGATAGCCCGCCAGCGCATTGATATTGTGCGCGACGTTGCATGTCGTTTACCTGAACCGTTGATCGTCATGGGGGCTGAACTTGAGGGCAAGGATTTCTGGGCTGATATTCCGGTGGAGAGGCGCCAGCGCGGTGAAAACTGGTTGGATGGCGTTGGTGCCATCATCCATCCCGCCGCCATGACCACGCAGCCCCGAACCCTGCTGCACGCTATTGCTGCTGGTGTTCTGGTTTATGCCGATGACGGCTGTGGGTTGGCGTCAAGCGACTATCGGCCTTTGCAAATGCTGTCGGAGCTTACGCCAACAGTTACAGGTTGATCGCCGCCTTTGCCCCGATCACCACGGTCAGTGCGAGCAGCAAAACCAGCACGGCTTTCCGAAAGGTTTCGGGGTTGGTGCCTTTGAAGCTGCGAGCGCCGATCCATATTCCGGCCAAAAGAGGTGGAAGATAGCTCAGGGCACGCCATACTGCATCGATTGTGATCAATCCGTGTACGGATTGATTTGCGAGACCTATCACGTCGGTGGCCAGGAAGAAAGCTGTCAGCGAGGCGCGGCCCGAGGTGGCTCCGGCGGGAGAGGCGAAATAGAACAGGATGACCGGTGGCCCACCGATGCCGAAGGCACCATTGCTCAAACCGGAGGCGGCCCCAGCCAACGTCGCACCGAGTTTGCCGGGCATGGATTTTAGAGCGAAGCCCCGCCATAGCAGGGCTGTCGCGACAAGCACAAATAGTGCCAGGGCCAATTGCATGGGAGCGGGGGGAACATGAGCCAAAAGCCAAACGCCGATTGGCGTGGCGATGAGGCAGCCCAGCGTCAAAGGTGCCAGCGACTTCCAGTGAATGTCATTCCAGATCGACGGCAACAGATTGAGGCTGGCCGCCAGTTCCAGCATGAAAATCGACGGAATGATCTCGGCGGGACTATAAACCAGCGAGAGCGCAGTAATCGCCAACAGCGAAAATCCGAAGCCTGAGAAGCCGCGCACCACGGCTGCGCAAAAAATGCAGAAACATGCATAGGCGAGGGGAAGCCAGTCCATGG
>CAXTKL010000200.1:0-2340 GCA_964244825.1 uncultured Aestuariivirga sp.
TTCGCGTGGGGAGACCCGACGCAACTTTCGCGACTTTAAACCAGTCGCACCACGCAGAGGGTCTCCCCGCGCGTCCCCACTTTGCAGGGGTGTTGCAGACCAAGGCCGACAGATCCGGTCCCACCAAGCTGGAAATATGTCCTGATGTTACCTGAGCCGCCAGGCCGCACCATCGCGCAACACGGCCTCCGCATCCGGCGTGAAGGAATTGCCTTCGCCGTGCAAAATCAGACCCGGCAGCAATTGCATCGGTGCCTTGGAGCCGCGCACGCCCTGCACGATCACCCGGCTCGCAGCAGTGCCTTCGCGGGCATAAAGCGGGGCCACGCGGATGTCGCCGAATTTCTCTTCCATGGCGGTGAGGATTTTGCCCAGCGTATCGGCCCGGTGCACGAGTGTCACAGTACCGCGCAAGCCGACCATGGCATACATCACCTTGATCCACAGTTCGAGGTCATCAGCCCCAAAGGCATGGGCCTGGGCTTTCAGCAAAGTCGGCGAGGCCGTGACCTTGCCCTCTTCAAAATAGGGTGGGTTGGCAAAGGCATGGGCAAAGGTGCCATGTTCCGGCATGCTCGACAAATCCCGGCGCAGCGCTTCCTTCACATCCGAATGGATCACACGCATGTGGCCGGCAAAGCCGTTCCGCTTGGCATTTTCCTCGGCCATCATGGCATAACGTGCGGTGATTTCCATGCCGGTGACGTGAATGTCGCGGCAGCGCGACAACAGGCACAACGACGCCACGCCGACACCAATGCCCGCTTCAAAAACCGTCTCGCCTTCCTTGGCAGGGATAGTGGCGCCCAGAAAAACCGCGTCGATACCGGCGCGATATCCCTTTTCGGGCTGCAACACACGCAATTTGCCACCCAGGAAATCATCTTCCGTGAGCGAGGCAGGCACACCCTGGGGTGCGGCTGCGGGCGGCGCGTAATGGGTTTCGGTTGCCAGTTGCATCACTCCCAAGTTTAGGCGAGGTTTGGTGAATGAGTGGTTACCATGTCAATATGTTTCGAAACCAACAGCGGCAATGCGCCACGTCTTTTCACGGGCAGCGCTTGCTAAGCTGAAAAAACGGGCAACAGGGATTGGACAAGATGGGCGTTGTGATTCCGTTTGAAGCCGGGCTGGACAGGCCCGCACCAACGCTTGATGCATTGGTGAAACTGACCACTCAGGACATGAATTTGATCAATGAGTTGATTCTGGAAAAGGCCCAGAGCCATGTGGAACTCATTCCGCAACTGGCAGGCCATTTGATCAACTCCGGCGGCAAGCGCATTCGCCCCATGCTCACCGTGGCCGCTGCCCGCATGTGCGGCTACAAGGGCCTGCACCACATCAAGCTCGCCATGGCAGTGGAATTCATGCACACGGCCACCCTGCTGCATGATGATGTGGTCGACGAAAGTGACATGCGCCGTGGCAAGGACGCGGCCCGTGTGATCTGGGGAAACCAGGCTTCGGTGCTGGTGGGTGACTATCTGCTGGGTCAGGCCTTCAAGATGATGGTGGAAACCGGCTCGCTGGAGTGCCTGCGCATTCTCTCGGATGCGGCCTGCATCATCGCCGAAGGCGAGGTGTTGCAACTGGCGGTCTCGCAAGACACCTCAACCACAGAAGATTCTTACCTGAAAGTCGTCGGTGCCAAGACAGCTGCCCTGTTCTGCGCCGCCACCCGGGTGGGAGCGGTGATTTCGAACCGCCCGCGCAATGAGCAGGAAGCGCTTGAATCCTATGGCCGCAATCTCGGCATTGCCTTCCAGCTGGTGGATGATGCGCTGGACTATTCCGGCTCCCAGGCCAAGCTCGGCAAAAGCGTTGGCGATGATTTCCGCGAACGCAAGATCACGCTGCCCGTCATCATGGCGTTCCGGCGCGGCGCAACCGAAGAACGGAAATTCTGGAAACGCACCATGGAAGAGGGCAACCAGACGGACGATGATCTGATCTACGCACAGAAACTCATGGACCGTCATGGCACCCTGGCCGACACGCTGGACCGTGCCCGCCATTATGGGCAGTTGTCCAAGGATGCACTTGCCATTTTCAGTGACAGCGAATGGAAAGCCTCGCTGCTGGAAGCGGTTGATTTTTGCATCGCCCGTTCGCACTGAAACGGTGCGTGGCAAAACTTCCCGCCAAATACAACACCGTGGCAATTCCATTTGTCCTGTCCGTGATGATGTCCTTCATCATCTCCGGTGTGAGCACCTTGCGGGCGCTGGGATGGGTGGACGGATTTTTCGGCAAATGGATGGGTGGCTGGGGCATCTCATGGCTCATCGCCTTCCCGACCGTGTTGCTGGTGTTTCCGCTGGTACGTAAAATCGTTGC
>CAXTKL010000201.1:0-2191 GCA_964244825.1 uncultured Aestuariivirga sp.
AGGTCAAGATGGGGACGCGCTCCCCCTCATCCGGCCTTCGGCCACCTTCTCCCGCAAAGAGGCGCGGGAGAAGGCTGATTGTATTTGCCTTCTCCCGTTTCTTCTAACGGGAGAAGGTGCCCGAAGGGCGGATGAGGGGACTTGGCTCAAGCCTTCACCGTTTTGGCGTCTTGGTCAAACAGCACCTTGCGTTCATCCTCGGTCATCGGCTTTCGTTCGCCTGCCTGGGCATAGGCGCGCACGACGGCAGGACGGGCAGACATTGCAGTTTGCCAGCGTTTCAGATGTGGGAAATCGTCGATGTTGAGGGTGTGGTTTTCCCAGGAGAGTGTCCAGGGATAGCTTGCCATATCGGCGATGGAATAATCACCTGCCATGAAATCACGATCGGCCAGGCGCTTGTTCAAAACGCCGAACAGGCGGCCCGTCTCATTGGAATAGCGCTGCATGGCATAGGGCAGTTTTTCCTTGGCATAGACGTTGAAATGGTTGCTTTGCCCGGCCATGGGGCCAAGGCCGCCCATTTGCCAGAACAGCCATTGCATGACCTCGGTTTTCTTGCGGATGTCGGTGGACAGGAACATGCCGGTTTTTTCGGCGAGATATTGCAGGATGGCGCCCGATTCAAACACGCTGATGGCAGTGCCACCATCCTTTGGTGCGTGATCCACAATCGCCGGCATGCGGTTATTGGGGGCGATTTTCAGGAAGTCCGGTTTGAACTGGTCGCCCTTGCCGATGTCCACCCTGTGAATGGTGTAAGGCAATCCTGCCTCTTCCAGAAAAATCGTGATCTTGTGGCCATTCGGCGTAGGCCAGTAGTGCAGGTCAATCATGGGGGGTCCTTATTTGAAACTTTGCCTGTCACATATTGTACGGCGGAGCAAATGCTTCAAGCCTTTTTGAACGGGTAAAGAAACTGCTTCCAATAACCATTGGGCACCGGATGGCCACCGACACCATAACCCGATGGCCAGCGGTTTTCCGGCATGTGATAGGTGCCGAAGAGCTTGTCATAGAGCGGAAAGTGAATGGCGAAATTGACGTCGATGGCTTCCTTTTCGATGCCGTGGTGCCAGTGGTGAAACCGCGGTGTGACCATGACACGCTCCATCCAGCCCAGTTTCCAGTTCAGGTTGGCGTGCACGAAGGTGGAGAGCACATAGACGATCAGCAAATAGATTTGCAGGGCTTCCTGGCCAAAGCCCAGGGTGAAGGCCGGTGTGGCGGTGGCGGCGCGCAGGATGATGATCTCGAAAAAGTGCATGCGGGCCCCCGCAATCCAGTCCATCTCCTTGGCGGAGTGATGCACGGCGTGGAAGCCCCAGAGGAAAGGCACGCGGTGAAAGGCGCGGTGCAGCCAGTATTGCACGAAGTCGGTCAACACCATGATGGCCAAGACCTGCACGATCAAAGGCAAGGCCCCAACCCAGGCGCGGAAGCCTGCAATTTGCAGGTGGCTGAGCAGGAAGTTCGACGGCGCAAAGGTGGTGAAGGCGAAGATCTGCACCAGCATGCTGCTGATGAAATAATACAACAGGTCCTCGCGCCATTCGGTGCGGAACACGGGCTGGTCCTTCCACTTCGGGAACAGCCGCTCCAGCGGAATGAACAGCAAGCCGCCGAAGACCACGTTGAGGATAAAGAAGTCGAGACCAAAATAGACGTGATGACCCGCCGTCAGGTCCGGTGCCTGCGGCAGCGTGGCCCAGAGTGATGCGACCAGAGTGATGACCACCGCCAGGGTGCCCAGCAGTTTTTGCGGGCGCAGCGCCATGCTCAAACAGCCCAGCAGGAAGGCCGCCAGCATCAGCAGCATCTGGCCCGGGCGGAACAGGTTCGAGTCCCTGAGCGCTGCCAGTTCCGGCGTGGACAGGAGGGCTGACTGCCGCGTGACCAGCACAAGGGCCAGCGCCCCCAGCGCCAGGGCTAAGCCGACAACACCTGCAAACCAGCCACTGCCAAACTTGCGCAGTTCGGCGGGGGCCTCCAGTTCGGCTCTCAGGTTTTTGCGCAGTGCCATGTCATCTCCCTGGAATCATGCGAACTAAAATGTGTGGCCGTGACACTTAACGGTCTGTCAAGGCTTTCGGAACTGGTATTTTGCGTGCTCTTGGCCGGGCTTCCTTCCTTCGCATTTGGGTGCGAGGCTGGCTTTGTGGGACCGGATCTGTCGGCCTTGGTCTGCCAC
>CAXTKL010000202.1:0-2156 GCA_964244825.1 uncultured Aestuariivirga sp.
CAAGAACCTGAACGCTGTGTGCGATTATATCGTTTGGGCCTTGGAGCAGTAGGTCACATCTCCGGTGTTTTCACACCCCGGATCGCACAGGCGGCGCGGACTGTGTTGTAGAGCAGACATGCAATCGTCATCGGCCCTACACCGCCCGGTACGGGCGTGATGCTGCCTGCCACCTTCTCGCAGCTCGCAAACTCGCAATCGCCCACCAACACATTCTTTCCGCCGCGCTCAATGCGGTTGATGCCGACGTCGATGACGGTGGCGCCGGGTTTGATCCAGTCGCCTTTCACCATTTCGGGTCGGCCCACGGCGGCGATGACGAGGTCGGCCTGGCGGACGATGCCGGGCAAGTCCCTT
Source organism: uncultured Aestuariivirga sp. (assembly GCA_964244825.1). Taxonomy (GTDB): domain Bacteria; phylum Pseudomonadota; class Alphaproteobacteria; order Rhizobiales; family Aestuariivirgaceae; genus Aestuariivirga. Next base: position 358 of record CAXTKL010000202.1, read on the forward strand.
GATTTCGAATGGGCGATCGTGACGGTGCAGTTTTCGGCCAGCAGCAATTGCGCCACGGGCTTTCCGACGATGTTTGAGCGGCCGATGACCACGGCGTTGACACCATCAAGCTTTCCCATCGCGCTCTTTGCCAGCATGACGCAGCCCGTGGGCGTGCAGGCCACAAGCGCATCCTGCCCGGTGGAGAGGCGGCCCACATTGACGACGTGAAAGCCGTCGACGTCCTTGTCGGGGTTGATGGTATTGAGAACTTTGGCGGAGTCGATGTGTTTGGGCAGCGGCATCTGCACCAATATTCCGTGTACGGAGGGGTCATTGTTCAGCTTGCCGACCAGCGCCAGAAGATCATCCTCGCTGGTGTCAGCAGGGCGTTTGTGTTCCCATGAATTCATGCCAACTTCGACGGTCTGTTTTGCCTTGTTGGCGACGTAGACTTTTGAGGCGGGGTCTTCACCGACGAGGACCACGGCCAGGCCGGGGGTGAGGGCATGGTGCGACTTGAGTGTGGTTACGGCTGTGGCGATGCGCTTGCGCAAGGCTTCGGCAGTGGCTTTTCCGTCGATGATGGTGGCCATGGGTGTTCTCGCTTGGGGCGCATGCTTCGAGGCATTGCAAGGGCAATGCACCTCAGCATGAGGGGAAAGTATAGTGTCCCTCATCCTGAGGTGCCCGCCTCTTTGCGGGCCGCGAAGGAAGAGGGACACGGTGAGTGGTACTCAGAACAATCCTTCAATCCGCCCCGTCGCGTCGAGCCCGATCACCTCGGCACTCGGTACTTTGGGCAGGCCCGGCATGGTCATCACGTCGCCGCAGACGACGACGATGAATTCCGCCCCGGCGGACAGGCGCACTTCGCGGATCGGCACCATGTGGTTGGTGGGGGCACCTTTCAGGTTGGGATCAGTGGAGAAGGAGTACTGCGTCTTTGCCATGCAGATCGGGAACTTGCCATAGCCTGCAGCTTCATAGGCCTTGAACTGGTCGCGCACGGACTTGTCGGCGGCGATGTCGTCGGCGCGGTAGATTTCGCGGGCGATGGTCTTGACCTTGTCCCACAGCGGCATGGCTTCGTCATAGAGTGGCTTGAATTGTGCTGACTCCTTGTCGGCCAGCATGGCCACGTGTTTGGCGAGATCCTCAATGCCGGCACCGCCATGGGCCCAGTGCGTGCATTTAAAGGCTTCCACGCCGTGGGTTTTGCAATAGTCTTTCACGGCGTCGATTTCGGCATCTGTATCAGCGATGAAGTGATTGACAGCAACGGCAATGGGCACGCCGAACTTCTTCACGTTCTCGATATGGCGGCCGAGATTGGCAAGACCCTTTTTCAGGGCTTCCACGTTTTCGGTTTTCAGATTTTCCTTGGCCACACCGCCATGCATTTTCAGTGCTCTTACCGTCGCAACGATGACGGTCGCGGCAGGTGTGAGGCCTGCCTTGCGGCATTTGATGTCGAAGAATTTTTCGGCCCCGAGATCGGCACCGAAGCCTGCTTCCGTGACGACATAGTCGGTGAGTTTCAGCGCCGTCTTTGTCGCCATCACCGAATTGCAGCCATGGGCGATGTTGGCGAAGGGACCGCCATGCACAAAGGCCGGGTTGTTTTCGAGAGTCTGCACCAGGTTTGGCATCAGCGCGTCCTTGAGCAGAACCACCATGGCTCCGGGGGCCTTGATGTCACGGGCGAGCACGGGTGACTTGTCTTTCTTGTAGGCCACAACGATGTTGCCGATGCGGCGCTCGAGATCTTCAATCGAATTGGCCAGACAGAGAATGGCCATGATTTCGGACGCCACGGT